>DATEDU010000217.1:0-4803 GCA_035281525.1 Pyrinomonadaceae bacterium | reverse complement strand
GAGTGACGGTTGAAAAAGGTGAGAAGCAGTTAGGACTGACGCCGTCTGCAGGATCAAGCGACAAGGAGATCAGGCAGTCGACTAAAAACTTGCAACTTCCTCTTCGTATTCCAATTCAGACAAATGAGACCGGAGCCACATCGTTGCGCGTTCAGCTCACTTTGGTTTACTGCCGCGAGGACAATACTGGCGCGTGTCGGATCAAGACGCTTGTGTGGCGCGTGCCGGTAGAAGTGGCTGCCGACGCGAGTGCGAGAAATGAGATCAAGCTTAGCGGCAAGTTAACCGCTGAATAGAAACCTAAGTGGTAACAGACAACTCCGTGTTCTCCGTGCCTCAGTGGTGCTTCTTCCTCGGCTTTTGTTTCACCACGGAGGCACGGAGAACACGGAGTTTAAAGGAGGCGTTCATTGGATCGTTTCTCGCGGTGCTTTGCTTGCCCCTCATGACCACAGCTAGTAATATCGAACCATCCTAAAAATTCATCAAGGAGTGAAAGCCGTGGCTGATCAACCAGGAGTACAACCAGCGTCTGATAAACCGTTCATGACAGATATAAAGACTTTGCGTGAGCGTGCCCGCCAACACATCGAAAAGGGAGCGGTCACGGAAGGGTACAAGGCGGATCGTGAAACCGTTATCAAAGTACTTAACGAGGCATTGGCTACGGAGATCGTCTGCGTCTTACGTTATAAGCGTCATTACTTTATGGCGAGCGGCATTCACGCGGAGGGTGTGGCAGCCGAATTTCTCCAACACGCCAATGATGAACAGGGACACGCCGATGAAATTGCGCAGCGAATTGTGCAACTAGGCGGAGAACCTGACTTGAACCCGACAGGACTGCTGACGCGCAGCCACGCCGAGTACGTCGAGGGTGATTCGCTGATGGACATGATCAAGGAAGATCTGGTAGCGGAACGGATTGCGATCGACAGCTACCGAGAGATCATCCAATACCTGGGGAATGACGATCCTACGACGCGACGAATGATGGAAGGCATCCTGGCAGTGGAAGAGGAACACGCGGATGACCTGGTGAATTTATTGCAGGAGATTGGCAAGTAAGTTTCGGCTGACAGTTTCACTTTTAGTTGGACCAACCCGAAGCTCCGACAGATTCAAGCGTGATGCTTCCAAACAAGGCATCACGCTTGTTGGCGTTAATACGTGATTGCCAGAAGAAACAATGGTCCTGAGGCGCGCCCCACGATGTGCCGGAACTGCGGGGCAATTGTGGGCGCCGGTGAGACTCAGTGTTCAGTTTGCGGCGCGCATACAGGTGGGCCAGCCTCATCACAGTCGCACCGAGTAGTCTCGGATCGCGAGACTGTTCGCTTTGCCCGAGCAATTCTGGCGCGGCCTTACAAGTTCACCATAATTTTCCTCTTCGCCAATCTGTTCATTTTTCTATTGATGTGGCAGTCGAGCAATCTGAACCTCAGCCTCATGCAGGTGTTTCCACAAGAAGTACTCATTGCCTACGGCGCGAAGTTGAATTCTCTTATCAATTCACAAAGGCAGTGGTGGCGTCTGATTACGCCAATGTTTGTCCACGTAAATTTGTTGCACCTAATGGTGAACATGTACAGCCTTTGGATACTCGGGCCCTACGTTGAAAAGCTTTATGGTTCGGCGAAGTTCACCGTGTTTTGGGTTGTCAGCGGCATCGGAGCTTCAATTGCGAGTTACTTGACAGTAGTGGAAGCAAGCACGCCTCTTGGACAGCTCGGGCGCTTTCTCTTTCGCCCCGATATGCCGTCCGCCGGCGCCTCAGGATCGTTGTTTGGTCTCGTTGGAGTACTCTTTGCATTCGGAATTAAGTTTCGACGCGAGCTGCCGGAAGGGTTTAAGCGAGCCTTTGGTACAGGGCTGTTGCCAATGATTCTGCTTAATCTTTTTATAGGCTACGTCGGCAGCGGCATTTTCGATAACGCAGCACACCTCGGCGGTTTAGTTACGGGAGCTTGCTTGGGAGCAGTGGTCGCGTATCGCAGGCCGGGCGAGAAAGCGAGGCTCGACGTTGCCTGGCTCGTCTTGCAATTGGTGGCTTTGGCGCTCGTTGTTATCAGTTTTGTCAAGGTCGCGCGAAATCTGCCGACCGATTTGCGCCAATTCAGTCGCTCGAACTCGCCTGTTCACCCGACCGGGAAAGCCGTCGATTTCGTGGTGTTTTCGAAAACTCTGAATGAAGCACAAGAGGCCTTTATAGAAGCGGTGCAAGGTAACGTGACTGCCGTCGAGCCAGCCATCAAAGCGCTCGATTCTGCACCACACCTCGACCCTCAGGCGGATGAATTGAAAGAAGAGTTAAAAGCACTGTTGGTGGACTCTAAAAACCGGCAGACGACATCTCACGCTTCAGGCACGCGCTCTCCTGAACAGTCGCTCACCGAGCTGCGGATTCGTTTTACTGCATGGTCGAAGAAGTACCAGCAATGGCTCAGTACAATGGGAAAGACTCACAGTGGGCTGTCCGACAAGCTTTAGCTTGTCGAATTTCACGACAAACTAAAGTTTGTCGAACAAGTAACGGAGGAAACGATCGAGAAATGGAAATAACAAGAGTAGGCGTATTGGGTTGCGGCTTGATGGGCTCAGGCATTGCTCAAGTAGCCGCAGGCGCTGGTTTCGAAACAGTTGTTCGAGAAGTCTCGGATGAATTAATTCAGAAGGGCTTCGTGGGGATTGAGAAATCGCTGACTAAGTTTGCGGAAAAAGGAGTAATCACTGCCGAGCAACAGAAACAGACACGCGACCGCCTTTCCGGCACAACTTCATTTGATGATCTGTCGGACTGCGACATCATTATCGAAGCAATCATTGAAAACCTTGAAGAGAAACGCAGCGTGTTCCGGCAACTCGACGGCATCTGCAAACCCGACGCAATTTTTGCTTCCAATACGTCCTCCATTTCGATCACGGAGATGATGAACGCCACCTCGCCAGAACGACAAAAGCGTTTCATCGGATTGCACTTCTTCAATCCGGTGCCGTTGATGAAACTCGTCGAAGTCGTGCGGACGGTTCTGACTGACGAAGCGGTCTACGAACATGCAATAGAGTTTGGCGGGCGCCTCGGCAAGGTCCCAGTGAGGGCTAGCGATCGTTCGGGTTTCATCGTCAATCGCTTGCTGGTCCCTTACATGCTTGATGCGATTCGCGCGTTGGAGGAAGGCGTCGGTTCAATCGTGGATATTGATACCTCAATGAAACTTGGACTGGGCTATCCAATGGGCCCATTCACGCTCGGTGACTTTGTTGGCCTTGATACGACGTACTACATCGCCGAAATCATGTTCAATGAATATCGAGAAAAGCGTTTTGCGCCACCGCCGTTGCTTAAGCGGATGGTAATGGCCGGCCTCTACGGGCGGAAAACGGGTCGAGGCTTTTACGATTACACCACCGATCCGAAAAACCCTAAGCCGATGAATTTGGTGTAGCTTGCTGGCCTGAAAAGCTTCACCTATACTGCGAAAGCCTCGCCCAATCAACGCGAGCTAATGGAGCATCAGCGAACTTGCAGCCAGTTATTCATGAAGGACGACTCAGCGGCGCGGGATTCCGGTTTGCAATAGTCGCCAGCCGCTGGAATGATTTCATTAGCTCGCGGTTGGTAGAAGGAGCACTCGATGCCCTCGAACGGTTGGGCGTCGCGGAGAAGAAGGTCGAGATTTACAAGGTGCCGGGATCGTTTGAGATTCCGCTGGCAGCTTTGAAAGCGGCAGCTTCAGGTAAGTTCGATGCGGTCATCTGTTTGGGAACGATTATTCGCGGACAGACTCCACACTTCGAATACATTGCCAACGAAGTTGCTCGCGGAATAGCTCAGGCAGGTATGTCAACGGGCGTGCCGGTTGTGTTCGGAATCGTAACTGCCGATAATCTCGATCAGGCAATCGACCGCGCGGGTGTCAAACTCGGAAACAAGGGATTTGAAGCCGCTACGTCGGCTGTGGAATTAGTCAATCTGTACAAGGGAGCCTTCGGGAAATAATGAGTGATGAGCGATGAGTGATAAGTGATAAGTACTGAGTTCAGAGTGCTGAGACCAGTACTCAGTACTTAGTACTCAGCACTAGGTTCTTTAACTACCTCATCGCTCATTATTTGCGATTTTTGGTAATTGATATGGGTTCGCGACGTAAGGCACGCGAATGTGCCTTGCAAATGCTCTTTGCTGCTGATGTCGGGGAATTGCCACCTGCGGAGGTGGTGAGGACGTATTGGGCGGAACTGGGAGACGCTGATGTCGAAGAGGCAGCGCGCGAGTTTGCCACGCGACTCGCCACCGGAACGCTGGGCCAACTCGAAGCGCTCGACGAACGCATCCGCTCACGAGCCGAACATTGGCGAATTGCCCGAATGGCAATCGTCGATCGGAACATCCTCAGGCTTGCCGTTTACGAGTTTCTTCACGAACCAACTCCCAGAACTGTGGCCATCAATGAAGCACTCGAAATCGCGCGCCGGTTCTCAACCTACGAAGCCACTCAATTTATCAACGGCATCCTCGACGCCATCAAACGCGATCTCGATGAGATTCAGCCACAGGAAAATGTAGCAATGGTTGAAGAGTCTCAGGACATGGAAACCTCCAATCCGGCTGCGTCAGAGTAGGATTCTTGGATCAAAGCAAGCGTCAATTTGAGGCAGAGACAGAGGATCTCGTTGAGGAAATCCTTGCCGATGTCGATGAGCTGCGGGAACCCGCGAGTGAAATCGCGCGCCGGCAGTTAGTGGACGCCGTGTTTCGGCGCATTCATCGCATTAAAGGTTCGGCAGCCTCTTTCGGACTGG
>DATEDU010000216.1:0-33654 GCA_035281525.1 Pyrinomonadaceae bacterium | reverse complement strand
CAAATCGGACGTCATTGCGCGTTTTACCTCAGTAGTGGCGCGCAGGGCCGAGCATTCGAGCGGGCAGGCGCGAATTTGCGCGGCGTTAGTTGATGTCGATGAGACCACTGGCCACGCCCGACGGATTGAGCGGATTAATGTCAGTCACGAATCGTAATCAAGACGCGGAGAAACGGGAGACGCGGTGACACGGAGATGTGGCGATCAATGGAGGCGCCTCGTAGGATCGCCCGTCTCCCCGTCCCCCCTTCGCCCGTTCTCCGTGTCCTTATTCGGGGCCTTCCTCTGTGGGGACTTTCGCGGCGGCGGGCTGAGTGGACTTGAGCAGGGGCGGCGCCAGCAACCGCTGAGCGTATCCTTCAGGAAATGAGCGAACTCGTCCCGAAGAATCAGTTACGACATGCCCTGTTTCGCCTTCTGAGATAATCTTGTCGTCAGAGGCTCGGAGTATTTCATAACCAAACCGCAGAGAGCGTCGGCGCAACTCTGTAATGCGCGTACGAATCAATATTTCGTCGTCGTAAAACGCGGGCGCCTTGTAGCGGCAGTAGCTTTCGGCGACTACGAGGAAAGCGTCATCATTCTCTTCCATCTCCCTGTACGAGAAACCGCGCGCACGGCAAAATTCCGTCCGGCCGATTTCGAACCAGATGAGGTAATTGGCATAATAGACGATGCCCATTTTGTCGGTCTCGGAATAACGCACGCGCAAGAGAGTCTCGTGCCAATCGCCGAGAACATTTTCAGGAGCCGGGCTGGTCATATGAGGAAGGCCTCCAAACTCTTTCCGAAAGAGAAAGCCGCATGAATCTAAAATTGCAACTAGGGTTGAAACGTTTAGCGGACTATAAGAGCGAAAGCCGGATGTTGTCAAAGCAAATCACACGACTGGTCTGCGCCTTTGCCTGCTTTTGCCTGATATTCACGACCGTCCTGGGCGGTGGAATATTAGTCTCGTCAGCGCCTCAGCGGACTGGCGGCGCCGCCCGCGCCGCAATTACCCGAAACGCAGCTATCGTCGCCACAACTGTCGCAGTGTTGAAAGAAACCAGCGAGATCCGCGAGCTCCCCATCCTTCGGCCGGTCAAGAGCGGGGCTCAGTCGCGCACACAGATAGAGCGCATGGTTGTGAAAAACCTCAACCAGCAAACAACTGCGGCCGAAATGAGGGCGGCTGAACTTCTTTTGAAAAAACTCGGGCTGGCGCCGCCGACCTTTCAATACAGGGCATTTGTTGTCAAATTACTAGCTGAACAAGTTGCGGGTTATTACGATCCGAAAGCTAAACGCTTCTACCTGGCCGACTGGATAGAACTTGAGGGCCAGAAGCCGGTGATGGCTCACGAGTTGACCCACGCTCTGCAAGATCAGCATTTTAACCTCCGACGGTTCGAGAAGTGGCCCAAAGGTGACTCTGATGCGGAACTGGCGGCGCACGCCATGATCGAGGGTGATGCGACGCTGGCTATGACGCTGTACATGGCAAAGCATCCGCTGGTCGCGCTCGCTTTTATTCGTTCATTGGGCGGCAGCAACATGTCGTCTGAGCAATTCAAGCAGGCGCCTCGAGCCATTCGCGAATCGTTGGTCTTTCCTTATGAACAAGGAGCAGAATGGGCTACGCGTGTGTACAAACATGGAGGCTGGAAGGCTGTCTCACAGGCTTACACAAAGCTCCCGCTATCGAGCGAGCAGATTCTTCATCCGGAGAAATACTTTGAATATGAAGTTCCGCAGAAGATCTCCTTGCCTGAGGTTCGAAATATCCTCGGCGCTGGGTGGAAGAGGATTGATTACGATGTAAACGGTGAATGGTCTCTTTATTTAATTCTGGATCAATTCCTGAATGCGCCTGTCGAATCAAGACGCGCGGCGGCCGGGTGGGCCGGCGATCGTTATGCAGTGTACGTCGGAGCAAAGCCCGGAGAGGTCTTTTTCGCGCAACTCGCGTCATGGGACAGCGAGAATGATGCTCGAGAGTTTTACGATGCTTACGCTAAACGCACATGGCGCCGGTATCCAGGTGCCGAGGCGATCGACCTGGGTTCTGGTCGAACACAGAGCTTTAATCATTTGCAGGAGGCTCGTCCCGCGGCGGCTGAGAAACACGGGTGGCGAACCAGCGAGGGAACTGTGATAACCGAACTGCGTGGTAAACGCGTCCTGATCCTGGAAGGCGTTCCCGAGGGTGGGGATTATAAGGCTCTCCTGAGAGTACTCTGGCAATGAATTTGAATAGGACGAATAGGTCATATTAGTCCTATAGGCCCTATTAAACCCATGCAGTCACTCTCCCGTTACGTCGGTCAGATACTTGACGAAAAGTATCGGCTTGAACGCCTGCTCGGATCGGGCGGGATGGGCGCAGTCTATCTCGCCAGTCATCTCGGGACCGAGCGATACGTCGCACTCAAGATCATTGCGCCTGAGTTTATGCGCAATGTGGAGTTCGTTGAACGATTCAAGCGCGAGGCTCGTGCTGCCGGAGGATTACGACATCCAAATGTTGTCGACGTCACGGACTTTGGCTTTGCTGAAGCAGGCGGAGAAAAAGTCGCCTACCTGGTGATGGAATACCTCGACGGCTGCACGCTAGGCGACGTGCTTGCCGAAGAGAAGAAGTTGCCGCTCGAGTGGGTCGTCGACATTCTGGAGCAGGTTTGTTCGGCAGTTCATGAGGCACACCAACAAGCGATCGTGCACCGCGATCTCAAACCAGACAACATCTGGCTTGAGCCGAACCGGCTGGGCGGTTATCGCGTGAAGGTGCTTGATTTTGGTATCGCTAAATTAGGCGAGACCCAGATGACAGCAGAGACGGCCGGTCTTCCACCCATTGATGGAAGGAGGATGTCAGCAGCGGCCACCGGTTCAGCTCATCCTCGTGCGACGCAACTCGTTGCGGATGACGCCGCAACCGCCATCATGGAAGCCGAACCCGCCACGGCCATCATGGAAGCGCCTGCGAACGAGGATGGAGATCGCACACTTCTGTTTGATCAGCCAACGCATCACGTAACTAATCCCGCCGCTACCAAGACAACTGAGCTAACCCGCATCGGCGCGATCATGGGCACGCCGGCATACATGTCTCCCGAACAATGCGCGGCGAAAAGCCTCGACGCGCGCTCGGACATTTACAGCCTTGGTGTGATTGCCTATCAAATGTTGTCGGGCGAAACGCCATTTGCCGGTCACACGGGCAGCGTCATTCGCGAGCACATGGAGTTGCCACCAAAGCCTCTGCGCGAGCGTAACAAGAAAGTACCGCGCCGGGTCGCCGAAACTGTGATGAGCACGCTCGCCAAGAACCCTGCTGAACGGCCACAGACGGCTCTTGCGTTCGCGAACTCATTGCGTGCGCAGGCCCAGAGTATTGGCTCTCTGTATCGACGCGCGTTTGCTCTCTTCAGCGAACACTTTCCCACGTTCTTAAAACTATCGCTGACTGTACACCTTCCTTTCATAGTTACGACGATAACGCTTGTGATTCTTCAATTGGCGGAGGATGCTCAGCCGCAAGGGTGGGGAACTACAAAGATAGTTCTGGTTGTAGCGATGGTATGCGTCGGATTGCTGCATGTCGTAGTGCAGTTCCTGGCAGCGACCACGATTTCGGGTGTAACGGCGGTTATCGTCACGCAGTTAGCGGCCGCTCCATTACGACCGGTCAAACTCCACGATGCAATAGGTGTATTGAAGCGGCGGTGGAGACCGTTTCTCAGAACAGCCATGCGAGTCACGATCCTCGTCGTCATAGGGTACGCACTCGTAATTATTCCGGGAATCGTGATGACTATTCGTTATGCGCTTTGGGCACCTGTGGTTTTACTGGAAGGGCTGAAGGGTAAAGCGGCCACACGGCGCGCCGTCGAACTAGCCAGACGCTCCTGGCGGACGGTAATCATTGTCGTGCTGTTACAGTTCCTCATTCCGATGGCTATCGGTTCGTTGGTGGGTGAGGTTTCTGTGGGCATCACCGTTAACGATGGTAGCCCGCGGCAGCCGAGAAATAAGATCTACCAACAACTCACGTCGCTCGTGAATATTTTGATTGTACCGCTGATGTCTATTGTGCCGGCGCTGTTGTACTTGAAGATGCGACAGCTCGGCGGAGAGAGTTTCGGCAACTTGCTGGATGAAATCGAAGTGGTAGATCAACGGCAGACGCAGTGGCAGCAACGAATGCGCTCACGACTTAGTTCATCGCGTCCCCGACGAGAAAAGTCCGCGGATTACGCAGATTAGAACAATCTGCGGATGAGACTTGGGACTTTGGTCGTAATAGGAGTAGCATTCCAGCATGAGGGTCGGCGTGATACTACTTGCTATCATTTTCGTGGTCGGTCTGTATATCTGCGTTCACACAACTTCAGAGGCGTCCTGGGTTCCGAGACCGGTAAATGGCGGTTCACTCTCCTCCGCGAAGGTCGACTTCGCCGCTGACGTAAAGCCAATTCTTGAAAAGCAATGCAAGCCCTGTCACTTCAGTGGCGGCACGATGTACAAAGAGTTACCGTTCGATCATCCAGAGACTATCAAGAAGCTCGGCAACAAACTTTTCACTAGGATCAAGGACGAAAACGATCGCCGCCCAATACGCGACTTCCTCAGCCAACAGTAATCCAGGTCCCAGTTCGAGCCTCTTTTGCATTGAATATTTGAACGAAACACCCTTCCAAAACGATCTGCTTCTTCCACAAGTCCTCGACGCCAGTGTCGATGGCATACTCGCGTTCGACCGCGAGTGTCGCTACATAATTTGGAATCGCACTATGGAGCGTATGTCTGGATTAACTCGGCAGGAAGTTATCGGCAAGTATGCCTTCGACGTCTTTCCATTTCTGAAAGACACCGGGGAAGACAAATTGTTTTACACAGTTTTGGCCGGTGAGACTGCTACATCTGAAAACCGGCCTTACACAGTGCCCGAGACAGGCCGGAAAGGTTTTTTCAAAGGTTATTACTCCCCACTGCTCAACACGAAAAAGGAAATCATCGGCGGCATTGCAATCATTCAGGACATCACGGAACGCAAAACGGCCGAGGACGCAGCAAAACGCGCTCACCAGAGACTGATTTCTCACTTCGAGAATTCGCCGCTTGCCGTTATCGAGTGGGACAGCGACTTTCGCGTCTCGCGGTGGTCCGAAGCGGCAGAGCGGCTCTTCGGCTGGAAAGCGGACGAGGTGATTGGCAAGCACGTTAACGATTGGCACTTTGTATTTGAGCAGGACGCAGATGCGGTAGCGCAGTTGACCCATCGACAACGTGTCGGCGCCGAGCTACTTGGAGTGCAGCGTAACCGCAATTACACCAAGCAAGGATCCGTGCTGTACTGCGAATGGTACAACTCCGTGCTGCACGATAGTGACGGCAACCTTGTGTCCGTTCTTTCTCTCGTGCTTGACGTGACGGCTCGCAAGCTTGCGGAAGAAGAACGCGCAGCCTTGCTCGTGCGGGAACGCGATGCTCGCAAACAGGCTGAAGAGGCAGATCGACTGAAGGACGAATTCCTCGCCACGTTGTCTCATGAACTGCGGACGCCGTTGACCTCAATCCTCGGCTGGGCGCTCATGATCCGCAATCGCGACATCGAGGAAAACAACATTGAGCGGGCAATCGAAACCATTGAACGCAATGCTCGTTCACAGGCCCGGTTGATTGACGATCTGCTGGACGTGTCGCGCATCATCACTGGTAATCTGCGGTTGGATGTTCGTCCAATTAATCTCGCGCCGATTTTGGAAGCAGCGTACGACGCGCTGCGACCTACTGCCGATGCCAAGGGTGTCAAGGTGCAAACTAATCTCGATCCCGAATGTTGTCTGGTTAAGGGCGACCCAAACAGATTGCGGCAAGTGATCTGGAACTTGCTCTTGAATGCGGTCAAGTTCACGCCTCGTGGCGGTCACGTATGGATCGAGTTGGTGGGAGTCGGATCGTCGGCGCGACTTACTGTCCGCGATTCTGGAGAAGGAATCACGACCGAGTTTCTCCCGTACGTTTTTCACCGTTTCCGTCAGGCCGAGGGTTCGATCTCACGGAGGCAAGGCGGACTTGGTTTGGGTCTCGCAGTTGTACGCCACCTGGTGGAGTTACATGGAGGCACAGTTAACGCGGAGAGCGAGGGCCCGGGTAAAGGTGCGACTTTCACAGTCGAGTTGCCATTGGCTGCAGAACGTCGCGATCCGGCACGAGCGGCAGACCGGCGACTCGAAGTGGAACGACGGCAGCGTAAGGCGGCGCATATTCCCAGCTTGGAAGGCACGCGAGTCTTACTCGTCGAAGACGACGATGATTCCCGGCGGCTATTGACGATGATGCTTAAGCGTCATGGCGCCGAAGTGATTTCCACGTCTTCAGCTCCGGAAGCACTGAGTTCGTTCGCAGACAACACTCCTGACGTCGTAGTTAGCGATATCGGCATACCCGATCAGGATGGTTACCAGTTAATTAGCAATGTCCGAGCGCTGCCTGCGGAGCGTGGCGGTCAGACTCCGGCCATTGCGTTGACTGGATATGCGACGAGCCGCGATCGCGAGCGTGCGCTCTCAGCTGGTTATCAGCTGCACATCGCCAAGCCAGTGGAACCTACGGATCTAGTGAACGCGATTGTGAATCTGGTAGCATCGTCGAAGAAACTTGAGAGTAGGTAATAGTCAATCGATATTCACTGAATAGCCAACCCTCAAACCCAACACGAACTTCTCCCACTTCTTCTTGAAGACGTCCATATCGGGTTCTCCCAGGATTCGCTGTAGCGTTTTGTAACCGGAGCTATCGCGCCTATGTGAGGCGTGAAACTCGCCGTAAAACTTTAGCAGCAGACCTTTTTCTTGCAAGTAGTAACAAAGATAGCGAGCCTGGGCGTAGTTGACACCTTTGTCGTGGTTATAAAAGGTGTTGGCATCCATCTCCATCAAAGTTTTGAATGACGGAACTTCGCCGGCTCGAATTGCGCGTTGCAGACCTGGCAAGCGCCAATTAGTGAAGCCGTGGATATGTCCGTCAACCTCGCCGCACTGTTCGTATAGCGACCCCAAACCTTCGTTTAGCCATGGAGGCGCGGCTGGAAAGTTCGCTTCGACAAATGGGTGCACGATTTCATGTACCAGAGTCCCACCACCGGTTCCAATGTTCATAATGAGCGCTCGGTGCTTTCGCGAGTAATAGCCGTATGGTGTCGTCGGTTCTTCACCGAACAACATGCGGGTGTGCTTTTTATAGGACGCTTCGTCCTTAAAGAGCCAGATGTTGAGTATCTCGTTTGGATCTTTGGCAAAGAAGTCTTGCTTTAACCGGTCGACCGCCCATTTGACCGTGCCCTCTGCCCGCCGTTTTACTTCGCTACTCGGTTCGTCGCCGACCACGACAAACGGAGGTTGGACCACAATTGAAAACTCTCTTGAAGGCAGGCTCTTCTTGAGCTGATCGACGTGACGGGTGAAGTCGGTCGTGCCGTAGCCGCCGGATGGTAAAGCGGGGGCTTCATGTGTTGCGCTGGAATCCGCTGTAGGGGCAGGGGTCGTGCTCGCGGTGGTAGCGGCTGATGACGCTCGTGATTGACTCAATTGACAGCCCAGACCGGCGATCAATAGTAGGGATACGAGAATTGTTGTTCTCATAGAACGGTCCATCTCATTCTCACCTGGCTTCAGCCAGGTGTGGGATCGGGAAGATAAGATGGAAACCGTTTAAACGGTTTCCCGGTTGCTACTAGCTGGGCCCACCCGGCTGAAGCCGGGTGAGAATTAGAGGCTGACTCTTTAGCAAACCGTTGCATGCCCCGCCTCAGTAAGTTGGACTCCCTGCGGGGTGCGCAGAGAAGAGGGTGCACAGAGAAGAATCTTAAGTTATCATTTGCCCGTTTCCCCGTTATCCATTTGCCCGTTTCCCATTTAAAACTACCCATGATTCTCAGATATCTGATCGCAATCGTACTGCTCGCTCAAACTGCTGCCGCCCAGGACTGGAACCAGTGGCGCGGCCCCTCGCGGGACGGAATAGTTCCTGCCTCAAGCGCCCCCAAGTCGTGGCCTAATACCCTACGTAAACTGTGGCGCGTCGAGGTTGGAGAAGGCTATTCGTCTCCCGTGGTGTCTCAGGGCAAAGTCTTCATACATGGCCGCCGCGATCCTGAGGAGATAGTAATCGCGCTTAATCTGACCGACGGAAAAGTGCTGTGGGAGCAAAAATATTCCGCGGCATTTCAGAAGAATCAGTATGCGGTCAACATGGCGAAGGGCCCGAATTCTACGCCACTGGTACTTGGCAACCGGCTGTTCACCCTCGGCGTGACAGGCGTCCTCACAGCCTGGGACACGGCAACGGGGAAGGAACTCTGGCGGAAGGACTTTTCAAAGACTATCGATACGTCGAAGCTTTTCTGCGGCACGGCAGCCTCACCTCTTGCAATTGGTAACAGAGTGATTGTTCAGGTCGGCAGTGATATCCATGGAGGTCAGCTGCTCGCGCTTGAACCTGCTACTGGCGAGACCGCCTGGACGTGGCGTGGGCTAGGACCAGGTTATGCATCACCAGTGGTGATTGATACTGGCGGCCAGTCACAGATTGTTACGTTGACGAATGGCTCAATCGTCGGGATTGATGCGAAAACTGGCGCCGAGCTCTGGTCATCTCCTTTTCCCGATGAGTGGCATGAGAACATTGCGACGCCGCTTTGGACCGGTTCGCATTTGATTGTTTCGGGCACGCGCCAGGGTACGCACGCGTATCAGCTCAAGCAAACGGCCGGCAAGTGGACCGCTACCGAGGTTTGGAAGAACCCCGATGTAGCGATGTACATGAGCTCACCTGTCTTCGGCGACGGGCTTATTTACGGCCACTCGTCAAAAAAGAAAGGACAGTTTGTCGCGGTTGACGCCAAGACTGGAGCTCTGCGGTGGTCCACGGAAGGCCGTGAAGGCGAACATGCGTCGGTGCTGCTGACGCCGAGTCACGTTGTTTACTTAACGAATAGCGCTCAACTGATTGCGGCAAAACGTGGCGGGACTGCGTTCTCGGTCGATAAGCGTTACGAGGTCGCGAATGCTCAGACGTGGGCAATGCCCGTGTTTTTGGGATCTGACTTGATCGTGCGCGACGCGACCGGTCTGATTCGCCTGACGCCCGGAACTTGAACTATCCACCGATTACACCGATTTAAAGAACCAGTTAGACGGCAAGAGGGAAAGTCTTCTCTACGTCTGTTGCGTTCTCTTTGACATCCGCAGATTACACAGTTCGTGCCCAAAATTGGTTTTGTCGAATCGGTGTGATCTGTGTAATCTGTGGACACCATGACCATCCGAATCACACTTCTAGTTTTTATTGCGCTTATAGCCCTCGTCTTAAGCGGCTGCGCCAATTCCGATAAGGCACAGTCCGCACCTCCTGCAACTCCACCCACGTCACCGGCCGCGGCGAGTCCTACCGGCACGCCAAAAGTCGCGGGCGTGGAGATCGTAGACCAACCGCTGGATGTGCCTTATGTCCCGACACCGGACGAAGTCGTTGCTCGAATGCTTATCATGGCAGGCGTGAATAAGAAGGATTTCCTTTATGACCTTGGGAGCGGCGACGGTCGCATCGTAATCACTGCGGCCAAAAAGTACGGAGCGCGGGGCGTTGGCTATGACCTGAACCCAAAACGAATCGAGGAGAGCAACGACAACGCCCGCAAAGCAGGCGTGACAAATATGGTGCGGTTTGTCAAAAAAGATTTGTTTGAGGCTGATTTAACGGGGGCAACGGTGGTCACGCTATATCTGCTGCCTGACGTCAACCTAAAGCTGCGGCCAAAACTGCTTAAGGACCTGCGCCCGGGCACGCGTATCGTGTCGCACAATTACGACATGGGTGACTGGAAGGCCGAGGCCTACGAGGAAATCACGGTCAGAGGGACCAAGCACTACGTCTACCGTTGGACAGTACCAGAGCCTGATAAAGCACCGAAATAGCAACTAACAGTTCAAAGAACCGCTTGCGGTAGCCAGCCTCATAATACTCACTTTAAGTACTGCGGTTCTGTGGCTGACAACCTTAATCACTTTTCCTGCCTCAAAGCTGCGGGAAAGCGTCTGAGATCTGAGATTGTCATCTGAGATCTGAGATCTCTCAGAAGCTACCGCAACTTTGCTCCCCGTCAGACGTTAAAGACTCGTCCAAAGTCTGTAGCGTTGTTTGGCTAATCCGCCATCCCACAAAGGCAGGCCACTTATGTTGCGACTCTCCACCTGCGTCTCGCTCTTCATTCTCATTTTGGCACTCGCGATTTTCACCCAAGCTCAAGAGAAACCACCGGCCGAAGCTGAAGACGCGAAAGATAAACAGGCCTTTGAATTACTTGAAACCGTTGCTGACGGCATTTCAGGGCTTCGCACGCCCGACAATCGCATCTACCTGGCAAGCAACAGTGCCGATCTCTTATGGGATAAAGACGAGAAGCGTGCGCGCGCTCTCTTTGACACCGTCACGAAAGAGGTTGTTGACGCTATATCGGCGCTCGAAGCCGCCGATCAGGAGTTTCATCAGCGGGCCAGCGCCGCCGGCATGATTCACCAACAGCGGAGAGAAATTATCGAACGAATGGCGCGTCGCGACCCGGAAATGGCTATGAGCTTTCTGCAGGCGACACGCATCCCAACAGACGCCAATTGGAATCAGCAGTCGATCGAACCTGAATTGGAATTACACCTGGCCACCCTGATCACTGCCAAGGATCCTGCACGTGCTCTAAACATAGCGCGGGCTGCACTGCGAAAAAGAATTTCATATGGAGTCGTCCAGATACTGTCTCAGCTTGATGTTAACAATAAAGCGGGCGCACAAGCGTTACATCGTGAACTGGTGGATCGATTGATGGCGGAGGACTTGCAACGAAATCATGAGTCTGCCAACGTTGCTTGGAATCTGTTGAGTTCATATCAACCTCCCCAAGCAAAGGAAGAGACTTTCCGAGATCTACTTGAGCTTCTTACTTCCCTTGTATTGTCTATAAGAGCGCGTGAAGGCGGCACCAACAACGCTCACAATTATTACCATTATGCGGAAGTTCTGATTTCTCATCTTGAAAAATACCTACCGGGGCGAGTTGTGGCGATGCGACATTGGCGCGACAGCGTGCGTCGGACACTGGATCCCAGCTCGCAATTAAATCAGGAAATAAATGATATCGCGCAAACCGGAACACCCGATGCAATTATGGCATTGGCGAACCGCTACCCCGCTGAGCTTCAGCCACAAATCTATGAGCGAGCCGCATGGAAGGCGATGTCGGATGGCGATACGAATCGTGCGCGCCAGATTATCAATGAATTCATAAAAAGTCCGGAGCACCGCCGGAACTTGCTCGAACAAATTGAAAATCAATCGGTTTGGAATCGCGTTTCCCAAAACAAGGTTGCAGAGGTTCGCGGGATGTTGGCGAGGGTAAAGAACGTTGAGCAACGGGTGCATATGCTCGCAAGCATGGCCATGAACGCATCGCATGCCGGCGACAAGACGCAGGCGCTCGAGCTGCTTGACGAAGCGAAGGCATTACTGGACTCTCAACCTTCTGATGCAAACAAGATGACGATTCGGCTGCAACTCGCAAACAACTATTCGACTTTAAATGCTGAACGGAGTGCTACATTGTTGGAGCCAGTCATCGTTAAGTTGAACGAGATGGTAGCTGCGGCGGTAGTATTAGATGGATTTGACCAACGCTATTTCAAAGATGGCGAATGGACGAAGACGCAATACAGTGCGCTAGGAAACCTAATCAATCTTCTTCACCAAAGCCTGACCCATTTAGCACGCGTCGATCTGGATACTGCACGCCGGCTGTCCAATCTCGTTGAGCGCATAGAAATTCGCCTAATAGCGCAACTGGAGATCGTGAAGGGACTCGTCAGCGCTCTTCCTGTGGGGCGGCGTCAACCCGTCGGCCATGTTATTAACAGCCGCCCGTTCAGGATTGTCTTCAATTAGTTGATGCTGTCCTATTTGAGATCCGACGCGCGTCGTTTCTCGACGGAGCTGCGGAGTTCTTGTGGCGTCGCAGGGCGTCCATGCACGCCATAGATCTTATCCACTTCGAGTCCTAACTGTTGCAACTTCTCACTGAAGCTAACCGTCGGATCCTGGGCAATTGCGATTGTTCCGTTGGCCGCTGGGTTTAGTAGATCAGCCTGAAACACAATCTTTTCTTTGGGTAGATACGCCACGATAATTTCTTTAGCGTGCGGGTTAGGTCCGATGTCGTACAACTCGACTACGTGCTTGTCGTCTTGAAAAACTCGCTTTTTGTTCTCAAGGGTTTCAATCACGAGTGGCCGCTTATTCAATGACGCTGTTTTCGGCAACCGTGATGAGTCGATAGCGGCGACTTTTTCAAGAAAACTCTTGTTGCCGGGGGTCGTAACGATAGTTGTGCCTTCCGCCGCGTATTCTCGAAACCCCCCAGCGTGGTCAGCATGGTGATGAGACAGGACAAGATATTTAATTGGCTTACCTGGAACGGTCTCTTTGATCTTCGCAAGTGCTTGCAGTGAATTGCTGCCATAAAAGATCTGTTCTGGAGCCTCTAACACCAGCACATAATCGTTAAAAGCCACGAACATCACGTTATGTGTGCCGCCTGCGAGTCCCTGCAGGAAGTAAACATCTTCAGCAACCTTGGTTACAGCCGGCGGCGGTGGTGTCGCTGGTGGCGTTGCAAGCTTCTCGAAGCCATTCGGCGCTTCAAATAAGCTATCGGCCGGGCGGGTGTTTATCTGGACATCCGTAAACTCAGTCTCTTGAACAACGCCGCCGGAGTTGAACAGAATGCGACCGGAAGGAAGCTTCAACTTGCCCACAGGGCGATACGATAAATAATTTTGTGCGATCACCGCGTCGCCAGCCATCGGATCGGCATATAGAAAGTCGTACCTGGTAAGCAAGTTCGTCTGAGCATCAAACGAAAGAGCGAGCTGCTGGTTGTCAGGACGAATCACACTGATTACCCGTTGCTTGCGCCCGCCAATTTCATCCTCGCCCACCCATCGGAGAGTTTGTACGCGGTCCAGTGCTTCGAGCAATATGAATGGCGGAAGCCGTCGAATCTGTCCGCGGAAATTGTTGATAGATGCATTGGCAATGGGAGTTGCCGTCTTGGACCACATGTCCAGTGTCTGACCCTCTGTTCCTTTAACGTAAGTTTTCACCCAGTTATTGAAACCCGCGTTTGCAGTCTTTATTTCGTTGAAAACGAATCCGCGTTCAGTGTCCACCGTGAGTGTTTCTTCGGATGTTCCAACAACGAATGGAGGTTCGGGTTCCGGGCTTTGGTACCGCGCGTGAATCTTTCCTTTCTCTTTCAGCGTGAAGTCTTTGATCGCGCGCAACGCTTCAAGTCCGCCGAGCGCTTCGATGCCGTCATCGAGCACGCGTCGAGCTTGCTCGTACGATCGTTCCGAAGCACGTGTGTTTGCGTGCGCTGAGTTGGAGTTCGGTGCCGGATTTGAGTTCTGTGCAATGACTATCCTGGTCATTGACAGTAAGCTCAAAAGGATGGCCGTGCAAAATAGTGTCGGCTTCATGGTAGTCCTCTCCTCTGATCCAAAATTCGTTAACTATTCCAATGTTTCGGAATTAAAGGCGTGCGTTAATTAGCGCGTCTACTGCCCTGTAATACTTAAAATTTGCTTGGGAAGTTCTGAGAATTTTGCGACCAGTAATATGTAAAAGAAGCTAAATTCCTGTTTCAATTCGTCAATGGAAATGACACGGATCTTCAGCACATTCGCCATGGATCTTCACCAGAAGTGTTTATGATCGCAGTAGTAAATCTGGAAATTTGGATTTACGGACAAGGTAAACGAGAAAGGGAGGGAGATTATGTCAACTCGTTATGATGAGCGGGATTATGGCCGCTACGACCGGGACGACGAAAGCTACCGCGAGGGTTCTCCAGAACGCCGCAGATTCGGACGGGAAGGTGACTATGAGCGGTACGGTCGCCAAGGTTGGTCTGGTCGCTCAGAGTACGACCGGGAAAGTGAGTACCGTGCCCGCGGCGGAAAAGCAGGTTGGCCGCTCGAACGCGAGCGCGCTGGTGTTGGCGAACCGTTGTACAACACGGGCAGGGCTTTTGGCGGTCGACTTTATGGCAGTAACCCCGCACTGGGCAACTGGGAAGACGAAGAACAGAATTCGTACAGGGAGCAATCACGTGGATCGTATAGGGACCCGTCACGTCGCTATTTCCAAAGGTACAACTATCCGTCAGGTTACCGTTCCGGAGAAACTTACGATAGATCGTACCGCAGCAGTGAATATGATCGTGACTATGATCGCGACTATGATCTGAGCCGGCGCGGTGAACGAGGCTGGTTGGATCGCGCAAGTGACGAAGTGTCTTCATGGTTTGGAGATGAGGAAGCCGAAAGACGCCGTCGGCTCGACAAGATGCGTGAAGGTAACTATCGCGGTCGAGGGCCACGGGGATATAAACGCAGCGATGAGCGGATCAAAGAGGATATCAACGATCGTCTGAGTGATGACTCGTACATCGATGCGAGCGATATTGAAGTGACTGTAGCTAGTTGCGAAGTCACGTTAACAGGCTCAGTGGACGATCGTCATGCGAAGCGTCGTGCCGAAGACATCGCTGAGGACGTTTCGGGAGTTGCCAATGTCGAGAATCGCCTCCGCATCAGAGGCAGAACAATCGAAGGAGCGACGACCACCGAACCAACGCACGGCAGCGCCCTATCGCGAATGGCTGCGGCCGGCGCGGGTGGAAGTAGCACATCCACGAGTGGCACTTCCACGTCGATTGGTGAACGCAACCGAACGACGACGTAACTTCACGTCAGTCAAGCCGCCGGGTGATAGGTGCCGGGTATCAGGTGCCGGGTGTCAGGTATCAGCAGAATATCTGACATCGAACTAACACCTGACACCCGACACCCGACACCTGACACCCGACACCTGACACCCGACACCTGACACCTGATACCTGGCAGTGTGATCTCAACCGGTCGAAAATTGCGGTCATTGAATTGAACCAGCATCGGCCTCACACATTGGTTCATCTCCCTGATGCTTTCCTTGAAGCTCGGCTTGATGCCGCTGTTCCCACTCTCGATTGAACTTTTCAGTAAAAGCTTTCCATTCGCGCCGGTCGGCATCCCACTCATCGCGCGTTAGAAACGGAGAAAATACGAATTCGTCGTCCATATGAGAACCGTCAAGATGCCAGAAGGTGACTTCCCGACCTGATTCGGTTTCCGATGCCATCATTTGGCACATTGGGCAAGCCTCATCAATGATCAGCTCGCGACCCGAGATTGTTATGGGTAAACGCCTGCGCTCACTCTGAATGAGAATCGCTGGTGTTCGCCCGCCATAGTCCGGCTGCGGACTTTCCAGCCAATCCCGTTTGAACTCCTCAAGCCGTTCAATGCCTGGTTCCTGGAGATGCTCGAATGCTTTGGCGATGAGGTACCGGAGTAAGTCGTAATAAACAACCCACTCATGTGTCCCAAAGCCTGCAAATCGATATGCAAACGAATCCAGACCCAGACACGGAGGTCCTTCGCCCTGAAAGCTCCACTGCAAGGAACGACTGTGAAGATCGTAATCAATGAAGTCCTGCTTCTCGAGTAACAACGCTCTGGGAGATTTACCGCCCAGGTCATCACGAGGCGTTGTCAGCCACTGGCTGTGAATCTCCTTGATTATTGCTTCCCGCATCAGGTCAGATTCATCGGTACTCGGATCGCGAGCAGAGGCCTGTGAGACAGCATTGGAAATGAACTCCAAAAGGGGCTTGCCGTAAAGGACTGCGCGCGCGTCAAGTCGTGGCATGAGACGGCGTTGCACACGATTCGTTCTAACCTGTTCGTATTTTTGAATTGAGTTGAGAAACAGCCAGTCATCAGCAACTCGGTAGAGCACAATAACGTCCGTCGCATTTTCGCCGTCGTGATAATCGACTTGGCCTGTTGCACCTGGCTGCGAACAGCTTGATTCAAAGGCAACGATTCGAGCTGCAAGATCGATTATGATCACACCCGCATCCCACGGCTGATCATCGACCTCCTGAGTTTGCTTGAATGTCTCGAACGGGCTGCGGCCTTCCACCGGTTTCATATAACGAGGAAGCGCAGCTTCGAGCTCTGCGATCGTTTCAGGCTCTGCCGACAGCGCAGCGACGCATCTATCGACGACTGAGCTGTGAATTGTTCCTTGAATGAGTTGTTGAGAGTCTATGAGGTTGAGTTTTACTTCGCTCATGGTGAGGTTCCTTTCGAAAAGTGAGGTCTGAGTTTGAGTTCATTACAGTCAGTTATTTACCTTTGCGCGAAATCCAATTTGCTTTGAGTTTGTTTTTGGTGGGTTCATTAGCTGACGAATCGCTCTAAAGACAACTTTGAAGTGCTGGTCGTATTTGTTCTCAAGCTCGTTTAGTTTTCGAGCGAGCTCCGAGTTAGAGGCGAGCATTTGCCGAAGCCGGACAAATGCGCGCATGATCTCGATGTTGACTTGAATCGCACGAGGACTCCTCAGAACACTGGAAAGCATAAGAATTCCATGTTCACTGAACGCATAAGGACGCACTCGAGAGCCACCCCAGCTTGAGGTCACAAATTGTGACCTCAAGTTTTTAAACTCCGCTGCGGTTAGCTGAAACATGAAGTCCTTGGGAAATCGTTCGCTATTCCGTTTTACCGCTTGATTCAAGACCTTCACCGGAACTCCGTAAAGTTCCGCCAAATCTGAACTCAACATGATCTTCGTTTTCCTAAGAAGCAGAATGCGTTGCTCAATGCGGCCCACAGGGATCATGAGGTTTGAGGTATTCATGTGAGGTTTCCACCAAAGTACGTGCGAATTCGAGGTGCTCATTGTGCCTGAACTCTCTTAAAATTGGAAGACCAGAAAACGTGTATAGACGCTTTTGCTTGAGTCCAACAGTGACGGGTCGTTTTCATCACCCCACCTGCGATTGCATGGGATTATCGGCTAGGTTTGCGGGGGCGCCGCGTGGGCTGCGCCGAAGGGAACTGTACCTGCCCTGGTAGTTTAGCCGGTAAATCAGCGTGATCATCAACAATACTCTCGAGGTGCACTCCAGCTACTCGCGCGTATTGCAGCAGAGTAAACAGGCTGGGCTCGCGACTTCCTTTCTCGTACTCCGATATTCGAGAGTAATGCATGCTCTCTTCCAATCCCAACTGTTGAAGCATTTCCGTTTGAGACAGGCCGAGAGTGAGGCGGATGTGTTTTAGCTTTTCAGCGAGGCGTCGCGGCTTGGGCCGTTTGTGTCCCATCAGGAGATCCCTCCTGATGGATTTGGTCTATCGTAAAAATTCTGCTTGCATCTACGCTCAGTTGAGCGTAGTATGCGCTGACATTTTCGATTCGCCGTGAGTATGAACCTTCCATGCTCAACGGCGATGCTCATCACTCGTCGGACGTGGGAGCTGAGCTACGCATTAGCCGTTGCGGTTGTCAAAGATGGCCGCCATGGTAGATCGCAAAGGGTGAAATAGTAAATGGTTAATAGTAAATAGCCGTGTAATTGCCTACGCCAATGCCGATTGAAAGACTTTGTCAATTTACCTCGGCTCTTTTCGATCGAAAAAATGGCAACCGGCAATTGGAAATCATCGTGGTTAACAACAAACATGATTGTATTTGAGTTGCGTGAGGGCGGAGTTCGTGAGGCAGGCGTGCATAAGCCCAGGCTTCAGTGATTGTCGCAAGGCTTCTGATTGAGGGACCAGCAGCCGTCGCTCAACGATGATTACTGAAGACGTGCCGTCTCCTCACGGACTCCGTTGGGGGCACGGGGAGAGGTGATAAGTGATAAGTGATAAGCGATAAGTGATGAGAATAAGCGATGAGCGATGAGTGATGAGTAATCAGTGATAAGGAACGAGTGATAAGGAACTCATCCTTATCCCTTATCACTCATCACTTATCACTTATCACTTATCACTTATCACGGCTGCGGAAATGTCGGCGGAACAAACCCTGGCACAAATCCAGTGCTGCCGGAAACTGCGCTGCATTCGGCTTTACTCCTGTCCGTACCCAGTTGACGATCGCATTTACTGTTAAAAGCTGCGGACCGGTAAACGCAATGTCCTTCCATTTGTGAAGACTGGAAATAACCGATCGCTTCGGCCGGCTGCACCAACAGTCTCGGCGTACGCCGACTCGTTCGCAACGACTACCAATGGATGGATGACTCAAGCGGACCTTGTGCCGATGACGTTATCGAGAAACAGAGCAGCAAAAGAACAGATGCGATTGCCATGAATGGGATACGACGTTCATGTTCAGCTCCTAATCGGAATATGGTGATTGGCAGGTTACGGCGAGGGACTATCACGCGCAACGCGAAATGAGAATGACCTGTGAACGAGTTGAACTGATGAGTTACTGTTTGAAGGTGTAAGTGATTGTACCCGCCACCCTACCCTCGGTTTTGAGTTTTTCCTCCGAGAACTTGGCCGTTCTGGCCGCTTTTTCGGCCGCCAGCCGCAGTTGCCGCGGGCCATTGAGTGCTTGTGCCGATACGACGCGCCCCGTGCGGTTCACCCGCACTACAACTGTGACTGGCTCCAAGGTATCAGTTGTTTTGAAATTCTCCGGGTATTCCGCATTAGGTACATTTTCTTGCTTGCCCGCGAGTGCGCCACCAACTACCGGAACATTGGCTTCGACTGTGGGAGCCTTCTCCGCCGCGATGGTTGCTGATGGGCTGGGTGCGTCGTTCTTATTCAGATAAGTGGTTGCAAAATAGGTAACGGCGACACTTCCTATGAGAGTGACTGCTACAAGAACCCAAAGCGTTGGTCGACTAAAAGAACTCGTTGACGATCCGTCGAAAGACTGCTGAACGTTCACCAGCCGACCGGCGTCGTATGCACAATATGTCCTGCCATCGTCTTCATAGATCGTATTGCATTTTGGACACCGTTTAAGGCTGGTACCTTTCGCGGCTTGACGCGTTGGCGATTCTCTCCCATCAGTTCCTGGGACACGCCGTGCTTGTTCTTCTGTCTTTCGTCGAACTTCTTCTTCGACGCGCTGGCGCGCCTGCTCAAAAATCCGCTCGGTCTCAATTCTAGTTTTCAGAGTGTCAGGTTCCGTTGGAAGGGCATCGTCAGCAGCTCTCGCATCAACGTTACCCACCCACCACGTACTCGGGTCGTCGGATTTAGGAACACTCTGTTCGGTTGCTGGTTGAGGCTGAAGCAAAGTTGGTTCAGGAGGACTGGGTTTTCTTCTAGCTTTTAGGAAGGCAGCTGCAGCCGGTCCAAACCCCTGCTGGTCTTTCCTTGCCGCGCCAGGCTGCGGTTCACGCGAATTGTCTTCCGCGTAATCAGATGCACGCTTAGATTCAATATCTTTAGAAGTAGGAGGAGTCGCGCTGGAACGTCGAGCAGTCGTGGGGTTCTTCAGTAGTTGGGTAACATCGATAAAGCCTTTCCGTTGCGCCCAGTCAGTGGCGGTTAGACCAAGATTGTCGCGCAGGCTCACGTCTGCGCCCGCTTCGAGCAGCAGACGCACAATGTCCGAACGGCCCATCAAAGCCGCGAGAATTAGTGCGGTCTGTCCTCCGGGGTTCGTTCCGTTTACATCGGCTCCGTTAACCAACAGGTTTTTCAGAGCCTGTACATCACCGTTTGCTGCCGCACGGATTAATGAAAGAGTGGAAGAGCTAATAATCTCCCCTTTCGGTGTAGAACAGTCCAGGCATCACGAACCACGAGCCCATTTTAGCGTGTATTTCGTGAATTCGTACACGTGGTATCATCCAGCAGCGGAGTAACAACATGACGGAACTAACACTCACTGCGGTATTCGAGGAAGCCGAAGAGGGAGGCTATGTGGGCTACGTCGCTGAACTCCCGGGCGCCAATACGCAGGGTGAAACGCTTGATGAAGTACGGGAAAACCTTTCCGAAGCTATCCAACTCATCCTCACGGCCAATCGGGAAGAGTTTGAAAAGAGGTTACCACCGACCGCAAAGGTTACCCGCGAGCGGCTGATTTTGCGAGCAGCATAAGCAAACTGAAATAAATGAAACGGGCCGACCTCATCCGGCACATTGAATCTCACAGGTGCGTGTTTGTACGCGAGGGTAGGAAGCATACTGTGTACCGCAATCCAATGACTGGGTCATCAACCACTATCCCGCGCCATCGCGAAATCAAAAAACAGCTTGCGCGAAAGATGCAGCGATTTAGGCATACGGCGACCATCACAGTCCTAAGGAACTCAAGCGTCCCCACATTTTTATTGCCTTTGGGAAGGCTTAGTGGCTACTATTAACCAGCCCCGCTGAAATCTCACAAACCGTAAACGATTCAGAAAACCGGCGACTAATCAGCGATCAAAAGTCGTCTAGCAATAGCCGTGAGAAAAACAATTGCCATGAGAAAGAATCTTTTTCAGCTTCTCGTGCTCTGCTTTGTGTCCCTGCTTTTCACAGAAGTGACATACAGCCAGACGTGTCCCGATCCCGCGCCACAGACCTCCGGAACTCATATTTTTCGTCGAGAAGGAGAAATCATCGACATTCCGGTTCAGGCCGGAGATTGTCAGGCAATTGCGCTCGAGCTGCGCTGGGCCAATGGTCGAAACAATGGCTGCATCTTCAGAGTGACTCTTCTGGACACCAACCACCAGCCAATTTACGTCAAACAATTCTCCGGATTTCAGACGGGCAAGTTTGAGTTTCCCTTCAACACTTTTGGGCCTCGGCCTTGGCTCGGATCTAGTCACATGCTGTCCGTGCCTTCCAGCGTAACTGTCGAAGCAGTGCGGCCCCTTGGCTTGCCCGCAGGCCTTTCATACACCGTTACACGTGTAGCCAGCCCCACTCGACGCTCACATCCGCCGCTGGGCCATCAAATGGCTGGTACACTCCGGCTGGCTGCCGGCAGGGTGTTGTCGAAAGGGACAAGCTCCGTGCAAGGGAGTGAAGGAACGATCAACTATCGGCTCGAAGAGGTTCGGCTGAATGAGCCCAGAACTTTAGAAATTCGTGGCAATACAGAAACGCTGGATTTTGTGTTTCGTCTAATCGTGACTGGTGGCGATGAACTAGGCGTGACTAAACTGATTTGGCTTGATGACGCACCACTTCCGGTCTTTCGAAGACACGACGGTGACGGTGACGCTGACGAAATCGGAGCGATCATCTACGATCGGTCGATTCTGAGGAGGGAAGTTGAAATCTCAGTTTCCGACATTGACGGAAGCCATTTAGCTACCTTGACCGAACCACTCACCCTGCCCGCCGACTTCCGCGAATCGAAGCGAATTACTAAAGAAGAAAACGGTAATATGCTGACGAGAATCCACAGCGCAGTCAGGGCAATCGGAGCTAGCAAGCAGACACTGATTCAAATCGAGTTGAAAACCAATCGACCGGTACCGCCAAACGGCTCGCCGTTAAAGTTGCAGGTTGGAAAACGGTTCTTTGTGAATGAGCTTTCGGGAGATCACACCGGCCGAAGCTTAACCCTGACACTGACAGCCGAAATGTTTGCTTCGTTAAAGCAGGGAGCCGAAATCGTAGCCTTTTTTGACAAACCAGATTTGAGCGGTTTTGCTGATCAGAACATCTGGCGTTTTGGCAGGCTCAACAAGGAAATGTTGGAAGAGGTAATTGGTAAATAGTGAATGGTAACTGGTAAATGGTGAATCGTAAATCGTGGTTGGTTAATACAAACACAAATTAATCAATACTATTCACCATTACGATTCACGATTTACGATTCACCATTTACCAGTTACCATCTAAAACTTGAATGGTTTCTTGAGGATTCGCCCTGTCTTCTTTAATAAACCCCCAACCTTTGAGTCACCTTTCTTCGGTTGTGCGGATGCGGGTTTTGTACTTGTACGCGTCGTTGTCGTTCGCGAACCCGCAGGCTTAGCAGGCGCTGACGTGGTAGCGGCGTTTCTCGACTTCGCATCAGTGTCCCCCGCATTAACGTTCGCCTCGCTAGCCGCCTCAGTACTTTCTTCGGCAGGCGTGGCAGTAACTGCAGGCTCATCGACGACTGGTGGAGCAGATTCAGACGCGACGGGCGTCACTGCCGATGTCGGTGGCTCGGATCGGTTCGTGACGCCGTAAAAACCAACCGCCAGAACAGAGCCCATAATCAGAGTAGCCGCAGCAGTGAGAATAAAGCTTCTCGATCGAAACTTTAGCGGTGATGTGGTGGTGGCATTGCTGGGAGGAGGGTACAACGTGGGCTCATAGACCAGTTCGCTGCCGTCCATGTCGCAAACGCCTTGTTCGTCCTCATAAACGAACTCACACTGTGAGCAACGTTTCATCTTGAGCCTCCTTTTCTGGGGCATTCCTGAATAGGGCGCGGAGATCGCTGAGAGGATGCGGTGAGAATCCGTGGTTAACAAGATACACAGATTGTTCTCGCGGGGCAACAAATAATAAGGAGTGTGGCGAAATCTCAGGCAGGCATGTTACTTTGGGCTGCTATTGCAACCTGACACTTTCCGTCAGCGGGACTGAGACGAGTGAAAACCACCCAAAAAGAAGCGCCAGATCGGGAATCGTTGGTCCAGCAGTTGACCGCAAAGGAACCGGGCGATCGTCTACGGGACCTTACGGCCGAACTGCTGGAGCTCGAGTCGAGACTGCGGATGGGTGGCGGGCCGGATAAGATCGAACGCCAGCACAAGCAAGGCAAACTGACTGCTCGCGAGCGCATCGACCTGCTTCTGGATCCTGATTCGTACACACAAGAAATCGGGTTACTCGTGGCTTACGATCAATACGACGGTGCCGCACCATCAGCAGGCGTCGTTACAGTCGTGGGCTTGATCGGAGGCCGCGAGGTAGTTGTCGTTGCAAACGACGCGACGGTGAAAGCGGGATCGTGGTGGCCTGAAACGATCAAAAAGGTTCTACGCGCGCAGGAGATCGCCATGCGCTCGCATGTGCCGATCATTTACCTCGTAGATTCAGCCGGCGTTAACCTTCCTTATCAGGGCGGTGTGTTTCCTGGACAGTATGGTGCGTCGCGCATTTTCTATTACAACTCATTGATGCGCCGTTACCTGAAGGTTCCGCAAATCGCGGCTGTGATGGGACCGTGCATCGCGGGTGGCGCGTACCTGCCGGCACTCTCGGACGTTATTGTGATGGTTGAAGGCACGTCATTTATGGGATTGGGTGGGGCAAACCTCGTAAAAGGTGCGACAGGTCAAACGATCGATAACGAGAACCTGGGTGGCGCTCGTACTCACAACGAGCTCTCCGGTGTAGCGCATTACCGCGTAAAGAATGATGAGGAGTGCATCGCCAGGATTCGAGAGTTTGTTTCCGAGCTACCAGTGAAACCGCCGAGCATCGTGCCTCACCTGCCGAGCGAGAATCCCGCGAGACCTGCAACTGATCTCTATGAGATTCTGCCGGCTGATCATAAGCAGCCGTACAACGCTCGGCAGGTGCTTGAGTGTCTTTTGGACGGCGGACATCTCGACGAGTTCCAAGCCTCATATGCGAAAGAAATGATCACCGGCCACGCGCGGATTCGCGGCATACTCGTCGGAGTCATAGCTAATAATCGCGGCATGATTCGTCCACCTGGAGGTGGACCACCGCGATTTGGCGGAATCATCTACACGGAGTCGGCTGAAAAGGTGGCTTACTTCATTGAAGTTTGTAACCGTCGCCAAACGCCGTTGCTGTTCATCCAAGATGTTTCGGGATTTATGGTTGGGCCTGAAGCGGAACATTCCGGGATCATTCGAGCCGGCGCGCGCTTTGTTGAGGCAATGGCTACAGCAATTTCACCCAAGATCGTGCTGACTATAAATCACGCGTCTGGGGCAGGGTACTACGCGATGGCGGGGCAAGGGTTCGATCCGGACTTCATCTTCAGCTGGCCCACCGGACGGATGGGAGTGATGGAAGGCGACTCTGCGGTACAGGCCGTATTTGGCAGTCAACTGGAAAAGCTCAAACGCAACCAACAGGAGCCGGACGAAACACTCGAAAATGAGATGAATCAGGTGCGTCAGACTTATGAGATGGAGCTTGATGCGAAGTATGCTGCCGCGCGGGGGTTTGTCGATGCGGTGATTACACCCGAGGCGACGCGTGACGCGCTCGAGCTGTCGCTCCATACTAGTTTGAACTACAGCGGCCCACACATCGGACAATTCGTCCTTCCTCCCACGCTGGTCTAGTAAATTAGTCGATGAAGCAGACTATTCGAATTGCAGCAGGACAAGGATTCTGGGGTGACCTGCTCGATGCGCCCGTGCGCCAGGTTGAAGGTGGTCCAATTGACTACCTCATGCTCGACTATCTCGCTGAAGTAACGATGTCGATCATGCAAAAGCAACGGTCTCGAAACCCTGAGGCAGGCTATGCGAAGGACTTCGTGCCGCTCATGAAGCAAATCCTGCCCACCTGTGTTGGACGAAACATTCGGGTGACGGCGAATGCTGGAGGGGTAAACGTCGAGGGATGCGCCCAAGCCGTACGCGACGTCGCGCGTCAGCTGGGTCTCGAGGGAAAACTTCGGATAGGCATAGTTACCGGCGACGACATCATGTCCAGAATTGACGACCTGCTCGCGCGAGGCGTTGAGCTGCGAAACATGGATAACGACGAGCCTCTCACCACTGTACGTGACCGGATTCAGAGCGCTAACGCGTACCTTGGCGCATGGCCCATCGTAGAAGCACTCAATGGCGGAGCAACGGTAGTTATAACCGGACGCGCTACTGACACTGGGCTGACGCTTGCGCCGATGATTCACGAGTTTGGTTGGCCCCTGGATGATTGGAATCGATTGGCTGCCGGAACTATTGCAGGTCACATCATTGAATGCGGCGCACAAGCGTCGGGCGGAAACTGTCAATACGACTGGCAGAATATTCCGGATCTGGCGAAGGTGGGATTTCCAATTGCTGAGGCTTCGGCGGATGGTTCGGTCGTCATAACTAAACACAATGGGACCGGTGGCCGGATCAACATTCCGGCAATCAAGGAGCAATTGGTCTACGAGATGGGTGATCCTCACTCATACATTACTCCTGATTGCGTTGCGGACTTTACGACGATCAGGTTAGAAGACGCAGGACCTAACCGAGTTCGCGTTTATGGAATTGAAGGACGACCCGCAACGGATCTTCTGAAAGTTTCGATTAGTTATTCTGCTGGTTTCAAAGCCGTCGGTACTCTCGTGTACTCCTGGCCGGAAGCGTACGACAAGGCTCGGGCTGCGGATAAGATCCTGCGCGAACGTTTGGATCGGCTCGGGCTGACATTTGATCGTGTGTTAACTGAGTTCGTCGGCGTCAACGCCACACATGGACCGATCGCTGGTGAACCGGCGTGTGACTTACCCGAAGTTCAGTTGCGTGTTGGAGTACGGGGGCAGGATCGAGCCGCAGTTGAAAGGTTCACAAAAGAAATTGCCCCGCTCATTCTTACTGGCCCTCCCTCCGTGACTGGTTTTGCGGGCGGCCGTCCTAAGGTGGAAGAAATTGTCGCGTACTGGCCCGCCTTGATTCCTAAACATGAAATTCAACCGCGCGTGGAGATTATTGAGGCGTGAAAATTCCTTTGGTCAAACTTGCACACGCTCGATCGGGTGACAAAGGCGATACAGCCAATGTAGGACTGGTCGCTGTGCGCGACGAGTACTATCCCATTCTGGTTCGCGAAGTCACTGCAGAGCGAGTGAAAGAACACTTCAGAGGCGTTTGTAAAGGTGAAGTGCAGAGATTCGAGTTGCCCAATCTCGGCGCACTCAACTTTCTGTTGCATGAGAGTCTCGACGGCGGCGGCACACTCTCACTTATGACCGACGCACAAGGGAAGACTTTCTCGACAGCTCTTTTGAGAATGTACGTTGACATCCCTGATGAAGAAGCACGCTTCTTGTCTATTCAATGAATAATGACGCATCTTCAGTCCTGCTCGAGATAGATCGAGGCGTGGCGCGGATTACGCTGAATCGGCCCGAGAAGCGGAATGCGCTCAATGATGCAATCATCGCCGAATTGAAAGCTGCATTGCGGAAAGCTGACTCAGATGTGTCGGTCCGTGCAGTTGTGATCTCGGGGGCAGGGAAGGACTTTTGCTCCGGCGCCGATCTTTCAGGGCTGCAGAAGATCTCGAATGCATCGGTATCGGAAAACCTCGACGACGCCTACGCTTTAATGGAAGTCTTTACGATCATTCGTGAAGTGCACGTGCCAGTCGTAGCTGCAGTTCATGGTCGAGCACTGGCCGGCGGCTGCGGTCTCGCGTGCGCATGCGATTTGATTTTAGCGGCGCGTGCTGCGCAGTTTGGATTTCCCGAAGTAAAAATCGGGTTTGTGCCGGCGATGGTCATGGCGATTGTACGCCGCAACGTGTCGGAAAAACGCGCATTTGAGTTGATCACGCGTGGCGCCGAGATTACTGCTGAACAAGCAAGAGAGTTCGGCTTAGTTAACCAGGTGTTTAGCGATGATGAGTTCCTGGCTGATGTCGATTCGTATGTGCGTGTGTTCACGGGACTAAGCAAATCGGCCGTAGCGTTAACCAAACGTCTCCTTTATCAAATGGATGGAATGGCGCTAACGGAAGCATTGGCAAGTGGTGTCGATGTGAACGTGATCGCCCGCCTCACTGAAGACTGCAAAAAGGGTATTGCAAGGTTTTTGGACCGGGTGTAGAGTCCTCTTCGACCTCGGTAGAAATCCAAAAACGTGGGCAGACTTGATCATTTTGAATCCCGGTTTGTTTGCGCCAGCAAGAATGGCCAACGAGCTTGGCGTTTTTCTTGGCATTCTACTCACTAACACGATCTCAAGGTATCGGAACAAGGGTTGCAAAGACCGGAAGTGCTGAAGCGGCTCATCCTTTATTGAGACTCAACCTAGGAGGCACAAGATGCGAACCATAAAGTGGTTGTTAACCACAGCGTTTACCATTATGGGACTGTTAGTTAGTTCCACGCAGGCCCAGGTAACGACGGGCGATATCGCTGGGCGAGTTGTCGATCCTCAACAAAAATTGGTCGCGGGCGCGAGTATTACCGCAACTAACCAAGGTACGGGCGCCACCCGCACAGCTACGACAAACGATGCGGGCGAGTTCACGATCACCGAATTACCGCCTGGCAAATACGATGTTACGGTCGAGGCGCCGAATTTTAGTAAGAGCGTTGTGAGAGGTCATGAAGTCAACGTGGGAGCCACTCCAACTCTTACTATAGAGATGAAGCCGGGCGAGCTCACTGCCGTCGTTGAAGTCTCCGCCGATACCGTGGCTATCGAAACGACCAAGTCTGACATCGGCGGCGTTGTGACTCCGCTTGAGGTGCAAAATCTACCGCTGTTGAATCGTACCTTTGCGGCACTTTCCGTGATCATGCCGGAAGCTCGGCCGGTCGGTAATTTCGATCCAACCAAAACGCGCGTTGGAAATGTCGCCTTTAACGGAGGCGATGGCCGGCAGGTCGACGTCAATGTCGACGGCGGCGATAACAAAGACAACGTGGTCGGCAGCCTGCTTCAGAACTTTTCATACGAATCGATTCAAGAGTTTCAAGTTCTGCAACATCGGTGGACCGCCGAGCAGGGTCGCGCCGTCGGTGGCGTGGTTAACGTCATTACCAAGTCTGGCTCGAACGATCTTCACGGCTCGTTCTTCGCTAACTTCCGCGACGAGCAGTTCAGAGCTTTTGATTTCTTTGAGAAGCAACGGCGTCTGACCGAGCCCAATTTTCAGAAGCCATCATTCAGCCGGCAGGAGATCGGTGGCTCGATCGGTGGCCGAATCGTGCGTGACAAACTCTTCTTCTTCGGAGCTCTGGAACGTTTCCGAGAACGTCAAGTGAATGCGCTTTCAGCAAATGCGGCCTTACAGCTGCCGGCAATCCCGGGAATTGGTGAAGTGGGTGATATTCCAACTCCTTATGACGATTGGCTAGCAACCGTCAAGGTTGATCATCGAATGACCGATAACCAATCCATGTTCTACCGGTATGCTTATCAGAAAAATAATTCACCCAATGACCAGATTGGGGTGCCTGCCACAGCAGACATTACCGGCGGCAACACGAATGACAACAAGCTGCATAGCTTCATTGTCAATCACACTTGGACCATCAGCCCGACAAAACTCAACCAGATAAGTTTCCACTACCAGGACTTCAGCAACTTTATTCTGGGCGTGACTGATCGTCCGAACATTGTGTTTCCGTCTGTTCAGACAGGTCGCAACGCCAACGTGCCGCAGTCAACGCTGGAAACGAAATATCAATTCCGCGACGACTTCTCGGCGAGCGCTGGTAATCACAATCTGAAGGCAGGCGTCAACTACATCGATACGAAGCTTGACGGCTTCTTCTTCTTCGGTGCGCAGGGTCACCAGATCCAATTCTTTGCGGATCCGCTGGTAATCCAAAACAACACCAACGGTCTGTATCCACAAGGCTTTGCGACGCCGGGTGCCGTCCGACAAATCACTTTCTCTGATGGTCGCGGCGATCATACGCAAAAGATTCACCAATTGGCGTTGTACTTCCAGGACGACTGGAAAGTTCGACCAACGGTCACACTGAATCTCGGGCTGCGCTGGGATGCCAATATTGGAAACCTGCCGAATCAGGAGAATAATCGCACGATCCTGATCCTTCAGCAGCTAAACCATCCACTTGCTCAAGCCATAACTCGAGATCCCGAGAAGCTTCGACGGACGACTCCGAGCTGGACTGAATTTCAGCCGCGGGTTGGCTTTGCATGGGATCCCACAGGCAGCGCCAGAACGGTGATCCGCGGAGGTTACGGAATATTCTTCGATCAGCTTTTCCAGAACCTGACGCTGTTTTCGCTGACGCAGACCAATCCGGAGCTTTTCCAAACTGCGCTAACGCTTGTTAACACCGCCGTGGGAGTGGGCCAATTGTCCACCTTCCGCTTCGGCATTGATCCGTTGCCGCAGCCACCGCCCGGCTTCTCGTTCGCCGACTTAGCGGTCGGAGGTTTTGGCCGAATTAACGATCCCGACGCGAGCGAGCCTTACATCCAGAAGCTTTCTCTTGGTTTCGAAACGCAACTGGGAAGAAACACTACCCTCTCCAGTGACTATGTACATACGCTGGGTCTCCATGAATCACGCGTTCAGGTGATTAACCCACGCATCAGGCCGATCTGCGATGCCGCATTCCCGGGAAGCAATCCCGCGTCACCGCTTTGTGTGCGCGGCGCAAATACCCGTTTGCTTGATCGTGCTTTCGTCGACGCAGGTTTTCCTGCCGGACGTATCGAACAGATCAACATGATTGGGACCACTAACCGCTCGCTTTTTGATAGTTGGACGACAACGTTCCGTCATCGCACGCGGAAGATGCTGGTTTCGGCAAGCTACGTTCTCGCGGAGTCGGTATCCTGGGGCGGACAGCCGGTTGCTTCTTACAGCGGCAACGGTATTGCCATAACTCCTGACAATCAATTCAAGCGGGAAGAGTATGGTCCAACTCGCATTGATGAGCGTCATCGGATTGTTGTCAGCGGCGTGTTCGACTTGCCGTGGGAATTCCAACTCGCTCCGATTATGCAGTTGGCGAGCTCGCGGCCCTACTCATTAAACCTTGGCTTGGATATCGATGGTGACGGCTTGGCGACTAACGACCGAATCTGCGCCAGCACCAGCCCGGCGGCGGTATTTGCAGCTCGCGGGAACAGCGCGGCGTTGGCTGCGTTGAATCCTCCGGGTTGCATACAGGTGCAAGTCAACAGCGTACGTGAGGGGTTTGTCCAAACTGGTCCCGGCACCTTCGAGACTCGAAGCGGACGTTACTTCAACGTTGATCTTCGAGCCCAGAAAGCCTTCAGCTTGGGCGAACGCTTCAAAGTGAAGGCATACGCTGATTTCTACAATCTATTCAATACTGAAAACCTGTCGTTCTCGAACCGTCTTGGCAACACTGCAGCGACGGCAGCAGGGCTGTATCAACAGCCGAACTCACTCTACGGCCCGGGCTTTGGTCCTCCAATTGGACGGCCATTGACGGTGCAGTTCGGTGCGCGACTTGATTTTTAGGTTTTAGGTAGAGGAGGGAATTTGGGAGGCGCCGGGCCCGGTAGGGCTCGGCGCTTTTTTAGTCCAATTGATCTTCTTCTTCTCTGTGTTCTCCGTGCCCCAGTGTTGAATACCATTTATTACCACAGAGAGACGGAGGGCACGGAGAAAGAAACACTATTCGCGAGGCTTAACGTTCTGGCGCAAAAACTTCACGATATCTTCAGTCGAGGTGCCAGGTAGGAAAATCTCCGCCACTCCTTCCGACTTTAGTTTCGGAATATCTTCCTGCGGAACAATCCCGCCAAGCAGCACCAAACAATCATCCATTCCTTGTTGCCGCAGCAATTCCACGATGCGTGGGCAGAGAGTATTATGAGCGCCGCTAAGGATCGAGACGCCGACGGCATCGACGTCTTCTTGCAACGCTGCGGCAGCTATCATTTCGGGAGTTTGGCGCAGGCCGGTATAAATAACTTCCATTCCGGCATCGCGTAGTGCTCGAGCGATGACTTTTGCGCCTCGATCATGTCCATCGAGACCGGGCTTGGCTACGAGTACGCGAATCTTATGTTCTGCCATCGCTAAAACGCTGGCTCCTCGTACACGCCGTAAACATCACGGAGAGCGGAACAGATCTCGCCCAACGTAGCATACGCCCGCACCGCCTCGATTGTGGCGGGCATTGTATTCTCTTCGTTCTTCGCCGCACTCTTCAGTTTTTCCAGCGCATTATGAACTGCGCCAGCATCTCTTCGAGCTCGCGTTTGCTCGAGCCGCTCAACTTGGTGATCGCGAACAGCATCGTCGATCACCAACGTTTGAATCGGAGTATCCTCTTCCATCTCATACTTGTTAATGCCGACAATTACTTGGTCGCCACGCTCCACAGCCTTTTGATACTGGTACGCTGAGTCTTGAATCTCTCGTTGCGGGAACCCCTTCTCGATGGCGCCGACCATGCCGCCTAGTGAGTCGATCTTTCTGAAATAATCACGAGCGCCTTCCACCATCTTCGCCGTCACAGCTTCAATGAAGTACGATCCGCCTAACGGATCGACGGTATTGGCCACTCCTGTCTCTTCCGCAATTATGTGTTGGGTTCGCAGCGCAATCAGTGCCGCGTGATCGGTCGGCAAGGCCAACGCCTCGTCGTAAGCGTCAGTATGGAGACTCTGAGTTCCGCCAAGTACTCCCGCCAACGCTTGAATCGCAACTCGCACAATATTATTGAGTGGCTGTTGTACCGTCAGGGAAACTCCGGCAGTTTGAGTATGGAACCGAAGCTTAAGGGTGCGTTCGTTTGTTGATCCAAAGCGTTCGCGCATCTCTCGCGCCCAGATCGCGCGAGCTGCTCGATATTTCGCTATCTCTTCAAAGAAGTCGTTGTGAGCATTAAAGAAGAACGAGATGCGCGGCACGAACCGATCCAACTCCAGGCCCGCGCGCAGACCCCACTCCACGTACTCGATCCCGTCGCGCAGAGTAAAAGCAAGTTCTTGTAGCGCCGTCGCTCCTGCCTCGCGTATGTGATAGCCACTGACGGAAATCGGATTGTACCGAGGTACATGTTGGGTGCAGAACTCAAACGTGTCAATCACCAGCTTCATCGCCGGCCGGATCGGGTAAATCCATTCCTTCTGCGCGATGTACTCTTTCAGAATGTCGTTCTGCAGCGTGCCCGAAATCTTTTTCCAATCTGCGCCCTGTTGGTCCGCGACCACGAGGTACATCGCCAGTAGCACTGACGCGGGCGCGTTGATCGTTTGCGAGACGCTGACGTTTTCCAACGGTATTCCCGCAAACAGCGCCTCCATATCAGCCAGTGAAGAAACGGCTACACCACATTTGCCGACTTCACCTTCAGACAGCAGTGAATCGGCGTCGTAGCCCATCAAGGTCGGCAGATCGTACGCGACAGAGAGTCCGGTCTGGCCTTGTTCCAATAAATATTTGAAACGCGCATTCGTCGCTTCTGGAGTACTGAATCCGGCGAACTGACGCATGGTCCAAAGCTTTCCACGATAACCGGTGGGATGTATGCCACGCGTGTAAGGAAACTCTCCGGGGAAGGAAATGTGTTCAGCGACATCAAGCTCGGCAATATCGTCAGGCGTATAAAGCCGGTTAACTTCCTCCAGCGATACGCTCTGAAAACTCTTTTTCCTCTCCGGATTTTTTTGAAGTGCGGGTTCGAGTGTGTTGTGTTCCCATCGCTCCCGATCCTGGGCAACGGGCGAGGTAATTTCCTTGGTTTCAGGCATAACCCTCTCGAGTTTGTTCGCGTGATTACGAGAGTTCGATATTAGTTGAGGGGTAAGTGAGTGTCAAACCAAACCTTTCTGCAGTTAAGAAGGGGGCGCGGCTGCGATGGCAGTCACAGCCGCGCGTGGCTGGCAGGACCCGTGACGCGTGGATTTAAAGCGGGGGATCTGGCGGCGTCAATGGCAGGCAGAAAACTCGTTCGGTGCCTTTCGTTTCGAATGATTCTCTCCTCCTCAGTCATTCGACCGGCACTACAATCTCATTCGAACGCACCATGTTCAGCCGGCTGCGTGCGGCTGATTCGATGGCGCGTGGGTCATTGCGCAGTCGTTCGATCTCGAACCGTAATGTCTGATTGGTACTGCGCAGTGCGTCGACGTCATTTTGCATCCTGGCGTAGTGTTCGGAAGCCAGGTTCAGTTTTGCTCGTGTCCGCATGTTAACGGTCACGCAAACAGCAAACGTGGCCAGAATGATCATTCCAAAGATCACCCATGACGGTATGATTCCCCCACGCCGGCGCACTTCGGCGCGCGTGCCAATGATGTCTAATGAAATCTGGCGCACGGGTGAAAGAGTTGTAGCGGCCCGCGGAACTACCCGCTGCGTCCGCATGCGTTTGTCATCCCAGTAAGTATTTGCGACCCTGCTCAAGCAACACCTCCAAGTCCTTTGCTGATTCTGATTCCGCGTAAATGCGAACGAGTGGCTCAGTGCCGGATGGCCGCATGAGTAACCACGACCCGTCCGCAAATATAAACTTCACACCGTCGATGCGGTTTGTCTCCCGCACTTTTCGGCCACCGATCTCAGTTGCCTCCTGTTTCAACTTGTCGGGAAGAGAGTCCATCAATTTTGGACTCAATCGAACGCCGATTCGGGCTGATTCAAGCCTGCCAACGCGGTCGTACAGCGAATTAAGTTGTGACGTCAGACTCGCGCCGCGCGCCGCGACTGCCTCCGCCGCAAGGAGACACGCAAGGATGCCATCTTTCTCCGGATAGTGACCTTTGATCGATAATCCAGCCGACTCTTCACCGCCAAGGATAATCTTGTCTTCATTGATCAGTTCTCCGATATATTTGAAACCAACCGGCGTTTCATAGACCGGGACGTGCCGAGCCTCAGCCACGCGATCGACCAGGTGCGATGTCGCGACGGACCGAGCTACTCCACCACTCCACTTTCTGGACTCAGCAAGATAATCAAATAGAACGGCAATCAATTGGTTCGGCGTGATAAAAGCTCCGTTAGAATCGATGACTCCGAAACGATCTCCGTCGCCGTCTGTAGCCAAACCAAGTACGCAGCCTTTTGATACAACCAGTTC
>DATEDU010000215.1:0-4954 GCA_035281525.1 Pyrinomonadaceae bacterium | reverse complement strand
GAGCTCGAAATTACCGTTTTCGAGCAATTCCGTTGCGTTCCAGCCCAAATTCAGCATAATCCGTGCCATCTGTGACGGATTCTCCTGGAACCCGACATATAGACCTGGCTCACTGCGAAGGGCACCCTCTCGGATGAAGTGCAGCGCCAGGATCGTCTTTCCCGAGCCGCTCGGTCCGGCGACCAGCGTCGTGCTGCCACGCCAAAAACCCTGCTCGATCATTTCATCGAGACCGACAATGCCTGAGTTCACGCGTTCGACTTTCGGGTCATAGGTTGGCGCAACGTGTGGGCTCAGCAGCCGCGGGTACATCTCAATGCCGTCGTCGGTGATCGAAAACGCGTGCATGCCGGGAATCGAGTTAGATCCCCGGAGCTTTTCGACGCAGAGAAACCGCTGCTCGCGCACGTTTGTCGAATGCTTCGTCAAATTCAGGACAACATCAGCAACTGCAAACTCGGGCAGGTCGGTGGTCATCTCCGTCGCATACTCCCCGATCAGGAATGACGTACACCTGTAGGCCGTTAACACGGTCGCCAGATCGTAAATGACGGTGCGGCGCTCGACAGTCGACTGGAGAAGCTCGTTTAGCGCCTTGAACGAGTCGATGAAAAGTAATGCCGGCTTGTACTTGACGATCATATCGGCGACGGTGTCTGCGAGCTTCTCGACTCCCACCTTGCGGACGATCATGCCGAGGTCTTCGTAAATGACAGACTTGCCGACTTTGTCGGAGTCGAAAAAGTTGTAGCGCTGCCCATGGAAGATAAACTTTTCGAGTGGTTCCGAAAGGGTCGTCAAATAGAGCGCCGGGTTTTCCTCAGTCGCGTTACAGAAAGCGATCTCTTCAGCCATGATCGTCTTTCCGGTGCCTGGCGCGCCCATTAACACAGTGATGGTGTTGGCAGGGATGCCGCCGTGGAGAATCTCGTCGAGTCCCACGCAACCGGTTGCGATGCGGTCAGTCATTCAGATTCTCCTCGGTCTCGGCTGTAGTCTTTGGCGAAGCGATCAATTTTTCAACAGTTTCGATTAGTAACTCTTCGCTGAGAGGCTTCAGCAGAAACGCGTCCGCGCCGACTTCGCGGGCGCGATCTTCCGCATGCAAATGGCTGAAAATGAGGACACGGGCGTGCGCCGTGTTCGGTTCTGACTTGAGAATGCGACACAGACTGAGCCCGTCAAGAACCGGCACCATGATTTCGGTAACTACGATGTTGGGTCGCACCTCGCGCGCCCGCTCGAGCGCAGACCTGCCATCGGAAGCGAACTCGACCGCGTACCCCGCGTGTTCGAGGAAGTATCGTTCGAGTCGCTGCACGACCGGGTTTCGTTCGACAACGAGGATCAGGGCACGTTGATGATTCTCCGACAATTCGGCCTTGTCGGGTTCGACGTTCGACATTTTGGGACTGCGGGGGAAAGCTTGCTAACCGAAAGGATCTGAAAAACTCCGGCGCACTTTAATACATCGGTACGGTTTCATACAAGTGAGTTTTGTAGCGCCTCGCAGGCTCTCATGAGCGAAATTACAGCGTATAATATCTGCGTTTTCGCACTCCATGCGTTCCTCTACCTTTTGTAAAGGATGGCCTCGCCGATTTTGATATTTCCTTTCCAGGAGTACTGGTCACAGCTCAGAGAAGGCACTCGCGACCAAATAATCGGCGGCATTATTGTCTTGATTGTGAGTGCCATAGGTGGAGCGACTTGGCGGATCCTTCGGCGCAGAGCAGCGCCGCTGGTCGACCCTCAACCTGCTTCAGTTCAACCGACACAACAAGAAGTCGTAGTCAAATTCGAAGGCGTTCAAACAGTCTCGTCGCCCGCGAGTCTTCCTGAACCCATTGCAACTTCAAAAAGAAGCCCGATACCGCGTCCTCCGCTTGCTGGTTTTGTCGCGCGTCGGGATGAAAATGGTCGGGACATCGTCGAACGATTAAAGGAAGAGTTATTGCCCGAGAAAGAGCAACTAATCGTTTTATGGGGAGCGGGTGGTGTCGGCAAAACAACATTAGCAGCGGAAACCGCCCGAGCAATGCGAGCGGTGTTTGTCGGTGGAATCGTTTGGACAACCGCTGATGGAAAGCCTGATTTTGCTCTCTCCACCTTGCTTGATGAAATAGCCACGCAGCTTGGTAGACCTGATCTTCGCCAGTTGGCGCCGGAACCGAAAGATGAGGCCGTGCATCAACTGCTATCGACCGCGCCGGCTGCTCTAATTGTTCTCGATAATTTCGAAACGATCTCTCCAACCGAACAGGAGAAATGTGCTCAATGGTTAGCAGACCGGGCGTCGTGTCCGGCATTGATCACTTCACGAGACCAAGTCATACACGCCCGACCGGTTCGCATACTCGCGATGTCGCTTCCCGAAGCACGAGAGTTTCTGAAGCGGTTAATCACCGAGCTCGGAAATCCCCAGGCGTTCAAAAATCTCGATCCCGAGAAGATCATTCAAGCGGCTGATCGTATTCCTCGGGTGCTCCAATGGGTCGTACGGCAGATTGATTCAGCACGGCAACCGCAGACCGTGCTCGATGAGCTCGCGCAAGGTGCAGGTGACGCCGCGGAGCGAGTGTTCGATCGGTCTTTTGATTTGCCGCAACTCGGCGACGATGGTCGCGCCACGCTGCTCGCTCTGTCACTCTTCGTGCCGGATGCTTCAAGATCGGCTCTTGCAGAAGTCGCTGGTTTCGGCGATGACGTGGCACGCCTTGACTCAGCGGTGCAACAGCTAGTCGAACTCTGGCTGATCCAAGCAACTGCCGGCAACGAAAGATTGAGAGTTGAAGGACTGACTCGCGAACTAGGTAGAGCTCGAGTTGCACGAGAGGCGACAGCCGCAAATTATCGCCAACGATTTGTCGCCTATTTTAATCGTTACGCGAAAGAGCACGAAAAACATCGAACTGAAGATTACATTGCTTTGGAGGCGGAAAGAGACAACCTCCTAAATTCAGTTGATGTCGCTTTCGAGCTAGGGGAATGGGAGACTGTGCAATTGTTGGCCTGGAACATCGCGAGTTCTGTTGGCGGATGGTTAACAGTATATGGTTATTGGTCCGAGGGATTGAAAATAAACCAACTGGGACTTAATGCGGCTGAGCAATCGAACAATCGACACTCAGCGGCAGTATTTGGTCATAACCTAGCTATTTTATACGCCAGCCGCGGAGAGTTGGCGAAGGCGCGTACGTTGTATACGGACAGCTTGCGAGTGTTCAAAGAGCTAGGTGATGAAATCTCAACTGCCGGGGCTTTGCATGATTTGGGTAACAGTGCCTATGAGCAAGGCGAAGTTGTTGAAGCGCGTAGGCTCTATAGTGAAGGCCTGGAGATCCAAAAGAGGCTCGGAAACAAAGAGGGCATTACTACGGCCCTACATCAGTTAGGAATGCTTGCTCATAGCCAAAGCGAGTTTGTTGAAGCCCACCGACTCTACACGGAGAGTCTGGCGATTGATAAGGAACTCGGCAATTTGGGGGGCATTTCGGCCACCTTGCATCAACTGGCAATCCTCGCCGATGAGCAAGGTCAGCGACAGAAGGCACGCGAACTATATGACGAGAGCTTGCAACTCCTGAGGCAGCTGGGCGATCAAAGAGGCATTGCTGCCTCACTTCATCAGTTAGGAACCTTAGCTCAAGACGAAGGTGACTTCGCCGTGGCTGAACAGCTTTACAATGAAAGTTTGGCGATCAAGACAAAGCTGGGCGACCAGAGTGGGATAGCGGTTACGTTGCATAACCTGGGTAACGTTTCGGAACTGCAAGGAAGCCAAAGACAGGCCGCACGTTTGTATCGCGATGCGCTCGAAATCTTTGAGAAATTAAACTCACCTATGGCTAAGAAGGCCCAGGAAAGCTTAGAAAGGGTCAACCCCGAGTCAACGAAGTAGATTTCAGCATCCTCAAGACTAGCTAACGCGCAGCTTCAGTCATGACTTGCTAATCCGCGCGTCCTGCGCGAAGATCAAAGCGACGATGGCTCAACAATCCCCTGAACAATCCGCTAAAACCAGAACTGAAACCGATTCGATGGGTGCTATTGAGGTCCCGAGTGACCGCTACTGGGGCGCCCAGACCCAACGTTCACTACATCACTTCAATATCGGCGGCGACATCATGCCGCGCGAGGTGATCCGCGCGTTCGGTATTCTCAAAAAAGCTGCCGCGCAGGTGAACGAAGACCTCGGCAAACTTTCGCCGGACAAAGCGAAGCTGATCATTCAGGCCGCGGAAGAGGTGGTCGACGGAAAACTCGACGCCCACTTCCCGCTGCGCATCTGGCAAACCGGCAGTGGCACGCAGACAAACATGAACGCCAACGAAGTGATCTCGAACCGCGCCATCGAGATCGCCGGCGGCGTTATGGGGAGCAAGGAGCCCATCCATCCAAACGACCACGTGAACATGTCGCAGTCGTCAAACGACACGTTCCCGACCGCGATGTACATCGCCGCCGCCGAACAGTTGAACAAACTGATCCCGCAGATCGAACACCTGCGTGATGCGATCGAGGCGAAGGCGAAAGAGTTTGCGGGCGTCGTGAAGATCGGACGCACGCATTTGCAAGATGCGACGCCGTTGACAGTCGATCAGGAGTTCGGTGGATGGGCAAACCTCGTCGCTCGCGATATCGAACGTCTTAAACTTTCACTCCCTGGACTGCTCGACCTCGCGATCGGCGGCACCGCAGTTGGCACCGGTTTGAACTCCCATCCTGAGTTTGGCGAGCGCGCCGCAGAGAAGATCGCACAACTAACCGGACTGCCGTTCAAGTCGCACGCGAATAAGTTTGCCGCTTTGTCCGCGCACGACGAGCTCGTGTTTGCGAGTGGTGCGTTGAAGACGTTGGCGGCCTCGTTGATGAAGATTGCGAACGACGTTCGCTGGCTTGCGTCCGGACCGCGTTGCGGTCTCGGCGAGTTGGTCCTGCCGGAGAATGAACC
>DATEDU010000214.1:0-13137 GCA_035281525.1 Pyrinomonadaceae bacterium | reverse complement strand
ACATTAATCCGCTCAATCCGTCGGGCGTGGCCAGTGGTCTCATCGACATCAACTAACGCCGCGCAAATTCGCGCCTGCCCGCTCGAATGCTCGGCCCTGCGCGCCACTACTGAGGTAAAACGCGCAATGACGTCCGATTTGTTCATTCCGATCACGCCTGCATAACTGCCCGTCATGCCAATGTCGGTAAGATAAGCGCACCCTTGAGGCAAAATTCTTTCGTCCGCTGTTTGGACGTGAGTGTGAGTTCCCAATACTGCTGACACACGACCGTCGAGATACCACCCCATTGCTACCTTTTCCGAAGTGGCTTCAGCGTGCATGTCCACAATTCGCACTTTTGTATCGGTTGACAAGGAGGCCAACAGGGCATCGGCTACTCGAAAAGGATCGTCGGATGGTGGCATGAATACTCTTCCCATCAGATTCATGACCGCCACCTTTGTTCCGTTGACCTCACCGGACCAAATCCCACTGCCAGGGGTGGTGGGAGGATAGTTCGCCGGGCGCAGCAAGCGCGGTTGTTTACCGATGTACTCGATTGCTTCTTTCTTATCGAAAATGTGATTGCCCGATGTCATTACATCAATGCCGGCGGCGAAGAGTTGTTCGGCGAGGGAAGGAGTAATGGAAAAACCGCCGGCGACGTTTTCGGCGTTCATGAGCGCAAGGTCGACTTTGTATTTTTCCCGGAGATCCTGGATGCGATCGAGCACAGCCATACGCCCGGGTTTAGCCACCACATCGCCGATCATGAGAATGTTCATAAACCAAAAGTCATGAGTCTGGAGTCACGAGTCTGGAGTCTGAAGTCAGTTGTGAATGGTTAATTCCAATCAGAACACGTGCCAATTGACAAGAGAAAACTGACCGCTAACAACTGACCACGGACCACTGACTTCTGACTCCCGACTCGAGACTCCAGACTCCAGACTCGAGACTTGAATATAAAAAGCCCGTAAACCCGAACCGTAAGTGTGAATAGACAAAGTTCCCTATTTACATTCACGATTCACGTTTACGGACATTGGCGAAGGGAGATCCGCGAGAGTCGTTCCGCAGCCGTAATTGAACCTGCATGTACAGGTGGGTGACCTGTTTTCTGTCACAGGCCCTCTGGCAAATCTTAACGATGAAGATCTGCACTGGCTACCGTGACGTCGGTCTCCCTAGTTAACGGCACAGGCTCAATCATCGTAAAGCAGTGACGGGCTCCACAGAATGTGTCCCTCCGCCGCCGGGATATTAACACAGGTCATTTTCCATTTTCCATTTACCATTTTTCATTTGCCATTTGCCTATTGTCAGATATCATGAGGCGAAAAATTCTGCACATTCGATCATGACCTCACATACCGCCAGTGATCTAACTAAAGATTCACAAGCACAGGCTGACGACCTCGAAGAGCGTTTAATTGATTTTGCTGTACGCATAATCCGGCTTTCAGCTCATTTGCCGAAAACTCCGGCCGGACAGCACATAGCCGGACAGATCTTAAGGTCTGGAACCTCGCCCGCGCCTAACTATGGTGAAGCTCGCGGCGGAGAAAGTCGGGCCGACTTCATTCATAAGCTAAGGATTGTGCTCAAGGAGCTCAACGAAACATCGATCTGGCTACGTATGATAAAAGGCGGCGGCTTATTGAAGACTGAGCAAATCAGCGACCTCCTGCAAGAAAGCAGGGATTTGTGCAGAATATTTACCGCGTCATTAAAGACAGCCCGAACGAGTAGAAAATGACAAATGGAAAATATTAAATGGAAAATGGAAAATGGCTTTCAGCCCAGGGACAGTTTGCCGGCGCTGCCTTGTTCTTGCTCAACTGTGCTTCTAACTTTCAGCAGTCGATCGAGCATTTCGGCGCATTCCGCGCTGCGCGCACCCAGCTGCGCGTCAGCCTGTTCGTGCACATGCTTGAGCCGGTGCAGCTCGTCAGCAATATGAAGAGCAGCCAGGATAGCCACTTTAAGGGAGTCAACAGTCAGCGTGCCCGACGAAATCTCGCGCATGCGACTGTCCACGAACTCGGCGAGCTGGATGATGTACTCGGTGTCACCGTCAGACCGTATATTGTAGGTCTGATTGTAAATCTCCACTCGAATGGTCGGTGAGGGACTGGTGGCGGTCGGGTTCATACTACTTTTACCAATCATTTGCTCAATACCTGAACTCATCGCAGCTCCTCCGCGAGTTCTGGATCAAGAGCAGCGACGGCATCCAACATTGCCTCCACCTTGATACGTATCATGTCGCGTTCGGCCAGGAGTTGCTCGACTTGTTTCTCCAATCGGTCTCTTTCATCAGGCACGCTTACGTGGCCGCGCTTGATGAGCGAAAGCTCCTTCTCCAGGTTCTCCTTCTCTTGCCGGAGTGTCTTCGTGAGTTCGATGGTGCGATATATCTTGTCTTCGAGATGCGAGAATTTTTCCAGTCCTGACAGACCGACCATCATTTACTCCAGATCTTAGGGCTGATCCGAACGCACCCGATTATGCGACTTCGCGCTCACAAGCGCAAGGCTCATTTTGCAGTCTCGGATGATTTATTTTTAATGCAATTCTGCGCCAAACTTTTCGAGCACTTTATCGATCAACTGCCGCTGCCGTTCTTCAACTTCTTCATCGCGCAACGTTCGCTCGTCTGAACGGTACTCGATGCGGAGAGTAACCGCACGCTTGCCCTCCGGGATCTTTGCCCCTTCATACGTTCCTACTAATTGGGCGCCGCGGCAATCGGCAATCCTTTCTCCTTCGATTGCCAGCAACAACTCTTGCAGGCTCACATTGCGATCCACGAGAAGCGTACTGTCGCGCACGACTGATGGATAACGGGGCAAAGGTTTGTACTGAACTGGGTTCTCGGCGACTGCCAGCAGGCTCGTCAGATCGAGTTCCGCAACGTAAACGGGCTGCCGGAATTTGTACAAGTCTGCGATTGTCTCTGCGAGTCTTCCCAGACTTCCAATGTGTGTCCCATCCGGCAACAATATCCTCGCCGACTGCCCGTCTCGCAGATGTTGCACGGGCGCCTTCACAAATCTCAATGGGCCTCGGTTGGTAGCAGCAACTGCCGCTTCCAGCGCACCTTTCAGATCGTAGAAATCAGTTTCGCGCGTTGATTGCGCGCGGTCTGCTTCAACGTTTCCGCCGGTCGCGATTAGTGACAGCGCTTCGCGCTCGTTAGGCAGCGCGTCCTTGTCAGCATTCGCAAAAATCCGGCCAATTTCGAACAAACGTACGTCGCGAATCCCGTGATTCAGATTGTGCCGAAGCGACTGAAGCAAGCCTGAAATTAGCGTAGGCCGCATGCGCACCACGTTTTCGATGATCGGGTTCTCCAACGAAACGAAGGGCGATTCCGCATCAGTCGCTACCAACTTCGGAAGCAACTCAACTTGATCGTCGTATTCCGTCGCAATGAAACTAAAGTTAATTGCTTCGTCGAAGCCCGAGGCCGAGAGTGCACGCCGCAATTGCCGCCGATGCATCTCCGTCGGCTGGTACTCGCCTGACATCGTTGCGGGCGGCAACTCCGATCCAATCTTGTCGTAGCCTGAGTGGCGAGCTATCTCCTCGACCAGATCTTCTTCGAGTGCGACGTCCACTCGCCAGCTGGGAACCACGTACGACTGTCCATCGTCGGTGCCTGACTCCGCTTTGAACCCCAACGCTTCAAGAACCCGTTTCATTTCGGCTTCGTCAACTCTCAACGAAGTGAGCGACTCTACTCGCGCCGGCCGGAATGCTACTTTACGAGGCGACCAAGGGTACGGGTAGACATCGACGGCATCTTCAGTAGCGGTGCCGCCGGCGATCTCACAGATCAGCTCGACGCATCTTGTCTGCGCTCGCAAAACATTTTCGCGGTCTGCGCCGCGCTCAAAGCGGCGCGACGCTTCAGTATCCATCCCCAGCTTGCGCGCAGTTTGCCGGACAGAATCGGGATCAAAATAGGCGCTCTCGATTAACACATCGGCAGTTGCCAATGAGATCTCGGAGTCTTCACCACCCATGATGCCCGCAAGCGCGACCGGACGTTCGGCATCGGCAATCACCAGCATTGCGGGATCGAGTTTGCGATCAATGCCGTCGAGTGTTTTCAAAGTTTCACCCGCAGTTGCTCGGCGCACGACGATCCGCTGCTCTGTCAGCTTTGCCAGATCGAACGCGTGCAACGGCTGTCCCAACTCATGCAAGACGTAGTTCGTGATATCGGCGACGTTGTTGATGGGCCTCTGTCCGATTTCTTCCAACCGTTTCACGAGCCAAGCTGGCGAGGTACCGATCCTCACACCGCGTACTACTCGGCCTGCATATCGTGGACAAAGATCAGGATCGCGGATCTCTACTGACGTGAATTGCTCTGAGCGGCCTTGGACCCTGGCAGGAATTCCTGACGGATGGCTCACGTTGCCACCCTCAATTGTAACAACTTCGCGAGCTATACCGACGTGCGAAAGACAGTCAGGGCGGTTTGAAGGAACTTCGACGTCGAGCACGTAGTCGCCATTGTTCTGCTCAACAGCGTCGATTGCCAGCCCGACCATGGTGAGCCGCTCCCGCAGCTCCGAGGGACTCATGCTGGTGCCCGTCAGCTCGCGTAACCAGTTGTAACTAATAAACATTAAATTGGTTTTTGGTCTTTGGTCTTCGGGCTTTGGGCTTTGATAAAGGACTGTGAGTCAAATCCCTAAGACCAAAGGCCAAAGACCAAAGACCTTTTCTCAATCAAATTGCTCAAGAAACCTAATATCGTTCTCGAACAGCAATCGGATATCGTCGAGGCTGTACATCAGCGAGCACATGCGGTCGATGCCTAACCCGAACGCGAAGCCAGAAAACTCCTCGGGATCGACGCCGGCAGCTCGCAACACATTCGGATGCACCATCCCGGACCCTCCTAACTCGATCCATCCCGAGTTCTTGCAGATACGACATCCCTGGCCGCCACATTTGAAACAACTGAAGTCAAATTCCGCACTAGGCTCGGTGAACGGAAAGTAAGATGGCCGGAAGCGCGTCACGGTTTTTGGCCCAAACATGCGACGCAGAAACTCGGCCACTGTGCCTTTCAGGTGGGCCATACTGATGCCGCGGTCGACACATAGGCCTTCAACCTGGAAGAACATCGGATTGTGCGTTGGGTCTGGAGTGTCGCGTCGAAAAACTCTACCCGGCGCGATCATCCGCACTGGAGCGCCGCGACGTTGCATCGCATGGATCTGGACAGTCGACGTCTGCGAACGCAGTGCAAAGCCGTTAGTAGTATAAAAAGTGTCCTGCGAAGCGCGCGCAGGATGGTTTTCCGGAATATTGAGTGCGTCGAAATTGTAGAAGTCTGTTTCGATCTCTCGGTCGTCTTCGATCGCATAACCGAGTGCGACAAAGATATCTTCGATACGTTCGCGCAAGAGTGTAATCGGGTGAAGATGCCCACGTCGCGGGCGCCGGCCCGGCAAAGTCACATCAATACTCTCGCGTTCGCGACGAACGTTGTCGATGTGGTTTTTCAGCGCCGTCTCAGCTTGCTCGAAAGCAGAAACCATTTCTGCTTCGCTGCTCTGCACAAGCTGGCCGAACGCCGCGCGCTCATCCGCCGGCACGCGCCCGATGCTCTTCTTGCAGTTGGCCAGTACGCTCTTCTTACCGAGATGGCGCGTGCGCAGCTCGGCCAACGCCTGTTGCTCGCGCAACGCGTTTTCTAACGAGAGCGAATTAGGCGATGAAGTAGTAAAGCCGACAAAGCGTTCGAACTCCTGCTCGAACGCTTTGCTTGCAGCTTCAACCTGTGTCTTAGGATCTGGGCAGCTTTGAGTCTCTACCATCAGCAGAATTGGCCGCTATCAGGCAGCCGCCTTTTGTCGCTGTTCGTTTTCCCAGGCATTCTTCGCTTCAACCGCCACAGCTTTGAAAGCATCGGGCTGATGAGCGGCGAGATCGGCGAGCACCTTGCGATCCAACTCGATGCCGGCCAATTTGAGTCCATGCATGAACTGCGAATAGTTGAGTCCGTTGAGTCGCGCTGCGGCGCCGATGCGCACAATCCAAAGGCTGCGGAAGTCGCGTTTTTTCAGTTTTCGTCCGGTATAAGCAAAGTTCAAACCGCGCTCGACTGATTCTTTCGCGGAGCGATACAGTTTCGATTTAGTGCCGCGATAACCTTTCGCTAGTTTTAATATTTTTTTGCGCCTCTCGAGGCGCTTATTGCCACGTTTTGCTCTCGGCATATGTCACTCACCTTTCTTAGTTACGGCCGTACGGCAGCATCGCCTCGACGCGTTGCTGATCTGCTCGCGAAACAACCGTATCGATGTCCAGCAGACGCTTCCGCTTATTGCTCTTCTTCGTCAGTATGTGACGTGCATGCGAATGGCCCCGTTTTATCTTTCCGGTAGCGGAAGTTCGGAACCGCTTGGCCGCCCCTTTATGTGTTTTTAACTTTGGCATTTTCTCTCCATTTCCGATTGCCAATTGCCGATTGCCAATTGGCCTTATCAGTTCTACTAAACTTCTGACTGTCTCATATATTCATCATTCTGATTGCGCTTTACTAATTGGCAATTGGCAATTGGCAATCGCATAGCAGCTCACTGTGCTGGTGGCCGACCGGCGGCATCATGGCCACCGCCCCCCGCCTTGTGCCGCCTTGGGCCAAACACAATGAACATCTGATTCCCTTCCATGCGCGGCCTCGCCTCGACCTCGCCGATGTCCTCCAAGTCGTGTTCAAGCTTTTCCAAAATGCGCGCGCCGAGCTCGCGGTGCGTCATCTCGCGCCCGCGAAACCAGATCGTGGCCTTCACCTTATCGCCTTCCTGCAGCCACTCGCGCGCATGCTTCATCCGGTACAAGTAATCGTGGTCGTCAGTTCCAGGGCGAAACTTCACTTCCTTGACCACGATAGTCATCTGCTTCTTCTTCGCTTCGTTGGCCTTCTTCTTGGCCTCGTACTGAAACTTTCCGTAGTCAATAATCCGGCAAACCGGTGGATCAGCGTTGGGGGCGACCTCCACTAAATCCAATCCTCTTTCTCTCGCTGTGCGGATGGCGTCACGCACATCCATCACTCCGAGTTGCTCACCTTCATCACCAATTACGCGAACCTGGGGGACGCGAATCCTTTCGTTAATGCGCGCGATTGGGGCGCGCCGATGATCAGGTCGTGGGCCACGACCTCGAAAGCCTGTAGCTATTGCAGCACCTCCTTCATTTGCGTCCAACGTCCAACGTCCAATGTCCAACGTTGGACGCTCGACTTTGGACTTTGGACTTTGGACTTTGGACTAATCATTAGCTAACGCACGTGTCTGAATCAGACGGCGTGCCTTCTCGATAAACTCACTCAACGACATAACACCGATGTCGCCTTTACTTCTCTCCCGCACGGCCACCGTGCCTTGCTCCATCTCGCGATCGCCTAACACAAGCATGAACGGCACCTTCTGTAACTGCGCGTCGCGAATCTTGGCGCCAATCTTCTCCGCACGCAGATTGGTCTCAACGCGGATGCGCGCAGAACGTAGCTCATTAGCGACCTTCTCCGCATACTCATTGATGCGATCAGTAATCGGCAGCACAATGACCTGCACAGGTGCCAGCCACAGTGGAAAGGCTCCGGCGTAATGCTCGATGAGTACGCCGAAAAACCTCTCAATCGAGCCAAAAAGTGCTCGGTGAACCATGACCGGGCGATGGGGCTTGTTGTCTTCCCCTATATACTCGAGCTCAAAACGCTCAGGTAAATTGAAATCCCATTGCACAGTTCCTAACTGCCACAAGCGGCCAATCGCGTCTTCAACCTTGAAATCGATCTTTGGGCCATAGAAGGCAGCTTCACCTTCAATGCGTTCGTACTTGATGCCGCGATTCTCGAGTCCTTCGGCTAGCGCGGCTTCAGCCGTTCGCCATTGATCTTCTGCGCCCAGCCACTTCTTGCTGGTATCGTGACCTTTCACTGAGAGCTCGAATTTGATCTTGTCAAAGCCGAAGGTCTTCAATACCTGGTAAGCAAAATCAACGCAATCATCGATTTCCTGACGCACCTGTTGCGGAGTGCAAAAGAGATGAGCGTCGTCCACTGTAAAACCGCGGACGCGCATCAGCCCATGCAGCGTTCCCGACAGTTCCGCGCGATACACAGTGCCCATCTCACCGTAGCGCTGAGGCAAATCACGATATGAGCGCTGCTGCGACTTGTAGATCCCGATGTGCATCGGACAATTCATCGGCTTGAGACGAAATTCGGTCTCTTCGATGGTGGTCGGAGCAAACATCGAGTCCCCGTAGTTTTCTTCGTGACCGCTGATTTGCCAAAGCTCACGCTTAGCAAGATGGGGCGTATACACCACGCTGTAATTTCGATTGACTAGCTCCTCGCGAAGATAGTCTTCCATCTGCTGGCGAATGATGCCGCCCTTCGGATGCCAGAAGACCAAACCCTGCCCGTACTGCTCTTGAATGGAAAACAAGTCGAGCTCGCGCCCCAGACGACGGTGATCGCGCTTCTCCGCTTCTTCGCGCTGCTTCAGCCATGCATCTAGCTCTGCCTGAGTGAAGAATGCAGTTCCATAAATGCGCTGCATCTGTGGCCGTTCAGCATCGCCCTTCCAGTAAGCGCCGGCCAGCGAAAGCAACTTGAACGCCTTTAGCTTGTTCGTATTCGGAACGTGTGGGCCAAGACAAAAGTCGATGAACGGCGAGCCATCGATGTAGTAGACGCTCACAATCTCGCCTGCCTTTTCATCAATGAGCTCACACTTCAAAGGCTCGTCGCGTTCTTTAAAGGTCTTCAAAGCTTCCGCCTTGGGAATCTCATCACGCCGGTACGGCAGATTGTTGCTCGCAATCTGGCGCATGCGTTTCTCGATTACCGGCAAGTCGGCTTCAGTGAGAGGTCGTGGCGCGATGACGTCGTAAAAGAAGCCATAGCGCGGATCGTCGAGCAAGGCCGGTCCAATGCCAAGCTTGGTGCCTGGGAACAGATCGAGTACGGCAGCGGCGAGCAAGTGGGCCGTCGAATGGCGCAAGACTTCCAAGCCGTCGCGTGTCTCGGGCAGCACCGGTTCGATTTCGATTGCCGGGGATTCGGTCACAGTCGCAACCGTTTTGCCGTCGGTAACGAGTACTTCGGAGCCACTATCGAAGGCTTCGGAGCCGTTCGTAATCGCGTCTAAACGCGCTGCGAGATCAACTTCCTTCCCGTCGACCTTGGCGGCCAGAGCTCGTTTCGCGAGGTCTCGGTCGAGTTTTTTCAGGGCCTCTGCGACAGTGGAAGACGAGGGCATCGGCGACGCCGCCCCATCTTTTAGTTGTACATTAATATCCGCCACTCTTTTTCGTGCTTCTTTTCCTGTTATTCCGTGGATCTGTTTCGTGTTTGTTCGTGGATCCTCCTGGTACTTGGAAGACCACTCAAAGCACGAGAACTCGATTGGCCACTACGGCCAAGGAGTCCCACCATCACGATTTACAACTCACTAATTACGATTAGTACTTCTAATGATCGGTTTCGATGGGAGCGCCTTCGCCGGCTGCCCGCCCCAGTGGCGAGCAAATTAGAACGTGCCCGCCGTCTGGCAAGCCGTCAACGTTGCACCCGCCGTGTAGCGGGTCAACGTAAAGAATCGGGTGAACGTTCGATTCATGACGAAGGTCTTCCGGAGCTCCTATCAAAATTAGAAAATCGCCAATAATGACGAACCGGGATTCTAACAAACACCCACTACTCAAGCAAGCACCTGCGGTCTTAGCGGTGGGGTAATTCTGTGGCTAACCGGAGGAGTAGATCAACCGCCAAGACGCAAAGCACGCCAACAATGAAAAGAGGTGTCGAATGGCGACAGTCCTCGGTTTTCGGCTGGACTTCGTTCTTAACGCAGCTTGGCGTCTTGGCGGTTTAATTTTCCGAATTGGCAACACGTCATGCTCGAAAACGGTCTTATGAATGTCGATTCTTCGCGCCGAAGGCGCGAAATAAGGTAGCCAGGGGCAAGTGCGGACCGCAGCGAAGCACGACGCCCCTGGAGTACGTGCAAAAATAAAATAGATAAGCACTGAAGGTGCGAAAGAAGCTTCTCCGCGATGCAATTTCTGTCGCTCTTTCAGAGCTTGTCTTCAATTCTGGTCGCCTCCAGGGGCGGCGCTCTTCGCAGCGCTCAGAGTTGCCCCTGGCTATCTTATCTCGGGCCTTTGGCGCGAAGAATTCGCCTTCTTCCGCTGCACTTACAATTGAATTCGCGTTTGACAAAGCCGTAACCACCTTTATCATTCACCAAAATCACTGGCGGCAACGTGATCATCAGGCCGATCTAACAGACAAACTCAGAACGCGTGAGGAGCAGCAGCCAATGCGCACAGTATCGAGAATGTTGTCATTATTGCTAATCGTTATATTCGGAAGTGCAGGCCCTTTTGCGATCGAACTCTCAACCCAAATCGCCTCTGCTCAGACGGCTTCGACGCAGCGAAGTGCTGAACGGAACAACGGAGCCGAACGGGCAGCAGGCAAGACTTCCGATGTCTTTGATCTAGCTGAGTTGAAGACGCCGGACACAGAGATGAGGCGGGCGATTGAACGTTACACCGTCGATCGCGCAATCCTCTCACGCTCCTATCCAGTCCCTACGTCAGACTCTCGACGCGCACGCTTCAAACAGTTCTATACGGATTGGACCAGACTTCTCACAAAACTCGACTTTGATCGACTCAGCCACGACGATCAAGTTGACTACTTACTTTTCAAAAACCATCTCGAGCATGAATTGGAGCAACTGGAAATCCAAGGAAGGCAGTTGGCGGAGGTCGAGCCGCTTGTACCTTTCGCCAAGACGATTGGAGCGCTGGAAGAAACCAGACGGCGAATGGAACCCATCAACTCCGCAAAAACAGCCGCGCAGCTCACTGAATTGAAGATTCGAGTTGAGGAGATTCGGAAAGCAGTCGAGGCAGGGCTGCCGCGCGACCGGCGCTCAGAAACTCAATCAGCAACCGCCGAAGGAAGTCGAGAACGTTCAGAAATTTCAATCAGGCCCATCAAAGCCAAGAAAACCGTAGCCAATCGCGCCGTCTTAACAATCAATAGCCTCAGGAACACACTTAGAAACTGGTACACCTTTTACAACGGCTACGATCCCGTCTTCACCTGGTGGGCTCAGGAACCGTACCGAGCACTCGACCAATCACTCGCGAATTACTCCTCCCTGCTGGCCGAGAGAGTCGTCGGCTTGAGGCCCGAAGCGTCGTCAACAACCCAGACAGCACCACCAACCGGTGGAGGCCCGGGCGGACAGCGCCAGGCGCCTCAACGAACCGCACGCGCCGGCGACACGAGCGACATCGTCGGCGATCCGATCGGCCGCGAGGCTTTGCTGGCGGAGCTGAAGGCGGAAATGATCCCTTACACGCCGGAAGAATTAATAAGCATCGCAGAAAAAGAAATGGCATGGTGCGAGGCTGAAATGAAGAAGGCTTCGCAGGCGCTGGGATTTGGTGACGACTGGCATAAAGCCCTGGAGCACGTGAAGACGTTGTACGTCGAGCCAGGTAAACAGCCAGAGTTAATTCGCGAACTGGCGCTCGAGGCCATCAAGTTTGTAACTGACAAGGAGCTCGTGACCGTGCCCGAGCTGGCTCGCGATAGTTGGCGCATGGAGATGATGACGCCCGAACGCCAACTGGTCAGTCCGTTCTTCCTCGGCGGCGAAGTGATTCAGGTTTCGTTTCCGACCAACACGATGGCCCACGAACAAAAGATGATGAGCATGCGCGGAAACAACATTCACTTCTCGCGCGCGACAGTTCATCACGAGCTGATTCCGGGCCATCACCTGCAAGGCTTCATGACTGCGCGATACAAGCCTTATCGCGGCTTGTTCAGCACTCCATTTTGGGGCGAAGGCTGGGCCCTGTATTGGGAGCTTTTGTTATGGGACCTGAACTTCGCGAAGTCGCCGGAAAATCGAATCGGCATGCTTTTCTGGCGCATGCATCGTTGCGCGCGCATCATCTTCTCCCTCAGCTTTCATCTGGAGAAGATGACGCCGCAGGAGTGCATCGATCTTCTGGTCAAGCGTGTGGGCCACGAAGTAGATAACGCTACTGCCGAAGTGCGAAGGTCGTTCGAAGGCAGCTATGGGCCACTCTATCAGATTGCTTACTTGATTGGCGGGCTTCAACTCTACTCACTGCATCGCGAGCTAGTGGACTCAGGCAAGATGACCAACCGCGCGTTTCATGATTGGATTCTAAAGGAGAACCGCATTCCGATCGAGATGGTGCGCGCGATCCTGACGCGGCAAAAACTCACTCGCGACTTTCGAACTAACTGGAGGTTTTATAAGTTAGGAGAGTAAGCTGGCTTTTCTTCGCGCCGAAGGCGCGCAATAAGGTAGCCAGGGGCAAGTGCGGAGCGCAGCGAAGCACGCCGCCCCTGGAAAGTCCAAAAAACAAACGAGCACTGAAAGTGCGAAAGACGACTCATGAATCGGCTTCTGCCGCTCCTTCAGAGCTTCGCACAAATTGATGACGTTCCCAGGGGCGGCGTGCTTCGCTACGCTCAGCACTTGGACATATCTCGCGCCTTCGGCGCGAAAATGGGGTCTGCAGCTCCTACCCCTGAAAAGCAAATGTGAAAATCAGATTCTTTAAATCACCGGGTGAGTGCCGGAAGTGGCTCGAGTGGAACCACGATAAGCAATCAGAATTGTGGTTTGGCTTTTACAAAAAGAGTTCTGGCAAGAAAGGCATCACGTACAAGGAAGCCTTGGATGAAGCTTTGTGTTTTGGGTGGATTGACGGCTTGAAGCACAGGGTGGATGAAAATAGCTATGCGTTGCGCTTCTCGCCGCGTCGGCCGAACAGTATTTGGAGCAACATCAATACAAAGCGCGCCGAGGAGCTACGCGAATTAGGCAGGATGGCGCCGCTGGGGCTCAAGATGTTTGCCGCGCGTGATCCGAAGAGATCTGGTATCTACTCGTTTGAAAATAGACCTAAAACGTTCAGTGCGGATTTGGAGAAGAGATTCAAGGCGAATAAAGGTGCGTGGAAGTTGTTTCAAGCGATGCCGCCGGGATATCAACGACTAGCAACGTTTTATGTGATGAATGCCAAGAAGGAAGAGACGCGTCTGAAACGCCT
>DATEDU010000213.1:0-12583 GCA_035281525.1 Pyrinomonadaceae bacterium | reverse complement strand
GAAGTCGCGCCAGGACGAGGAAAAAATCAGCGCTGCCTTGCACAAGATTCTCGAGGAAGACCAGGCTTTGCATTTCACGCGCGATGCGCAGACAAAGGAGTTCCTGTTGTCGGGCTCGGGACAGCTTCACGTGGAAACCGTGGTTGAGAAGTTGAAGAAGCGCTACGGCGTGGAAGTCACGCTTCACCCACCAAAGGTTCCCTACAAGGAAACTATCACTCAACGCGCTGAGGTGCAGGGACGTCATAAGAAACAGACGGGCGGCCGTGGCCAGTTTGGCGACTGCAAGGTCGTCTTTGAGCCATTGCCGCGCGGAGGTGGCTTTGTTTTCGAAGACAAGATCTTCGGTGGTGCGGTTCCTCAGCAATTCCGACCGGCGATTGAGAAGGGAATAATTGAGGCGGCTCAGTCGGGAGCAATTGCCGGCTATCCTTTGGTCGATTTCAAAGTGCAGTTGGTTGACGGTTCATATCACACGGTTGACTCCGATGAGCATTCATTCCGGGCGGCTGGACGAAAGGCTTTCCGAGCGGCGATGGAGAAGGTGAAGCCGTCAATACTCGAGCCGATTATGGACGTCGAGATTGTGGCGCCGCAGGAAAACAGCGGTGACATCATGGGCGATCTCAATTCACGACGCGGACGCGTTCAGGGAATGGAGGCTAGAGGCAAACAGCAGGCTATCAAAGCCCAGGTGCCGATGGCTGAGATGCTCAACTACCAATCAATCTTGAACTCGATTACTGCGGCACGTGGCTCGTTTCATATGCAGTTTTCGCATTATGATCCAGTGCCGGGGAATCTTTCGCAGAAGATTGTTGAGCAGTCGAGAGCGGAGGGTAGGATTCGCGGCGGCGAAGAAGAAGAGTAGTTCGTGCAGTTTCGTGTTCTTTATTTCGTGTTGTTTCGTGGTTCCTTTAACGCAGGAAAGCGCTCAATAAACTCTGGACTGCGGCGTCGCAACAGCAACCAGTCCTCAAAGAGTTCCGGCTGTTTAAGCCAAACGGTTAGCCACTGAACAATCTCACTAGCCAGGAGCCGCTCTTTTTCATTCACGATGCGGCTCCGGGCTACTAACTCCGTTTCCTCCTTTATCCTAACGACCAAATCTCGCAGACGACTGAGCTTGCTTTGCTCGCCTTCTTGCGCAAGTCGCTTACGAACACCATCGAGTCTCTTAATCGACTCCGCCGCCTCTTCTAGTCCTGAAAAATTCAAATCGTCGGCCGCGATCAGATCAGATAAGAAGCGCTCGCGCCAGTTCGTATCAAACTCCAGAACCTCTGGGTGACGCAGAACCGCACCTTCTTCAGCAAGAGTGCGGGCAATCGATGCCGGACTATCGACCGCACCTTCCCCAAATCTCTCGCGAATGGCACTCTGAATCTCCTGTAACTCGCGAGCGCCCACCGACTCACAATCCAGAGCCTCCCACACTTCAATCATCAGCTGGCGCTTGGTCTGGTTCCGCAGTGTCCCGAAGGCTCCTTACAATTGAATTTCGCGTACCAATTTTCGTAAAGTAAACATGTATGCTAACAGGAGGACCAAGTTTACACCGTTGACGATGGCTCCCGACTCTGAACTGGCAACCGGTCTCATTGAAGCAAAAGTTACCGATAGGGCTCGAACCATCCTGGTCGCCGCCGAGCAAGTCTTCGCTTCGAAGCCCTTTCATCCCCACCGCGCATTCAAGGGCGGTCACGCACAGACATTAGCGGGCTATGCCTGGCCTCGCCGCTATCGGCTGAAATCTCACAACGACAAAGAACGTCTTTTTCAGGTCGCACCAAACACACGTGTTCTGGCCCATTGCCGCTGGCATTCCGAGCCTCGCGAACACCCGACGCTAATTGTCTGGCATGGTATCGAGGGTTCGAGCGATTCCGTTTACATGCTTGAAACGGCTCAAAAGGCATTTGACGCTGGGTTCAACGTCGTCCGCATGAACCTGCGCAACTGTGGGAACACCGATCACCTCACCGATGCCATTTACCATGGTGGACTAACGGAGGATCTAAAGGCAGTTGTCGACGAACTGATCAAGCACGATGGTCTAAAGAAACTGTTCCTTGTGGGATTTTCACTTGGCGGAAATATGGTGCTTAAACTGGCGGGAGAGTACAGCGACTCCGCTCCGGGCGAGGTTGTAGCAGCCGTCGCAGTTTCACCTTCAGTCGATCTCAATGCGAGCGCCAACGAAATCTGCCTGCGCTCAAACTGGATCTACCATCAAGACTTCGTCAAGCGGCTTAAAAGACGCGTCAAAATCAAAGCGAAGCTGTACCCGCATATTTATGATACGAGCCAACTTCACCTGGTCCGTTCGCTAAGAGAGTTCGATGATCGCTACACTGCTGGAGCGCACGGTTACTTGAACGCAGACGATTACTACTTCAAAGCCAGCGCGCTCCGAGTCATTGATCGGATCAGACTTCCAACACTGATTATTCACGCTCAGGATGATCCGTTCATTCCCTTTAAGCCGCTTCGCGACCCGTTGGTGACGGGAAATCCGAACATACTCTTGTTAGCGCCGGAACACGGCGGTCACGTAGCCTTCATCTCTCGAAACCGCGAAGATCGTTTCTGGGCAGAGAACCGCGCCGTGGAATTCTGCAAACTTGCCAGCGAGCTTTAAGTTTCAAACAATCCAGCCTTTGCTTTGGTACTCCATGTAATACGCCGTGCGTTCGGCGACTTGCCTGCCGAAGTACCGGTCGACAACTCGCAACGCTAGATCGATCCCGGAAGTCAGTCCACCAGCACTGGAAATCTTCGGATTTTCCACGAAGCGCAAGCCACGCTTCACGTCGATGTCCGGAAACTGTTTGACAAACCGATCGATGAAGTCGTGGTGCGTAGTTGCGGATTTACCTTTAAGTAACCCTGATCGGCCAAGAATGAAAGCGCCAGTGCAGACGGACATGATCACATCGGCCGTCTCACTTACTTTGAGCAGCCACGCGAACATCTCTGGGGATCTCCCACCCTGCGCCGGTATAACTACGACGCGAGGCGAAGGCGCGTTCTTGAATGTGTAATCGGGGACAATCTTCAGACCCGCTGAGCCTGTCACGACGTCAGTTGTGTCCGACACAGTGAACAATTGGAAGGGCATCTGCTCTTCCATTGACTGGCCGCGCGACGGCACGTGTACGTCTTGAAAGACCTCCCATGGGCCAGCAAAGTCGATTACCGTAGCGCCTTCTGAAATTAAGAAGGCTACGGGTATCGAGCCTTTTTCAGGCGGCGTAAGCCTGTAATCGAACGCAGCGGCAGTCGAGGCTTTTTTCCCTTCCGAAGTTTTGGTCATCTGTGCACTGGTCGGATGAAACTCGCAGGTTGCCAGGCTAATGCCGAGGGCGGCGCTGCCTGACAAAAAATCTCTTCGTTTCATGTTATGAAACCTCCTGCCACGACACTATGCTCTAAAGGAGTCCACGATCTTGCACCGTTCAAATAGCTTTAGAACAAATCAAACTAGAAGCTCATTGTCTGCCATGAGGTCAGTACCACCCGCGGTAGCGGGTGGGTGTCCGGAGCTATTGTTGGGGTGTGGCAATGCACGTCAGACCCACCCGCTACCGCGGGTGGTACTGACCTCAGTGGGCCTTCTGAGAACTCTTGAGGATGTTTCGGTATGCGCCGGGGGTCAGGCTGGTGAAGCGCTTAAAAACTCGCGTGAAATGGCTTTGATCGGCGAACCCTGCTCCCAGTGCAATGTCCGCTATTTGCCTATCAAAATTCGCAAGCTCCACACATGCGTATTGCACGCGAAGCTTGTTTACATAGTCGCCAATCGTATCCTGATGAAATTGCCGGAAGACTCTTGAGAGGTGAAACGGATGCACGCCCACTTCTGCAGCAACCCGCGTGATGTTTACGTTCTCGTGAAAACCATCGTGGAGTACATCAACAGCTCGCGAAAGCCATCCCGGCATTCGCCGTTCATCTTTGACGCGCCCGCGCACAAGATCGGCGAGCATCGTCATCACCAGCCCTTCAATTGCGAGCGGTGAACAAACATCAAATGCTTGAAACTCGCGGTAAAGGCGAACAGCCAATGCAGACGAGCCATCCTCTACTTCAACAACAGCATCCGGCGCCGCAGAGTACTCGTTCAGGCGTTCAAGCCAATGCGGTTCCATTTCGATGCTCAAGAAATGGCCGCCACGTTTGCCTATCTCATCGCGGTGCATCAAGCCGGAAGGGTGAAACATCATCGTGGCCGGTCTGTATTTGAGAGTTTTTCGGCCCAAATACTCAGCGTAATCGCCCTGAAGCAGAAGACAAAAATAGGCAAGCTTATGAGAGTGCGCCGGCAGTTTGCGTCGCGTTGTATGCCTCAGCTCAGAAAGCACAAGACCGGAGCACTCGTGCTTCCTGACCACCTCGCCGTAAAACTGTCCGGGTTTCAAATATGGATCGGCGTTGGAACTCATCGCGGTGTCTATTTCTCAATCTTCTTCAAAAGCCGGCCAGCATGATTACGAGCAATCAGGGGCAAGTGTTCGTCGATGCTTATGTCTTTTAACAGCGGCACCAGTTGCTGCGGATCGGATAGCCAGTTTCGCTTCAGCAACGAATCGAGGTGTTCCATCAATTTCGGCGTATTCAACGGTTGGTTCTCGCGAGCGACCGAAATATCGAAGACGACAATCGCCTGATCCGCAAGTTTTCGATACTCACTGACCAGCGCGGACGCATCCGAATTATTGCTCCAATTAAACTCAGCCGTCCGTTGTTTTCCTGCCTGGTTCACGCTCAGACGCATTGTGCCCAAATGCGGAAATTGTTTGCCGGCCTGGTAGTTGGTGTCTGATTCGAGAAACTGCAACGCCTGCCAGTGACCGAGCATGCGACCCCAAGCCGCAGGAGATATCTCGAGCGGTTCGACAATCGGAGTTTCTTCATTCTTTTTTTCAAAGGTTATTTTCCCGATGCCCTTTTCGTTGTGCTCAATCACGATGTGGCGAATGTAAAACTCAGGTTGGGAAAACTCGTAACTATACGTGCCCGCGGGTGCAGTGGGTCGCGCATCGCTTGCGGTAGCCGCAGTCGATGTTGACTCGCCGGGTCGCGCGTTGTGTTTTGTAGTTCTCGATTCCTTTGACTGCTGATTCCCGAGCTGAGCCGCGAAAGCACGTTCAGGCGCATAAGTGAAAAGCGCCGCGCTGATAATCACGAGCGCGGCGGGGAGACGCGGGGGTCTGTAACTGTGTTTAGACATCTAACTGGAGGGCTTATTCTATCGGAATGCCGCGCGATTGGGAAACGTCACTCGAATCTGACTGAGACGAGCTTCGAAACTCCCACCTCTTCCATCGTAACTCCATAAAGAGCCCGCGCCATTTCCATCGTTCGCTTGTTGTGAGTAATAACAATGAACTGGGTATTCGCCGACAACTGCGCCACCTTGTCTGTAAAGCGTCCGACATTTGCTTCATCCAGCGGGGCATCCACTTCGTCGAGGAGGCAGAAGGGTGATGGCCTGTAGTGGAAGATTCCGAGCACCAACGCGAGTGCCGCCATCGCTTTCTCACCACCCGAAAGCAGCAGTACATTTTGCAGCCGCTTGCCAGGCGGTTGTGCAATGACGTCAATCCCGGACTCGAGTATGTCGTCGGCCTCGATCAGACTCATCTCACCGCGGCCGCCACCGAAGAGTTCCTTGAAGAGCTCGCCAAAGTTCTTATTGATCTGCTCAAACGCATGTCGAAATCTTTCGCGCGAGCGCCGCTTGATTTCTCGCAATGCTTCTTCCGTAGAAGTGATGCCGTCGACGATGTCCTGTCGTTGAGCAGTGAGGAACAACAAGCGCTCTTCAGATTCTGACAGTTCCTCCAGAGCCATCATGTTGACAGCCCCGAAACCCTCAATCCGAGCACGTAATTCGTCCACCCGAGCCAGGCCGGCTTCGAGATCAAAGTCTTCCTGAAGCGGCAGCTCCCGAGCAAAATCCTGAAGGCTTTGATTCAATTCCGCTACGCAGTTTTCGCTCACGAACTTGTGCCGTGCCTGCGCCTCTGCTCGCTGCACTTCGATGGCGCCGCGTGAATCGCGAATTTGCCCGGCCTTCCGGTTCAACTCAGAGAGTTCCTCGGACAGAGCATCGGCACGCCGCCGGGCTTCCTCGAGCCGTTCTGTGTGCGTATTGATTTCGAGTTCTTCTCGCGCTTGCTCTTCGGCTACGTTGTTCGCTTTGTGCTCAAGGTAAGCAATGGATTGACGCAATTGAGAAGTTCGATTATCGGTTTCGATAACTTCGAGACGATGCCGTTCAACGCGGGCAGCTAAATCCGCGTATTCGCCTTCCATCCGGCGAAGTTCGGCCGCAGTGCTGCGTCTTCGTTCAGCAGCTGCCGCGGCCGCCGCCCTCAATACGGCCAGCGTTTCACTCTCCTGTTCTGATTCTCTACGGGCTTCGGCCAACGTGGCCGATGCGTCAACGACCATCTGACTCGACACCAGACGTGCTGTCTCTGCTGCCTCAGCATCGGCCAGCGCGGTGACGCGGCGCTGCTCGACTTCTCGTCGCTCTTCCTCGACGCGTGCGGAGTCTTCCGCGACTACTCGCATGTGACGTGCGGCTCGTTCAATTTCCTGAGCCAGCCCCGACGCCGTGAGTTCGCGGGTCATTGCCTCGCGTTCTTCGCGGCCAATGGCTTCATTTAGATAGACAACTGCGTCTTCGAGTTCGACAAGGCGGGTGCGCGCGAATTTTGCAGCTTGCTCCGCCGAAGCCAGTTCGGATTTGAGGACATCAGCTCGCGCTTCGAGCTCGCGCAGCTCTCGCTTAAATGTCAGCAGCCCGGCGCCTTCCTCGAGGGCGCGAGCATCACCGGCACTTACAAACTGGCCACCCGAAACCCAGTCGCCGTTCAGAGTCACGTACACCTGGCCAGTCGCCAAAGACTTAGTCATGGCGTCCTCGAGATTCACGGCTATGCGCGCATTCATCCTTTGCGGCATCGTTCGCTCGAGGACCGAAACAAGCTCACGCGGAGCTCCCAGCAAGTCGGCGATGCGATACTCCTCAAGACTCTCCGACGAGTAGTAAAGAGAAATCGCTGGTCGCTGCTCGATTTGATAAAGGAGTGTTTCCGTCTCGTCACTTCCGCCCTGGAGTCCCGCTACGAGAAAACTTGCCCGACCGCCGTTGTTCTCTTTCAGCCACTGCGCTGCGCGCACTGCATCATCAGGTGTCGGCACAATGATGGATTGCAGTGAAGAGCCCAATACGCCTTCGACTGCGCGTTCCCATTTGGCGTCGACCTTCAAAGCATCTGCTAATGTGCCGAGGTAATGAAAATCACGCGGAGCGTCGGTTTTGGAGAACAGCAGTTGAACCGCCGATGAGTAGTAGGCTCGTCTTTCATCGAGTTCTTTCAAGCTCTCGAGCTTATGCGCAGCTCTCGAGTATTCGTCACGTACTCTCGTGAGCTCAGCGTCGGTGTCGCTGACGGTTTCGTGACCTTGGACTACGGCATGAACCGCCGACTCGCGTTCCGCATGCAGAAGCGCCACTTGCTCGCGCGCCGCAGTAATCTCGTGACTAAACTTCTCAGCCTCGGCAGTGCGCTCCGAGTGCTGCGCCGCCGCCCGCTCACCTTCACGAGCCAGTCCTTCTGCCTGAACGGCCAGGCGATCTATCGTGCCCTCGAGCTGGCGTGCGATTTCTCGCAGACGTTCAGCAACAGCAGTATGCGTTAGCAAATCGGCGCGCGCTTTCTCAATTTCGTTTTCAGCGTTCTGTGCTTGCGCGAGTTTCAGAGCGTACGCCTCTTCGGCGGAGATCAAAGCGGCTGCGCTTTCGTCAGCCTCCGCTCGAAGCTTAGCGTCATCCTCTTGAAGGCGTTTGCATTCAGCCTCGACCAGGACCAACCGGCTTGACAGAGCGTCTATTTCGGCCTCGATTTCAACCTTGCGTTTCTCGAGCGCTACGACTTGCTCTTCCTGATAAGCCTTCTCTCTCACTTCGCGGTCGCGGCGCAAAACAGCTTCCGCAGCAGCAGCTCGAGCTGCTGCGAGTTCGGCTTCGATATCGCGGGCAAGCTGCGTGGCCGCTCGAGCATCTTCCTCTCGCTGGGCCAAATCGCCCGCCATGTTGCGCTCCAGCGAGCAAACCTCCTCCAGTTTTGCTTCCGTCTCGGCGAGCAGTTGAGCGAGTTTCTGATCCTCGGCTACATAAACCTGCCGCAACAGATCTCGCAGCTCTTCACGCATGACGCGGTACCGCCGTGCTTTCGCAGCCTGGCGTCGCAAGCTGTTCACCTGCCGATCGATCTCGGAAATGATGTCGGATATGCGAGCGAGATTTGCTCGTGCTGATTCGAGACGCGCTTCGGCCGCGCGCTGTCTGACGCGAAACTTAGTAATGCCCGCCGCTTCCTCAATGATCGTGCGGCGGTCCATCGGCTTGGCAGAAAGAATCTGGCCGATGCGTCCCTGTTCAATGATCGCGTAATGTCCACCGGAAAGACCCGTGCCCGAGAAAAGATCCTGAATGTCACGCAACCGGCACTGACGATTGTTCAGGAGGTACTCACTCTCGCCGGAACGGTAGAGCCGGCGTGTTACGGATACTGCTTCACCCGGTTGGAACTCGAGTGCGAGACTCCGGCGTCGCCAATGCCGTTTGTGGTGATGACGATGGGTTGGTAAGGCGCTTGAGGCTGGCTCTTCGGAAGAAGCAGCAGATTCATCAGCCGTTGCAACTGTCTGTAACTCTGGCGTTTGCGCGTTCACCGAATCCTGCTCTGGCGCTTGAGCGTTTACCGAGTCCTGCTCACCAGCCTGTTCCGGCAACAATGAATCGAAAGCAATAACCTTGTCATCGATCTGTTCGAGAGTTGAATCGATGTCTTCGATATCCGGCTCGTGTTCGATAGTATCGTCGCGCACCATGTGCATAACGACTTCAGCCATGCCGCTCGGTGGACGGTTTCGAGACCCCTGAAAGATCACGTCTTTCATTTCGGAGCCTCGCAGATGCTTAACGCGCTGTTCACCCAACACCCACGCGATAGCGTCCGCGACATTGCTTTTGCCGCAGCCATTGGGGCCGACAACCGCAGTAATGCCGTCTCCGGTGAGGACTATCTCGGTGTAATCCGCAAAGGATTTGAAGCCCGTGATCTCTAGCCGTTGGAGCTTAAACATGCAGTAATCTTAACTATTTTTTGGCTAGCCCGGGACCTGAAGAAATGATCCACTGAGGCGCTCCGACAAGTGAGTCACTATAAGTGTGAGGCGCTTAGAATGTCAACCAAAACTTGAACTCAGCTTCCCTTAATTGAAGTGGAGAGCAAAGTTAAGCACTCGGCTTAACGTTGTTGGACATCCCGGCGGGCGTAGAGGAGGAGATTCACGGCTGGCCGCAGGGCATAACTGCCGTCCTCATGAAAGCCCGACTGCACCTTCGTGTATCGGTCGCCAAACATGGCTTCAACCTCCGGCTCCTGTTCGTCCCTGGCGATGATAATCGGCTGGTCTCCACTCGTAACGCGGCTGTTGTAGGCAACACGGGGGAAGTCACGGAAATACCACGGCAGCGGCCAATACTCGGGCGAAACGATATTTATTGCGAGGCGATTCCCCTCCCCACTCGTGCTCGCAATACGGTTTATTTCATTAATCATGGCGAGCATCTCACGGTGCGTATGGGCGTAAACGTAAACGTAGTACTGCGGACGGTAATCTTGCTCGAGGTGAGTTAGATCGACCGTCCTTTTATCATTGTCGTAGTTAAAGAAGTTCAGGTCGATTGACTGGTAACTGCTTATACCCAGCCCCAAAGCAAGTACAACGACAGTCACAGCCAATGATTGCTTACCACCATATTCATACAAAGTCTGAAATACAGTCCCAGCAACCAAGGCAAGCGGGACGATGAAACTCAGAGTCAGCCACGGCGTCTTGTACGGCACAAGTGAATAAGCTGCGAGCGTCCCGAACCCCCAAAACGCAGCGAAAAGTCTAAACGAGTTAAGGGGCCGCCAAAGAGCTATGCCTGCACCTAAGATGGCCAGCAGGAAGATCGGGCCTTCCTGCAATGTGAGCCATTCAATGTACTTCCACTTTGGATGAACGTGCGCCTTTTGTCCGGTCTGCGTCCAAACCGCAAACGTGTTGAGCGAGTCATAAACTCCTTTGGGAAAGTTGTTGAAGAACGATGAGTAGAAAAGGACGCTCACGCTTACGAAGACGACGACTGCTAACGCGGCAAGAAGTGCCAGCTTTGTTGGACCACCGAGTCGGCCAATCACATTATCCAGTTGCTCGCGGATAGTAATTCTTCTGCCCCGGTCCTTCTTTGAACGCTTCTGTTGCCCGCGAGAGCCAAATCGCAACCTCTCATAAACCTTCGTCGATATGAGTGCCAACACAAGCACTGGAACATTTATTATGAATGTCTCTTTCGTTGCGAACAGTAGCGCCGCGCTAATCGATGCAAGCACCAGGTAAATCGGATGGGTCGATTCATAGTATTTCACTGCGGCTACTACCAGACCCAGCGTAAAGAAAACAAAAAGAGTTTCGTGGATGTAATAGCGCGAAAGATAAACTGCGCCCGGCGATACCGCGAGTAGAGCGGCGGCACAAAGACTGCCAACCGTGCCGATGTGTCGCCGCAACAACAGAACCACCCAAACGGTTGCAAGTCCAAAAAGCGCCGTCACCAACCTGATAGTTACATCATTCAGACCATAAGTGTTTTGCGCTGACTCACCGAAGAGGAACCTTATGACCCAGGAGATAACTGCCGTGAAATAGTAAAGAGTCGGACCGTGGTAGTTTGCCGGGTCGTAAGAATACTTGCCCTCGCGCACCAGGTGAACGAGAAAGTTTCCGTTCACGCCTTCGTCGTGATGGAGTGGCACCAAGGCGAGGTGGTAGAGACGCAAAACGGCCGCTGCGGCCAGAATAAAGAGACTGAAGATGGTCCAAGTGCGCTCTGAGAGTTCCGCGGGCAGATACTCTGGTACCGGAGATGCCGCGCCCGTTTTTGCGCGCGGTGTCGCCGTGTCCGGTTGGCGAGTCTGCTTACGGCGCGATTTGGTAGAGCTGGTACTCACCTACTGCTCCTACAGTCTGGAAACGTGAGAAGAACTGCTCGTTAACTTTCGCAAAATTGCGTTCCAACGGGCTGACCACTGCCTTTGAAATACCATATTTGCCTGGGAGTCCAGATGCATTCGCGGACCCGATATAGAATTGTTTGATTTCAGCTTCACGCTGCACGAAGTCCAGGCCGTGCGTCCAGATGTGTCCTGGATAACCCATCAAAGATCGTCTTCCGGTTAGAAAAATTGGATGATTGTGAACAGGAGCATGAATAATCAACTCGCGAGGAGCCGTTTGCTGCTTCACAGTTTCGGCAAACTGAATTCCTGCGCGATCGAAAATCTGATATTTCGCCGACTTAAATACTATCGACCCGACATCTAAACTCCCGGCCAGTATCACACAAACGAACAAAGCCAGGGCAAGAACTCGAGGAGCCCATCCTTCGCGCCAAAGTCTCACTAATAGGACTGCGACCAACGGAGCGGAAGCCAGCCACCAGTAATACAAGACTTTGATATTGTCCCACACCCAAGGCGCAAGCTTGACGAAGTTCGGGACAATGAAACACAGGGTGAACGGCAAGTAAAAATAGAGTAGCCGTCTTTCAATCAGAGGTTTCTTGCCGCGCCAGAAAATCGCGATGAGTATCAACGGGATGAATAGACCCGTATTCTTGAACCAGAACCAGGCGACATCCGGTAATCGCTCTAAAACAATGCGCAGGCGCGGGAGGCTTTGAAGAGAATCGCTGACGAGGGTCAATCCGAAAAATCTTTCTTTAGCACTGTCCCAACCGAACTCAAAAGCAAAGAAACTGGCTGAGTCGACCGCGCTCGCGTGAGTGGACCACCACAGCTGTGGTCCGGCTATGACGATCGCTGCGATGAAGAATGCGTACCATAAATTGCGCTGAGCTCTGGGTAGCACGAAACATAAAGCAACTGCTAATGCAGCCGCCAAAACAAACAGAACTTTGAGCGGTGTGGCCGTCACAACAGGAAAACCAGTAACAAATAGGACGGTAAAGAGTAATAGAGTGGAACCAACCAGGATCCACGCTCGCGCATGCCAACCCAGAGCAAGGCATGCGGCTACAATGATCACGACTACGAAACTATGCGCGTGTACGAGTGGCAGGAGACCGGCGATGAACCCGGCTGCGATCATTTTTCGGATCGGAGAGACGAAAAGAGGGACGCGGTGATGGGGAGACACGGGGACGCGGAGATTCTTCTGTTTGCGTCGACCCTTTTCCGCGTCCTTCCTTTTCTCCGAGTCCCCGCGTCCCCCCTTCCCCGCGTCCTCTGCCGCAATCCACCACTGCGTAAACACGATCACAGCGAGCGGCAGGCCCATCAACATACCTCTTTGAGGAACCAGTAGAGTCGATACGGCATTACCCCAACGCCAGGCGGTTTCCGGGATGACCGTGATCGAGGGAGGCATGGCACTTAAGCTCTCCCAAAAATCTAAATTGTTTTGTCGCGCATTGAACCAAATTAGAATCCAT
>DATEDU010000212.1:0-4260 GCA_035281525.1 Pyrinomonadaceae bacterium | reverse complement strand
CAACGACGGTATCGGACAGATCGTCGAGTTTGCGGCGAAGAACATCGACAAGGTGCAGACGATCGCGTTTCAACCGGTTTCGTTCACCGGCCGCGACGAAGACATCTCCGACGAGATGCGCAAGAAGTGGCGCTACACGCTGGCCGGCATGACGCACGATCTAAAGGACCAGCTCAGCGGTAACATTCAACCGCTGCGTGACTGGTTCCCGCTTTCGTCGTATTCGGCGTTCACGAGCGTGATGGATATGTTGCAGGGCGCTGATGCGCCGTGGGGCTGGTCCTCCTGCAATTGTCATCCAAACTGCGGCATCTTCACGTTGCTCGTCGTGAACCGCCACACGGGTGAGTTCAAATCGCTGTTTGAGTTCTTCAACTACGAACAGTTCATGAAAGACGTCGCGGTCATCACCGACACCGCGCGCGGTCGCAAGCTTTCGTACGCGCAACTCGGTATGGCCATCATGCGCAACTACGACGCCGAGCGCGCGCCTGAAGGATTTCCGATCTCGCAAATCGTAAATCTATTCAAACCTTCGTCGACCAACTCGAACTCCGACCGCAACGATCGCATGAAAGCAACCGATGCGAACGATATGTGGCGAGTCTTGTGCGTCGAAGGAATGTGGTTCCAGGATCTTTTCAACTACGACTTCCGTCGCACCGAGATGTGCGTTATCCCGTACGGCACGCAGGAAGGCGAGATCTCCTTCTGCGCCTACAACACCGGCGTTGGTTGGCGGCAGATCATCGAGAACATGCACAAGACCGCGAACCTGGCCGAGTGGTATGAAGAAAACGGCCGTCACAAAGTCTATGCAGCCGGCAAGAGCGTTCCGCTAACGACTACGAAACACTCCCTGAGCCTGCCAGTCATTCAGGCAGTGCTCGCCGAAGACGCGGAACCGTCGCCCGTGGCAACGCCTTATCTCGTTGAAGAAGAAAATACTGTTTCGGTTTAGCCTAAGCGCAGCGAAGCGAGGGGTAGAATCCCAGTTCTGTTAACTCGTTTCAATCAATCAAGGGGCCCACTCTTCCCACTGTTCCATTTTCGATTCTGTCCTAATCCATCTGGCTCACTGTCCCAGGGTTCTTTTAGAGTTCGGTCTACGTTCCCAACCTATGGAGAGAATGCGATGAAACGACTTGTAGCCTCTATTCTGATGCTCAGTTTGGGCATGGCTGTGTTTGCTTCCCCCGTCCGCAACCAGGATCCGCCTGCGACCCCCGCTAAGTCAGAATCCACTTCGCCGGCGCTGACCAACAAAGACGTACTCGACATGATGAAGGCCGGTCTCGCCGCCGACATCATCGTCGCCAAAATCAAATCTTCGCAGACCAATTTCGACACCAGTCCCGGTGCACTCGCTGAACTGAAAGCAGCGAACGTTCCGGACAGTGTGATTCTCGTGATGGTGAAACCTGCGCCGAGTACCGAAGCGCCCGCTGACGGCATCGTGAGCGTTCCCGACGGCACCGAGGTCGAAATCCAACTCACTAACAACGCTTCCGGCGAAGAACTAAAGGTCGGCGATGTGGTTGATTTTGTTGTCGTCAATCCTGTTCAGCTACAGGGATTGACGATCTTCGAGAAAGGCGCCGGCGGGAGAGCGCGAATCACCACTGCAAAACGAGCCGGACACTGGGGCAAAGCCGGAAAGCTCGAATGGGCCATGCAGGATGTGATGGCTGCCGACGGAAATCGGATCCCCGCGCGCTTCACGCAACGCCACATCGGCGACAGCAAAGGCGGAACAGTGGCGGTGGCGGCGGTCGCGACGACTGTGTTTCTTGGACCAGTTGGTCTGTTGTGGGGACTGAAGAAAGGCAAGCCTGCGGTCATCCCGGCCGGAAACCGCTACAGCGTGTTCGTGCACGGTGATACGAAGATCAAAGGCAAACCGGTGGAGACTGCTGTTAAGGAGACACCATGAAATACGTTTTGACGATCCTGCTCGGGTTGGTTTCGTTTGTTTCCATCACAGCCCAGGAGACTCGGGAAAAGACTACGCAAGATCCAAAGAAACCGAAGATCGAGTTTGAGTACAAGCTGCTCGCCACGAATCGCGTCACGACGATGGAAAAGGAGATGAACGACGCCGCTGCGGAAGGTTACCGTTTCAAGGAAGTGATTAGCGGCGACACGTTTTTCGGCGGTTCGGAAGCTCTTGTCGTAATGATCCGCCCGACGGACGATTTCTCGAGGGGTCGTTTTACATACCAGCTACTGGCAACAACCAAGACGTCAACCATGCAGAAGGAACTTCAGGCAGCGGGTGATCAGGGTTACGAGCACGTGGGCCAGTCGGTGTTCAAGAAGACGTTCGGCACTGAAGTGATGGTGATTCTCGAGCGCGATAACAAAGTCAAACCGAAACTGTGGGATTACAAACTGCTCGCGACGAGGAAGACGTCAACGATGCAGAAGGAAGTGATGGAAGCCGCGGCTGAGGGTTATCAATTCGTCGGCTTTTCAACGGGTTCGACATTCTTCGGTGGCAATGAAGTGGTTACGATCATGCGTCGCCCGCGAGCGGACGGCGGAGGTAATTGACGCCTGTCTAACTGGTTCTTTACCTCTTGTGCCTTTTGTGCTTTTTGTGCCTTTTGTGGTTACTCGCCGTCACTGCTGGGCCGTTGCACTTCACGTAACTGGGCCACGATGTCACGTAAACGAATCGCGAGGTCTTCGATCGTTTGCACTCGTTTTCGAGATCGCTCGCTTAGATCCTCGCGCAACAGAAGCTGTGCCTGGCCCAACACTCCCGTGAGTGGGTTGTTGATTTCGTGCCGGATGCGGGCCACGAGGTCGGCAGTCTCCTCGAGTTTCAAGCGATACTTCGCAATCTCATCTTGCTTGTCGTGTTCAGTCATCAAGTCTCCGTAATTGGTTCCGGGAAATGAAGAGTAAAGGCGATTGTCTTTGTTTTACTAAGGTGTGTGCCGCAAACGAGCAACTCGCCCACATTGTGCCTCGTGACCGCACTCAATTCAAGCATTTTAATCTGTGTTGATACGTGGTCCATTGGGAGAAGGTTTGACAAGAGGCGGGCCTCGCCCGTAAATTTTCAAGTCCCTTTGCTGGGAGGTCGTCCAATGGTAGGACTCCAGACTCTGGATCTGGCTATCGGGGTTCGAGTCCCTGCCTCCCAGCCAAAAAGAATCAACACTTACGGGCGGCTCATTTGTAGAGTCGCCCGTTTTGTGAAAGACACTGATGAAAATTTCACTCGGCACTATCATCGCGGTACTTAGCGTTCTTCTTTTTATGAATGTTAGCTCTGCCGCACAAGAAAGCATTCCTCGGTTTGAGATCGGCGGACAGTTCTCTTTGATATCCCGTAATAAGCCTACTCCGATTTTCTCCTCTCCTACCATCGTCCCCGATGATTTCGATCATGAAACCAGAGCGGGATTCGGAGGTAGGTTTTCATACAATCTCACTGACTATCTCGCTGTCGAGGCGGAAGGCAACTTCTTCCCCAAGACTGGTGAAAGTGACCTATCTGTCCCGGACGGTCACATCTATCAGGGGCAATTCGGGGTCAAGGCGGGCCAACGTTTCTCGAAAGTCGGAATTTTCGCGAAAGTTCGACCGGGCTTCGTTGGTTTCAGCCGTGTGAGTCAGTTAACAGGCACGAGGACAATTACTTTTCTCAATCAACAGTTTACAGTCGGCGATTTCCGAATCGGTAGGGAAAGTTTTTTCTCAACAGATATTGGGGGAGTATTTGAAGTTTATTTGTCCCGTAGAATTATGACGCGCTTTGATATAGGGGATACGATCATTCGCTACGGAAGATTCCGCCGGGAAGGAATTAGTCTCTCCCAGGCGATACTAGAGCGCGGGGCAGAAACACGCCACAATCTACAATTTAGTGCGGGCATAGGACTCAGATTTTGAGCTATGTGCCAGCCGAGAATTTTGGGTCCTTATTTACATTTATCCCCGACCCCCACCGGAACCCGTCGGCATGCAGGGAATTTCGTCTGAGGTGGGAGGGTGAGCAAACTCCACGTGATTAGAATTCCTTCCTTTTAAAGCAGTCTGGACCAACTCGCGAGGAACCACTCTGAAGTCATACCACTGAGACTTCGGCATCGGAAACAATCGATAGTAGAACTGGAAATGGTTGGCTCGCATTGCAGGGTGTTGCATCGGTGACGGAGCATTGTCAAAGACAAGCTCGTAAGTCGTGTCTGGTTTTTGTTTGAGCCTGAGAACTTCTGCGCCGGATGCTTGCGACGTCAGCACGAAGTC
>DATEDU010000211.1:0-3771 GCA_035281525.1 Pyrinomonadaceae bacterium | reverse complement strand
CTTCTGCATGCTCGACACGGATCCGAATCCTGTTCCTGTCGGTGGTGTTGCGCCTGGTCCAGGAAAATTCCGGAATTGTGGTGCTATCGGTTTTCCGGGTAACCAGGGCATATCAGCGGGTTGGGCCGACACTTATCGCTTTACGCTAGCGGGGCAATACTTTGTTCTGGATGGTGGCGACGGGCAACCGGTGGTTCCGCCGGGCGATTACATCATCCGCATTACTGTCAATCCGCCATTCAAGGCGAAGCGCGGTGAAGCTTGTCCGAATGTTGACCCGCAGGGGTTCTGTCATCAATTGCCCGAAACGGATTACAATGACAATGTTGGGACAGCGGCGATCTCAATACCTGAGCATCCAGGACGCAAAGGTGTTGGACCACTGGCAGGTAATAATGAACCGGCAGTGGAGTGCGATCACGGCTGCAACTAATTAAAAACAGGAACAGGAGCAGGGCATTATTCTTTCCTGCTCCTGGTCCCGAGTTGATCATGGACTGGCCAGGGCCGACGATCGAGGTGGCAAGTCGTTATGAGGCGGGCGATGTCCTCTGCTCGCCCGAACGCTGTGCGGAGATAACGTATCTCGTCTCGATCGGTGATGTGCAGGACGACCTGCCGCTCGGGTATCACAACGTCAACCGCAAGCTGCGCCTGCTTGTCGCCGATGTCGTCACTGAACTCGGCGCTACGGAGCAGGACGTTCAGCAGATCATCACGCTAGCGCGCGAGCTCCACTCCGTTACCGGAAGAATACTAATCCACTGTGAAGCAGGAGTGAGCCGTTCCTCTGCAGCCGCACTTATCATGTATGCATGCTGGCTTGGCCCGGGACGGGAACACGAGGCAATGATGCGTGTGTTGGCCCAACGGCCAATCGCGATACCCAACCGCAGGATGGTCGAGCTTGCAGACAGGTTGCTGGATCGCGAAGGACGATTGGTGGCAGCGGCGCGTGAGTCTGGTTACGGCTTGCGCGGGTTCGACGATACAGGTACTCTTCTTGATTCAATCCCCTGAAAATTCGCGCCCTCAGATAGGAGGTCAGTGTGAGAATCGTTTTCGCCTTAAGGGGCAAGTCAAAGCTGGGCAAGAGTCCGACAATAAGAACAGTTGTTGAGATGCTAACGGAAAAATGTCCCGACGCTTCGATCGAGCACAACCATACGACCAAAAGAGACGTCCGACTTGTGCTGACTATAAACAACTTGAAAATCGGCGTCGAGAGTCAGGGTGGTCCAAACCTGAAAGAGAGCCTTGACTTGTTTGTGAGGATCGGATGCGACGTCATCATCTGCGCCACCAAAACCAGCGGAGCAACGGTTGATGCCGTAAACGCATTGCAAGGGTTTGACGTACACTGGCTTGAACAACGCGAACAATCGAAACCGCATGAACAGGTGTTACGGAGTCTTATTATGGCGCGGGAGATCGTAGAAAGAGTCGAGGAGTTAATCGGATCTCCTGAACCAGTACCCGCCCGCAGCTTTTCCGCAAGTGCGTGAATTACTCTGCCTTAAATACGAGATCCGAATCGCGCACCGCTTCAGTTCGTGATTTCGTAGACCCGCGCTCGATCGTGCGCACAATCTGGGGTGATCCGGATCTGGTGCTGCTGATCTTTGCGGGTTCGGCGGCTGAGTTTGCACTCAATCGCGCCGTCGATTGGCTTTTCTTTACCGGCGAGATTCCACGTGATCCGATCGGGCGACTTTTCTCCACCGTGCGTTACGCTCAGGAGATAGTGTTTGTCGATGAGGAGAAGGCGCGCCGTACGCTGGATCGCATAAACGCGAGACACGCATCAGTCGAGCACGAGCGTGCGCAAACGATTCCTGATTGGGCGTTCCGCGACGTTCTTTACATGTTGATCGACTATTCGGAGCGAGCTTACGCGCTCCTCTACCGGCCGTTGTCGCAATCTCAGAAGGCAGATGTATTCGAAGTGTTCCTGCGGATTGGCGAGGGATTATGTATTCCCGAGTTGCCGGCGACCTACGCTGAGTGGCAACTGGATCGCCGCCGGCACCTGGTGCGCGATCTGGTTTATAGCAAACACACCTCCATGCTCTACGGAGCATACCGCAAGCATTTAGGATTGTGGCGCTACTACTTGCTGCTGGAGGTGCAGGCGTTGCTGGTGCCGGACGAGGTGCGCCGTCGACTTCATCTGAACTCAAACCCACTCATCTCTGTTCTGGCGCAAGTGTACGGCATCATTGATAGCAATAACCTCCGCTCGCTGGTCCATACATTATTAATTCCTCCACGCCATTGGGCTGACGTGCGCGCGTTCAAACGGCCACAAACAGGCTAATGCTGCTATTGAATTTTGCGTTAGTCTTGCAATCCGATTGTTTCTGATTGATTAGCGTAAACCACCAAGCCACTTACAACATCAAATTTTCCCTCTCCCATCCTCTCTCCGGAATTGAAAGCTGAGGATAAATAGAAATGAGACATTCGCCCACCAGAAGGATTTGCGCCGTTGTTTTTGCGTTGGCACTGCTAACCTCCGGCGCTGGTTATATCACGGCGCAGACGCGTTTGAAGCCGGGGATGAATCTGTTCTCGCTACGCGATGACGTCGAAATCGGCCGTCGTTCTGCGAGCCAGATTGAGAGACAATATCGTACCTACAATGATCCGCGCGTCAGCAGAATCGGCCGGCAACTGGCCGCACGTTCCACGATGCCGAATCTACCGTGGCGCTTTCGCGTAGTAAATCGAGCGGATGCAAACGCCTTCGCGCTGCCGGGGGGCTACATTTACGTGACCAGTGGCATGTTGCGCCGAACGCGTAACGACTCTGAACTCGCGGGAATTCTGGCGCACGAGGTCACGCACGTAACGTTACGCCACGGCACTAATCAAGCTTCAAAGGCCATGCTTGCGCAGATGCCGTTGCAGATACTGGGCGGCAGGCTTGGTGGCGGGCTCGTGGGAAACCTCGCACAGCTTGGGCTGTCATTCGGTCTAAACTCCTTGTTTCTGAAGTATAGTCGCAAAGCCGAAACCCAGGCAGATGTCGGCGCGGTCCAATTGATGCGACGAGCAGGCTATGAACCTCAGGGTCTGGTGAGTTTTATGCAGACGCTGGGAAACAGAGGCGGCGGATTCCTCTCGGATCATCCGAGCCCATCGAATAGAGTGGGGCGAATACAGCAGGAGATTGCGGCTACCCGCGGGCGAGGTGGTTTCAGCCGGCGCTAACGATATGGACAACAAACCGAAATTGGTTATTGTTACCGGTCGACCAGGTTCAGGTAAAACTACACTCTCAAAAGAACTGGGTAAGCTCTTGTACCTTCCGGTTATAAGCCGAGACGAGCTAAAAGAAGGGTACGTCAATACATTCAATATCGAACATGATCAGCTTCTGGAAGATACGAACAAGATCGTAACGGAAATCTTCTTTGAAAATATCGAGCTTCTGCTATCCCTGAAGGTTTCTGTAATTGCCGAAGCTGCTTTCCGAGATCAAGTATGGAGGCCTAAGCTCGCGAGATTTAACGAGGACGCCGATGTGTTCGTAATAATCTGTGAGGTTGACGCAGAGGTCGCTGCGAAGCGTCAACTCGAAAGAGGTTTGATCGATCCTCGAAGGGAATTCTTTCACGGAGACAAAGGGGTTAGTCATTTCAGAAAAACTGGCCTCTATTTACCACCTGGAGAATATGAACCACCATCATCGCTTCTTCTTCCCACCATAAGGGTGTCTACCTTAAGCGGCTACGATCCCGGCCTCGAACAAATCACCGAGCAGATTCT
>DATEDU010000210.1:0-6910 GCA_035281525.1 Pyrinomonadaceae bacterium | reverse complement strand
GTAGTAGAAAAGATCGTTGGCCCAGTTGATCAGCACCGCGTTTTCCGCTGGATTGAGGTTGTAATTTCCTCGCCCGGCGAGTTGACGAGCGTCTGCCACACTCACACCCGGCACAGCCGCAAACGCAGCCTGCATTTTCGCTGCGTCGAAAAACGGCGTGGCTTCACCCGTTGCAGCGTTCACTTTCTGCAACCGCGGCACGTCGCGGCGTGATGCTTCGTTGGTGAGCAGGTAGTGATTGCCGTCCTTGAGCCAGCGAACTGTCGGCGTGGTGCCGTTGAAGTTAATTCTCTTCGCGGGATCGAAAATGTCGTCGATGGTGAGAAGTTTTTGTTGGGCTTGAGCGGAAACACAGAGGGCCAGCACAAATGCCAACGCAACGCAAAAACGATTGAGCAACGTTTATTCTCCTACGAGTTTGTCTTCATTAGGAATCAACTTCTTGATGAATGGGACCATCAGGCCGAGGAGCAAAGCCGCTCCCACCAGCGCAAGTGTCGTGGCGATGAACAGTCTCGGCATTTGATCGAGTTTTTCCGGATCGACGTGTCCGCCAACGAGGCCTGCGATTAGGTTTCCAACCGAGCTGGCGAGGAACCAAATTCCCATCATCTGTCCAACATACTTCCGCGGCGACAATTTGGTCATCGACGACAAGCCCACCGGACTCAAAAACAGCTCGCCGAACGTCTGGAACAGGTAACTCGAGATCAGCCAGAAAGGTGATACTTTAACCGCCCCACCACTGTTAACCACGATATTCGCAGCCCAGATCATGATCGCGAAACCCGCGCCGGCACAGAGAAGCCCGATCGCAAACTTAGCCGTGCTCGGCGGGTTCGCACCTCGTTTGCCCAGATTGAGCCAGAGAGACGCGAAGAACGGTGCAAACAGGACGATGAATATAGAGTTGGCTATTTGAAACCAGATCACTGGAACTTCCCAGCCAAACACGATGCGATCGGTAAAGTCTTGCGCGAAGAGATTCAGTGAAGTGGGAGCCTGCTCGAAGGCCGACCAGAAGACCGCCGCAAACACAAACAGAATCGCGATCACTACAAGTCGTTTTTTCTCTTCACTGGTTAGACCACCGAGGAGAAAAAGAATGCCAAAATAAACGACGGCCGTTCCGACTAACACGTAAACCATGTACTCACCGATCGCTACAGGATTAAGAGTAATGGTTCCCGTCGCAGCGAGGATTACCACCAGAGCCAGCACGCCGAGTCCGAGCGCCAGCCCAAGTTTCATCCACAGTTCCTGGCGCGCCTGTTTTACGGGATCGGCGTTTCGTGAAATCTCTAAGCCGAGATTACCCAGAGTTGGGCCAGAGCGGAGCGCAAACCAGGCGAGCCCCAGGAGCATTCCAACGCCGGCAATACCAAAGCCCCAGTGCCAGCCAATCTTTTCGCCGAGGAATCCAGTCGCCAGAAATCCGGCGGTGGCGCCGGTATTGATTCCCATATAGAAGATCGAGAATCCTGCATCGCGCCGAGCACCACCTTCGGGATACAGGTCGCCAACGATAGCAGAGATATTGGGCTTGAGCAGGCCAGTTCCCAGGACGATCAGAATCAATCCCACGAAGAACGGTACTTTTGAGCCTGCGAAAGATGAGAGCCCGATTGAGATGTGGCCACATGAGATCAGGATCGCGCCAAGCATGATGGCTCGGCGCAGGCCCAACAACCGGTCTGCCACCCAGCCACCCGGCAACGATGACAGATAAACACTGGAAGCGTAGATACCGACGATCGCGCCGGCCTGGGTTCGTTCAAAACCGAATCCGCCGGAAGTAATGGCCGCCGTCATATACAGGATCAAAAGCGGACGGATTCCGTAGAACGAAAACCGTTCCCACATCTCGGTGAAGAACAGCGTCGACAACCCGCGTGGATGGCCAAAGAAGCTGCGATCCTCAGCGGCCGTTGGACGTACCGCCGCCTCTGTCGTTGTGCTCATAAAACGATTCCTCTGTTACAGCGCAGGTTTTTAGGGAAAGACCGGAAGCATTCAGCCAAAAGGCAGGGCGTAGTGTCAAGGAGGGATCGGTGTTATCTGTGCTTCAGATAACACCGATCGGAGGAGTGTTTACTCGCTTATCGCGACTTCAGATTCAGCGTAGAGGTTGAATTCCTCCGCAGCTTGCGGCGGTGGGAGCACCGGATGGTACGTCTTCCCATAACGCTGCGAGATGATCTTCACGTAGTTCTTGGTCTCTTTGTACGGCGGTATGCCGTCGTATTTATCTACCGAACCTTCGCCTGCGTTGTAGCCGGCCAAAGCAAGCTCCACGTTGCCGTCAAATCTTTTAATCAGCCATCTCAGGTACTTTGTACCGGCAGCGATGTTTGCAGCGGGATCGTTGCGGTCTTCGCAACCAAAACGTTCTGCGGTCGCCGGCATCAACTGCATCAACCCAACGGCGCCGGCATGCGACTCCGCCTCAACTTTGTACTTCGACTCCTGCCAGATCACCGCATGGATAAAGCGCGGATCCACACCTTCGCGCGCGCCGGCGTCGAAGATCAGGCGATCGATGCTTTCACTACCGGATGTCGGAATATCGCCGGCAATCTGTCTAAACGTTATCGATTGCGCGACTGCCTCAGGCGCGAGGACGCGGCTGAACAGAACTCCAGTGAGGTTGGTGAAAAGAAAAAATGAAACGAGCGCAAACGTCGGATACTTCAGGGTGCGAAACAGGGGTAACTTTCGGGCCAACTTCATTCGTCGTTCTCTCCATGCTAACTAGGACCATAAAGGCACCTGATTTCTGACGGGCAGAGCTCTACTAAGGGAGACTGCGTTACTTTCAAAAACTGTTCGGGAGGTCGTTATCGACGACCGCCGACTCAGATGGATCAAGTGCTACATCAGTTGCCCTTTTATTAAATTTTTATGCGTGTAAGTCGTTGAAAATAAATGTATTTATTCGATTCACAATATTCGGTCAATGTGAAGCGTGACATCACGGTGACATAGAAAACAGAACAGTCGCCGTCCATGAACAACTTGAAACTAGCTCGACGGTTATGCGTTAATGTCTTCGTTTACCTCGCAACGGATCACGGGCAACCTGACTGACCTTACAAAGGACCTCTGCCTGCTATGAAACAACTGAAATCTGTGGGACTCACGCCTCGTTGGCCTGCAAGAGAAACGCTCAGGGTATTTACTCTTTCAGCTTTTCTCTTCCTTGTAGTTGCTGTCTGGTGGATCGCGGACCCTAACGCGAGAGCCCAGCAAGGCGGTCGTGATGAACTACGAATCGAGCTCACGAGCAGTGGCTTCACTCCAAATGAGGTGCAACATGCTCCGGGCACGTTTGCAATCGCTGTTGAAAACAGCGCGTTAACAGGTGAGTACACGCTGCTATTAAAAGCGGAGGATGGGACCGTCCTTAGAGAATTTAAGGTACAGAAGGGCTCCTCAGCTTGGACCGTTACCCTGCAAAGCGGAACATACACGTTGACGGAATCTGATCATCCCCAATGGACGTGCCGCATTGTAGTGCAATCACCGTAACCTCGATTTCAACAGTTTTTAGTCTCTAACACTCCCGAAGGAGACGCCGCATGCCCAGACCTCATGCCTTGTTACTCGTTGTATTCTATTTACTCTTGTGCATTTTCTATCTGCCGATGCACACATCAATGTCGCAAACCGCGAATCACTCGCTATCGTTAAACGGCACCAGCGCGTATATGAGTGTGCCAAACAGCACGAGCATCAACATCAGCGGGCCGATCACCATTGAGGCGTGGATCAAAGTTAATGCAATTACAGGCAATTATCAGGAGATTGTTTATCGCCATACCTGGCAAGTGCCCGGTACGGGCGGCGGCTATGAGTTCTCCATTACCAACACGGGCAAAGTGCGCCTGGACCTTTATCAGAGTCACAACCAGTACACGACAGCCATCGGCAGTACGACGATAACAACCGGTAACTGGCACCACGTTGCCGGCGTATTCGACGGCAGTCAAATGCGCGTTTATCTCAACGGTGTACTTGATGGCAGTCTGTGGACCACGAATGGACCAGCTTCCGGCAACAGCCCGCTAAAGATCGGGTGGAACACGGGTGGGAACTATTACTTCGGCGGCTTGATTGATAATGTGAGAATCTCAGCTGCGGCGCTTTATAGTTCCAACTTCACCCCCGGTTTAGGACCAGCCAACCAAACCCGTGCTTTGTGGAAGTTCAATGGACAGACGACGAGCGACTTCTCCGGCAATTTGAATGACGGAACATTGCAAGGTAGCGCAACCTACTCGACTGACGTTCCATTCGCGACCAACAGTAGCCCGACAGTTTCGCTTACGCATCCCCAAAACAACACTTCCTATTCGGCCGGCTCCACCGTCGTGCTTGACGCAACGGCTTCAGACAGCGATGGCGTGATTTCCAAAGTTGATTTCTACCAGGGCACGACCCTGCTGGGAACCGACACCACCGCCCCTTACTCGTTCGCCTGGAACAACGTGTCGAGCGGTGTGTATTCGGTAACGGCAAAAGCGACTGACGATAGCGCTGCTGTGACCCCTTCCAGCGCAATCACAGTCAATGTTCTCGGCTCGGCGACGCAGCACTCGCTATCGTTAAACGGCACGAGCGCGTACATGAGTGTGCCAAACAGCACGAGCATCAACATCAGCGGGCCGATCACCATTGAGGCGTGGATCAAAGTTAATGCGATTACAGGCAATTATCAGGAGATTGTTTATCGCCATACCTGGCAAGTGCCCGGTACGGGCGGCGGCTATGAGTTCTCCATTACCAACACGGGCAAAGTGCGCCTGGACCTTTATCAGAGTCATAACCAGTACACCACCGCCATCGGCACTACGACCATCACAACCGGTAACTGGCATCACGTGGCCGGCGTATTCGACGGCAATCAAATGCGCATCTATCTCAACGGTGTGCTGGATGGCAGTCTATGGACCACGAATGGACCAGCTTCCGGCAACAGCCCGCTAAAGATCGGGTGGAACACCGGTGGGACCTTTTACTTTGGCGGCTTGATTGATGAGGTACGCATTTCAGCGGCTGCCCTTTACAGCTCAAACTTTACTCCCGGACTTGGTCCAGCAAATCAGACGCGTGCGTACTGGAAGTTTGACGGCCAGACAACAAACGATTCGTCCGGCAACGCCAATCACGGAACACTCCAGGGCGGTGTCACCTACTCGACCAACGTGCCGGTGCAAGGAACTTCGCAGCGACCCGTTCCGGCACCGAACGGTCCATACGACGGATTAACCACACAGGCCGTGCAGTTCAGCAGCAGCGGTTCGTCTGATGCGGACGGCACGATCGTGAGCTATCACTGGAATTTCGGCGACGGCACGTCGAGCAATGCAGCGAATCCAACTCATACGTACATTGGTGCCGGATCTTACGTAGCAACCTTAACGGTCACGGACAACAGCGGTTTATTGGCGAGCGCGACAAGTCCAGTGACGATCGGTTCGAGTGCGAGCTCGCGTCTCGATCCGCTCAACGCGACTGGTGGCGGCGGCGAGAATCCGCTATCGCAAAACTTCAACTGGACGGTGCCGCTTGTCAGCCTGCGCGGACGCGCCGGCTTGGACCTCAATATAGCGCTTTCGTACAACTCGCTAGTATGGACCAGGGCCGGCAATTACATGTTGTTTGACCATGATAAGGGTTTTCCGGGACCGGGCTTTCGCCTCGGCTTTCCCGTCATTCAGCAGCTTCACTTCAACAGCGAAACCGGCAAGTATGCGTATCTATTGATAAGCCCGGACGGCCGTCGCACTGAGTTACGACAGGTCGGCAACTCAGTTTTGTTTGAATCAGCAGACTCGGCTCATCTGTTATTGGATACAACTGACATGACGCTGCGCACTTCAGACGGCATGCAGTTGAGTTACACCGCGATCAGTAATCAATTCCACTGCACCAAGATCAAGGACCGCAATGGCAATTACATAAGTATCGAATACGTCTCCGGGCGGCTCGACAAAGTTATTGACACCCTGGCGAGGCAGATCAAGTTCAACTACAACGGATCCGGCCAGCTCATATCCATTACGCAGACCTGGAACCAGGGCCCCAATCAAACGGAACACCCCTGGGCCGAATTCACCTACAGTGATACTCCCATCCAAACCAGCTTTAACGGGTTGAGCGTCGATGGTCCAGCAAATAACACAACCATCAAGACGCTTTCGAAGGTAACGCTGGCGGACGATTCCCACTTCGACTTCACGTACACGAGTTGGGGACAAGTTTGGAAGATTGCCTACATTGCTTCCGACAACGTGAATAATGTGCTGAATTATCGCGCTTACAACTTGCCTGGCTCACCCTTGGCATCGACAGGTCCGCACGTTGACTGCCCGCGCTTCACTGAGCGCCGCGATTGGGCCAAGTACTGGAACGGTGACACCGATGGGACCATATCCAGCACTGAGGAGGCAGTCACCGCGTTTTCAGGACCCCTCCCCGACACCTGGACCATGCCTGGCGAATCGCAAGCGGTGGACGGAAAGCGTACCGACGTTACCTTGCCCGACGGCACTGTAAATAAGACTTATTTCGTGGACATGACCGGGACACCACGCTGGAGTCGCGGGCTGCCCGCAATGGTGGAGACATCCAGCGGCGGTACGTGGCAACGGAAAGTGAAGACGACCTGGAGGCAGGACGACACGACCGTTGACTATCCGCTCAATCCGCGGGCGATCGAAACAAATATTTACGACCCCTCGGGCAACCGCGCACGCACGGAGACCACTTACGAACACTTTACGCTTGCCAATAACTTAAGCTGTTGGCTGCCGCGTGACTTTTTAGAGTACGCGGCCGATGCGACGACTGTCCTCCGGACCACGCGCACCAACTACAACATGCTTTCGGATTACACCGATCGTTGGAT
>DATEDU010000209.1:0-9496 GCA_035281525.1 Pyrinomonadaceae bacterium | reverse complement strand
TGTCCGCGAGGATGCACTGCAACTTTATGGGTTTAAGACAGCTCGTGAACGCGAACTCTTCCTGCGTCTAATTTCCGTAAGCGGCATCGGCCCAAGACTCGGCATTACTTTGCTATCCGGCATGAGTGCGGATGAAATGATCTCTTCAATTCGCACCAACGATCTCGCGCGATTGACGCTGATTCCCGGTGTCGGTAGAAAAACCGCCGAACGCCTGGTGATGGAACTACGTGATAAGGTTACGGCGCTTTTGCCACCCGAGCAGGAAGAAGACTTGGGCACTCGACGCGAAGCTGCGCGACCGACGGAGGACACGGTTCACTCGGATGCTCTCTCGGCTCTCTTAAATTTGGGTTATCAACGGGCTGCAGCGGAAAAAGCGATAAACTCCGCACTCAGCGAGGGCGGCGATCTCTCGGTGGAATCGATCCTGAGAAGGAGTCTGCGCAAACTGGCCAAAGGATGATTACGCTATGGCAACAGAACAACCAGCTCGCGTGCGTAACGAACCTCCGAGCGATGAAGAGCGACAGTTTGAACTGACCGTTCGCCCAACACGACTCGCCGAATACATTGGCCAACGCCAGGTCAAAGAGAATCTGCGTGTGTACATGAAAGCTGCGCTGGCACGGAAAGAGGCGCTCGATCACGTGCTGCTGACTGGACCACCGGGCCTGGGCAAAACCACTCTCGCGCATATCATTGCCAATGAGATGGGTGCTGAGCTGCGATCGACGGCCGGTCCGGCAATCGAAAAGGCTGGAGACATCGCAGCTCTCCTCACGAATCTCCAGGAAGGTGACGTACTTTTCATCGACGAAATTCATCGACTACTTCCGGCGCTGGAGGAAAAGCTTTATCCGGCAATGGAAGACTACAACTTGGATTTGCTGATCGGACAGGGCGCCGGTGCTCGATCCATCAAACTGGAATTACCGAAGTTTACGCTCGTTGGAGCCACAACTCGAGCTGGGTTGATCACGGCACCCCTGCGAGGCAGGTTCGGGATCGTCTTTCACCTCGATTTCTATCCTCACGACGATCTGGAAGTGATCTGCAAGCGATCGGCGAACATTCTTGGAGTTGAAATCGACGAGGAAGGCGCGCGCGAGATTGCGCGGCGATCCAGAGGAACACCTCGCATCGTGAATCGACTCCTGCGTCGCGTGCGTGACTACGCTGAGGTGGACTACGACGGACGCATCACGAAGGATATAGCCCACGATGCACTCAACCGGATGGAAGTTGACACATACGGTCTCGACGAAATGGATCGAAAGCTGTTGCTTACGATCATCGAAAAATTTAATGGAGGCCCGGTTGGGCTTGGTACCATTTCCGCCGCAATTCATGAAGAAAAGGATTCGATTGAGGAGATCATCGAACCGTACTTAATCCAAATCGGTTTTCTAGACCGTACGCCCCGCGGCCGCATGGCAACCCGGCTCGCCTACGACCACTTCGGGATCAACCCTGCAAACCCCCAGAGACTTAGTCTGTTCGACTCCCGTTGACGATCGCCCCCGGTAAGCAATAACTTTTTTACGCAAGGCAATGAGAAGCATTCGTCCGTTGTCGCGGTATTCTTTCGGCGTAAAGAACGCCGGCCCCTGGCGTTCCATCTTTACGCACTCGCTGGAGCAATTTCACGAGAACGATTTGTTCACCGCTGCAGCGGCCATGAGCTACTTCGGCTTGATGTCGCTGTTTCCGGCACTCTTGCTGCTGCTGGCAATTGGCAATCAGATTGCAGGGGCAACCGGCCTGCTGACCCAAGTCGTCGATGTCTATCCCGGTTCGCGAAGCTTTCTCCGCGACACAATCCGATCGCTAACTGCCGTTGGACCGGGAACGGTCATCACGTGCTTAGTGATTGTGCTGTGGGCGGGTTCGTGGGTCTTTGCAGTCATCGAACGCGCATTGAATCGAATTTGGCGAGCCACGTCACGAACGTTCTTGCACGGAAGAGCACTGACCATCGGGATGATTGGCGTTGTCGGCTTAGTGCTCACATTTTCGGTGTTGGTCACTTCAATTGTGGTCGCTCTGAGAGAAATCGCCGCGAACCTCTCTCCGCGCCAGTTGGCAAATTGGCCCGTCCTGCTTTCTGTTGGTAGTGCGTTTTGGCAAGTCGTGTTTACCATCTTAAGTTTCCTGGTTACGGTCGTAGTTTTCGTCATGGTCTATCGCTTCATGCCTAAGGCTGAAGTTACGCTTCGGGACACGCTACCGGGCGCGATCGTCGGTGCGATTTTGTGGGAGCTGGCGAAATACATTTTTGCGTGGAGTCTGAACTACTTTCACTATGACCAGATTTACGGTTCGGTCGGAGCAGTCGTTGCCGTTCTGACGTGGAGTTATGTCTCGAGTCTGATTCTGTTATTCGGCGCGCAGCTCACGGCCGTTTTTCATCGCGAACATCCTCACTATCCGACTCCAAAGTTCAACTCGCAATGAATATTTCGGAATTCGATTACGAACTACCGGAAGACTTGATCGCTCAGGAACCGCTGAGTGAGCGCGACGCATCGCGTATGCTGGTCGTGGATCGCGAGCGACGCACATGGGATGACAGTCAATTTGCCGCGTTTCCGAATTACATTCGGGAAAATGATGTCGTCGTCATCAACAACACGCGCGTCTTCCCTGCGCGACTGATGGGCAAGCGCGATCCATCGGGCGGCCGAGTCGAAGTTCTGCTGGTTCGCGAGCTGGAACCATTCATCTGGGAGACGTTACTCCGGCCCGGACATCGCTTGAGGCAAGGTGATTGGATAACGTTTGGTGATGCGCGTTTGCGGGGGCAAGTACTCGATGATCCCGGGAACGGAATGCGGTGGCTGCGCTTCGAATGTCAGGAAGACTGGCAAGACGTCTTGAATGAATTGGGTGCGGCACCACTGCCACCGTACATCAGACGGGCCGCACAGCTGGAAGATCGCGAACGCTATCAAACGATCTTCGCGCGAGAAGCAGGTGCGATTGCCGCACCCACTGCCGGCTTGCACTTCACTCCGAGGATTTTTGAAGAAGTCCGCAGTCGCGGCGGTTCGGTTGTTCAGATTACGCTACATGTCGGGTATGGAACATTCGAGCCCGTTCGAGTAGAGCACATCGAACAGCATCGTGTCGCGCTGGAACAATTTGAGATTACTCATGAAGCGGCGGCGACAATAAATCACGCTCGCTCTCACGGTGGACGTGTTATCGCTATTGGAACAACTACCACGCGCGCGCTCGAGGCTGCGGCCGATGCCAGGGGACGGCTCGAACCAGTGAGAAAGAACGCCGGGTTGACCATTATTCCAGGCTACCGATTCCGAATTACTGACATTCTTCTTACTAATTTTCATTTACCACGTTCTTCGTTACTGCTGCTCGTGAGCGCATTCGGGGGGCGGAATCTCGTCCTGGACGCCTATCATCACGCAGTCAAGAATCGCTATCGTTTTTACAGTTACGGTGACTGCATGTTACTGATCTAGTGCTTGCGGAAAACGGGTGATAAACTACCAGCACGTTTCCGCGCCGGACGGATTTAAATCCAAGACGCTATCCATGGCTGTACTCAAAAAAATTCGTACCCGCTGGTGGTCTCAGTCGGACTCACCCGACGCCTATCCTCAACAGCAGTCAGCTCGCAATCTAGCCGCCGCCGGAAGTTCCAAGTACGACATCAGGCAGCTAACCATTTCGCAGCTCGACGAGTGCTGGAGACTTGACCAGCGCTGTTTCGTCGACGGTGAAGCCTACAGCCGGGAAACGTTTGAATACCTGCTAACAGCTTCCGACGCCGTAGCGTATCGAGCCGTCACAACAGGCGGCATCATGGTTGGCTTTGCCATCGGCCTCGTCGAACCGGATCACACCGGACACGTCACTACCGTTGGCGTAGCGCCAGAGCATCGGCGGCGGCAAATTGCCAAGCGCTTGATGCTTGAGGTTGAAGAAGGTTTTAGACAGCGGAGCGTGCGGCTGGTCAGGCTCGAGGTGAGATCTCAAAACACTGCGGCTCAGAAGGTTTACGAGAATTTAGGCTATACGGTTACTCAGAGACTTCCCAAGTATTACTCGAACGGTGGGGATGGCTTGCTTATGGTCAAATCTATCGCCTAATCGACTTCCCTATCCTTTTCGCAGCTCCGTCAGAACCTGCTTCGCAACCGCTTTCAATGTGTCAAACACTCCCGCGCCAGTGGAGGCTACGGCCTCAACTACTGGTTCTCCTTTGCGCAATAACTCGGCTGTGAGATCAGAAGCGGGAATGATATTGGGCAAATCGCGTTTATTTAATTGGAGCACGTACGGGATCTTCATGAGGTCGTAACCCTGCGCAACAAGATTTTCTTCGAGGTTGTAAAGCGACTCGATATTCGCATCCATGCGCTCTTCTTGCGAATCGGCGACAAAAACTACTCCGTCTACGCCCTTCAAAATGAGCTTGCGTGAGGCGTCGTAAAAGACTTGACCGGGGACCGTGTAAAGGTGAAACCGAGTCTTGAATCCGCGCACTGTGCCCAGCTCGAGTGGCATGAAGTCAAAGAAAAGTGTGCGATCCGTCTCAGTCGCAAGACTAATCAGCTTGCCCCTCGCCTGGGGAGCAGTTGAATCGAAGATGTACTGCAAATTCGTCGTCTTCCCACAAAGACCGGGTCCGTAATAGACGATCTTGCAGTTAATCTCCCTGGATGCGTAATTAATGAAAGTCATAAGTTATTGTTCTAATTGAAGAGGCTATCGATGTCCTCGTCTGTGATTCCTGCGAAAGGCGAATCGAGATCGTCGTTACTCGCCTCAGTGATGGCTTCAAACATGCTGGAGAGCTGTTGAGAAACCTGTTTACTGCGCAACTTCACCAAGCCAAGGCTCGATCGATCGTCAAAAAGGACTACCAACAGCAGCCGCCCAATTACCGAGATGTGTATGCTCTCTCGGTCACCTTCATGCGAGAGGGTTGGAAACTCTTTCTCCCCAATTAGCTGAGCCATCCCTCCGGTTGCGGCGACGTTGCCCGCCGCGAGCGAGGCAAGACTTGTTGTGTCAAGATTCCCCAGTTCACCTTGAGAAGCGATCTCCTGACCATCCTTGTCGACGAGAAAGACTGCTTTCGCCGACGAATCCATCCGAAGTCGAGCCAGTACAGCTTTGATCTGGTGATACTGCTGCTCTCGTAAAAGGAGTGGGGTGTCTGGCATCAATACAGTAATCCTTGATTAGGCAGGCAAGATGAATGGGTGGGTGCGGTGTGGGGCTGAAGCCAAGCTCTTGACCTAAAAGCAGTTCTAAGGCGAGTCACTGCCGTTTGGCCCGCACGCAGGGGCTTGTCCCCGTAGAGCCTTAGGCACTCTAACACAGCAAACAATGCCCTTCAAGTTTTTTCTTCGTTGATACTTTGAGCTAAACGGCGCGTTCTCAACGCGTTAAATAAACCCGCAACTCCCTAGTATGCGTTGATTTACGGCGGGCGCTATGTTAAACTCCGGCTCGAATTTTGCGTCGCTTTACAGGGCCGCCGACCTCCCAATTTCGACCTGCTGATGAGTAGTCCCGTGACAAGAGGCTTAAGAAGATCATCTCGACGAACGTCACAGGGTCGTTCTGCGCCAAAGTCCGTGAAGAAGGCGACGTTGAAAACGAAGTCGAGCCGCCCCAAAGCAAAACGAGCTGCCGGATCGAAACCGTCAGCCCGAAAAACTGCAAAGTCCACATCATCGAGATCGTCGGTTTCAAAGAAGCCTTCGGTTAAGCGCGCATCTCCTCCTTCTAGAAAGAAAACTGCGAAGACTGCACCATCGCGTTCTTCCGCGAAGTCTAAGGCAATAACTCGGGACAAGAAGCCGGTCGTCCCGAGTGTCAAAAAGCCTCAGAAGATAGCAGCAGTTCGAGCGCAACGGCCGAGCACAATCGCTCCGCCGCCACGTCGCCAACCCACCCTTGATGAATCGGCAGCATTGGCAGCGTTCGAGCGAGCGCATCGAGAGTTTACGCATGGTCGCTTTGGCGAAGCCCGCAATCAATTTCGAGGCCTTTTGGACAAGTATTCCCAGGTCTCAGAGGTAGCAGCCCGCGCGCGTACTTACCTGGCAATTGCGGAAGCACGGCTGCGCACTGAGAACATGCTTCCCCGTGACGCCGATTCTCTCTACGACCGTGGCGTCATTGAGCTTAACCGCGGTGAGTACGTTGCCGCACAAGAGATGTTCGAGCGCGCTCTCAAGCGTGAACCCGAGGCTGCCCATATCCATTACGGTCTGGCGGCTACCCGTGCTCGGCTGGGTTCGGTTGACTTGGCATTGCAGTCGCTTCAGAAAGCTCTTGATCTTCAACCCAATTTGCGAGTCAGAGCTCAACACGATTCGGATTTAACTTCTCTCCGAAACGATCCGGACTTCGACAAGCTCGTATTTCAGCCACGTCCGTAACGACTTCCCCCTTTGATCAACTTCTGCGGCTGATCACTTACTAGTTTAAAACCCCTTGCCTTTTAGGTATGATTCGATCGAAACACGCGGCTGCGTGTGACCTTCCGACGGAGTAGCCACAACTTGCATCATTCATCCAACAATGACTGCGGTATCAATCTGGTCGCGATAGGAGGAGGAACCGGACTGTCGACTCTTCTTTCAGGCCTCAAGCGGCGTGTCGGCAGTCAGGACGACGACGGTATCTGCATTGATAATTTGGCGGCCATCGTAACCGTGTCAGACGATGGGGGCAGTTCTGGCCGGCTGCGCGACGAGCTTCAGATGCTGCCGCCCGGTGACATTCGGAACTGCATGATTGCTCTGTCGGAAGACTCGACGCTCCTCTCGCGGCTGTTTCGTTACCGGTTTCGTGGCGACGGTGACCTTGGGGGTCACAGTTTTGGAAACCTTTTTCTTGCGGCTCTGACAGAGGTAACGGGCGATTTTACGGAAGCAGTCCGGCTTTCTTCGGAGGTGCTTGCCAGCAAAGGGCACATTTATCCCGCTACCATCAACGACGTTCATCTAATCGCGGAACTGGAAGATGGAAGTGTCGTTCGCGGAGAAACTCAAATAACAGGTTCGAAACCGAGAATACGATCACTGCGACTCGAGCCTGAGAAATGTCTGCCGTTGCCTGGCGCTCTTGCCGCTATTCGCCACGCGCACGTAATTACGATAGGGCCGGGCTCGCTTTACACAAGTATCTTGCCCAACCTGCTGGTCGCGCGCATGGCCCACGCAATCGGAGCCTCTGACGCGACGAAAATTTTCATCTGCAATTTGATGACGCAGCCCGGCGAAACCGACGGATACACGGCGCGGCAGCATCTCGAAGTCGTCAAACGATATGCGCCCGAGATCCATTTTGATTTCGTTATCGTCAACAGTCGCCGAGTCAGCGAAGAACAGCGTCAAAGATATGCTGCCGAAGGAGCGAATCAGATTGGAGTAGACGAAGCCGATCTTAGAAAACCCGTCAATGGCGATACTGAAGTCATATGGGCTGATCTTTTGGACGAAGGTGAAATGGCACGTCACGATTCTGACAAATTGGCTAGCGTAGTCCTCGCATGCCGCCAACAGGCAATATCCCGACCGACGGTCTCGGCATGACTGAGAAAGAAATTTCCCGAACGAACCAACCGCATTCTCGTCCTCTCGATGTGCTGATCCTCGCAGCTGGTCTTGGCACTCGGATGAAATCCCGGAGAGCAAAAGTTCTTCATGAGCTCGGCGGTCGTCCGCTCATAAGCCATGTTGTCCGCCAGGCTCAGGAGTTGGCGCCGCGAAACATCTATGTGATCGTCGGTTACGACGCGCCCGCAGTCGAAGCCGCAGTTCGGCGTGAGCGTGAGGGCGATCGCATCGTAATGGTCACACAGCAGGAGCAACGAGGCACCGGTGATGCTGTGATGTCCGCGTCCGCTGAGCTAACTAACGCAGGCTCGACGATATTGATTCTGTCCGGCGATGTGCCCCTGGTACGCGCGGAAACTCTGCGCAAGTTTGTCGAGCACCACCACCACAGCGTTGCAGCTTGTTCGATCCTGAGTGTCAAAATCGAAAATCCGACCGGCTATGGTCGTTTATTGAGAGATAGTGAAGGTCGGTTTGTGCGCATTGTGGAACAGAAGGACGCGACACAGGAAGAGCGGCTCGTTCGCGACGTAAACACCGGCATCTACTGTTTTGATTCGAACAAGCTGTTCCCTGCTCTTGCCAACGTCAAACCCGCGAACCAGCAGGGTGAATACTATTTGACCGACGTGCCCCAAATTCTCGCAGCTCAGGGTGAACCGATTTCGATTTACCAGCACACGGATGCACGTGAAGTCTCTGGAATTAACAACCGCGCTGAGCTGGCAGAGTTCGAGAATCTTCTGCGTCGCGGGACAATTCGGACGCTGATGCTGGAAGGCGTCACCTTTATTGACCCAGCGCATACTTATGTTGGTCCTGACGCTCGAATTGCCAGCGACTGCGTGATCTATCCCGACGTTTCTATCGAGGGCACTTCGAACATCGGCGAAGGCTGCGTGATTCGCTCCGGCACCCGAATCACGAATTCCGACATTGGCGACAATGCCACGATTAAGGATCACTGCGTAATCGTTGATTCGCGCGTCGAGGCAGGAGCAACGGTTGGGCCGTTTGCTCACCTACGCATGAATGCAGTGCTCGAGCCTGGTGCGACGATTGGGAATTTCGTCGAGGTCAAGAAGTCGCGAGTGGGTCGAGGCTCGAAGGCGATGCACTTAAGCTATCTTGGAGATGCGACGATTGGAGAGCAGACAAACATTGGGGCAGGCACTGTCACTTGCAATTACGACGGTAAGCAGAAGCACCAAACGATCATCGAAGACAATGTTAAGATTGGTTCGGACACGATGCTGGTCGCTCCAGTAACGGTCGGAAGTGGTTCAGTGACGGCTGCCGGTGCGGTGGTTACGTCCGATGTACCGCCCGACACTTTGGTCGCAGGCGTCCCCGCAGTGGTGAAGAAAAAACTGAAATAGGTTTGGAAACTTTATGTGTGGAATAGTTGGTTATGTTGGAAACAAACAGGTGGTGCCGTTGATAATCGACGGCCTGCGCAAGCTTGAGTATCGCGGTTATGACTCAGCAGGAATCGCGGTCGTCAATGAAGACCACGAACTCGAGATTCGGCGCGCTGAGGGCAAGCTGCGACACCTCGAGGAAGCCATCAGACTTACTCCTCTCGATGGAACCTACGGAATCGGTCATACTCGTTGGGCCACTCACGGACGGCCCACGGAAGAGAACGCTCACCCACACAGCGACTGCACGGGTCGAGTGGTGGTGGTCCATAACGGCATCATTGAAAACTACCTTCAGCTGAAAGAACGGCTGCGGCTAAGTGACCACCGCTTTGTTACGGAAACGGACACGGAAATCATCGCGCACTTGATCGAGGAGCACCTGAAAGAGGGAAACAGCTTTGAGAAAGCCGTGCGGGAAGCCAGCCTGGAGCTCCGCGGCATCTTTGCTCTTTCGATCATCAATGCGGA
>DATEDU010000208.1:0-9325 GCA_035281525.1 Pyrinomonadaceae bacterium | reverse complement strand
CAGGGGAACGAATTCTTAACATGTTCCCCCTTTCCCCGTTCCCCTTTTGCCCTTTCCCGTTTGTCATCTACCGAGCCGCGAAGCGAACGTGATTGCCTCCTCATAGACCTTGTCGGCGGTCAGAATTTCCATTTCACGGCTCAGCAATTGTGCGGTAGTCAGGTTCCTAAATCTCACTCGGCAGCCGGGACAGCCCTGCTCACGAACATTCGCGAAAACGTCGAGATACTGGCCATCCTCACTACGGTGAACCACAAACGACGTAGGCTCGTCACCCGTCTGAGACGCAGCCGCACGTTGTAATTCGAGTCGGAAAATTCTGCCGTGCTTCAGTCCATGAATGGCAGAAACATCTGGAGAACCACCAGATCCATCAGAAGGAAATCCATTCAACTCCAACTGAATCGTCCAATCGTCCTTTCCGAATTGAAACGTTTCGGAAGTCTTCGGCCCGCTTGCCGCGCTCTTAAATTTCCATTTGAGGCGACTGGCCAACCATCCAACGGTCATCACAACTTGCGAGGGCAGAGCGTCGTATCGACCTGACGCAACATAATCAATTCGCAGCCGATCGATCTGATCGAGCTCGTCGCGATAAGTGGGAATATCATAAAAATTAGCCAGTGCGGTACGCCACGGCGTTAACCGTTCCCAGTTCATGTCACTAATCGCAACTTCATTAAACGAATCGGACCAACGCACCTTAGCAAGTTCTACGAAGTCGTCGTATGGGTCGTGAAATTCCGCAGAATCTATGATCAGGCGATCGGCCGCCGTCAAAAGTTTCTCAAACACTTCGTCATCCACGCGCACTTCATCGCGCCACCACAAGAATGTCGTCAGATCCGGAATCAACAGAGGTATCGCGGCGCTGGGAAGTTCTGAAACGAATTCACCCGAAGCGATCAGCGTAATCTGCTCACAGCAGAGGACACTGGACTCTGAACCATTCTTTTCTGGACAGGAAGTAGACACGGAAACTTCGATATCTTTGTCTTTTGCGTCTCGCTCGCCAAGCAGGACCAATGCGCGGCAAGGGTGACTTGCGGCCAGTTTGGTAACAGTCCGTTGCGTTTCATCTAACAAAGACGAATCGGCGAGAAAGACAATGAAATTTGCCGCACGAGCTCGCAGTATTGCTTCCTCGCCGTCTGATCTCGCTGTCGTTTCTTGCCACATGCCGGCGAGCGCCCGCTCAATCGACTCTACGTCGAATGTCTCACCAGCTTTTACAGTCTTCGCCATTTTCGTTTATCACGCTCAATCAACTCGAAGGCGGCCTGGGGCCCACTCGTTCCAGCTTCGTAGTTTGGAAAATCAGTTGCCGGCTTTTTCCACGCCTCCAACACCGGCATGACAATCTCCCAGCAGCGCTCGACCATGTCACGCCGCGCATAAAGAGTTGAATCGCCCAACATGCAATCAAGCAGCAGTCGCTCGTAAGCCTCTGGAGGCTTCACACCGAAGGACGAGCCATAACGAAAATCCATATTCACCCAACGAATGCGCATCTTCTGCCCAGGCAACTTGGCGGCAAAGCGCAAGGTGATGCCTTCATTCGGCTGAATGCGAATGACCAGCACATTTCGTTTCAGCGGCGCATCCGACTGGCTGAACAACTGATGTTCGACCGGCTTGAACTGCACTGCAATTTCGGTGACGCGTCTCGCCAGACGTTTAGCAGTCCGCAAGTAGAACGGCACGTTAGACCAGCGTTCATTGTCAAAGTGGAGCTTCAGCGCAGCAAACGTTTCAGTTGATGACTGGGGATTGACGTTTGGCTCCTGCCGATAACCAACGACAGTTTCACCTATGACCTTCCCTGGGCCATATTGGCCACGCACGGCCACATCGTCGACTCGATCCGCTGGGATAGATCGAACTGCTTGCATCGCGCGAACCTTCTCGTCTCGAACAGCATCCGCATTCAGCGACGACGGGCGCTCCATAACGATCATCGATGCGACTTGAAAGACGTGATTCTGCATCATGTCGCGCAAAGCGCCGGTGCGATCGTAATACTCGCCGCGTCCCTCGACGCCAATCGCTTCCGCATTCGTGATCTGCACGTGATCGATATATCTGTTGTTCCATAGCGGTTCAAAAATGCTGTTCGCGAAGCGAAAGACCAAAAGGTTCTGAACAGTCTCTTTTCCAAGGTAATGATCTATTCGATAGATTTGATCTTCGCGGAAAACCGCCCCCAGCTTTGTGTTGAGTTCGCGCGCACTTTCCAGATCGTGCCCGAAAGGCTTTTCGACGACGATTCGAATCCAGCCCGGCTGCTCTGAGCCGGCCAAACCGGCCGCGCCGAGTTGGCCCGCAATCTCACCAAAGAATTCAGGAGCCGTCGCGAGATAAAAAATGCGATTGCCTTGGGTCCTTCGTTCGTCGTCGATTTCTTTTAGGCGAGCTTTTAACCGTTTGTACGCTTCGGGATCCTTCACGTCGCCCGGTTCATAGAAAATGCCCTTAGCGAAACTGTCCCACGACGATTGATCGATCTTCTCGTCATCACCGAATTTGCGCAGAGCCTCGAGTAAGAGCTCGCGGTACTTGTCATCGCCGAGCTGTTGGCGGGCAGTTCCGAGGATTGCAAACTCAGCAGGTATCAGCTGCTGTTGTGCGAGACGGTAAAGTGCGGGAAGGAGCTTTCGTTTCGTGAGGTCGCCGGTTGCGCCAAAGATTACGACTACGCAGGGTTCCGCCGTCTGCTCGAGACGCATTCCGGCGCGCAATGGGTTAACAAACGGATCCGTCATTCAGATCGATCCCGGCATCATTACTCGGTGAGGAGAGTAACACGCACGCGGGATGATCCACGAAATCAATCCAAGTCACACGAACGTCGGAGCGATGCTTCGTGATGTTTCGTGGTTAGTAACGAACCGGATGGTCTTTGGCGTACGAGTAAGCCGTGTAGGCTGCAATGACGTGGCATATCCATCCCAGCAGTCCGCCCGTGCCTAACCAGAAACCGGGTGTGATGATCAGCCAAAAGATACCAGCCAAAATCCGCCCGTTGTAGAACTGGCCGACCCCAGGAATGATCAAGCTAAGAATACCTGCCAGAAATGGATCGCGCATTATCTGAACCTCCGCGCGACTCTATACGCTGAGGTAGGCGAGTTTGTTCGGTAGGATTTACAAACGGGGAACAGGGTAAGAGGGGAAACGGGGAACAGGTAAAACGGGGAACAGGTGAAACGGGGAGCAGGTAAAACGGGGAACAGGTAACGCGTAAAAAGGGAAAAGCTTTTCCGGTTTTCCCGTTCCCCTTTACCCGTTTATCCTGTTCCCCGTTTTACGGCTCTCGTAAGCTGAAATCTCAGCCTCGTGCTGGAGCGTCAGCCCAATCTCATCGAGCCCAGCCAGCAGACACTGGCGCTGGAATTCATCGATAACAAAACTTGCAGTAAAGTCGTGGGCATCCTTAACCTCAGACCGTTTGAGATCCACTGTGAGTTGATAACCGTCGATTGTCTCTGCGCGCCGGGCGAGCTCTGCCACCTCTGCCTCTGACAGTGCCACCGGCAACAAGCCATTCTTCAAACAATTCGTAGCAAAAATGTCGGCAAAGGACGGAGCAATGATCGCGCGAAAACCAAAGTCGGCCAGCGCCCACGGAGCATGCTCACGCGATGAACCGCAGCCAAAGTTCTTGCCAGTTACCAGTACCGACGCGCCTTTATATCGAGGTTGATTTAATGGAAAAGAATTGTCGAGCTCACCATCCGGAAGGTATCGCCAGTCATAAAATAGAAACTCACCGAACCCCGTACGTTCGATGCGTTTAAGAAACTGCTTCGGAATGATTTGGTCGGTATCGATATTGGCTCGATCGAGCAGTGCCACAAGACCTGTGTGTACCCGGAATGGATTCATAATAGGTGTCAGGTGCCGGGTGTCAGGTGCCGGGTGTCAGGTGCCAGGTATCAGTTATCGAGTGTCAGGGAATACGGCTGGCACCCGACACCCGGCACCTGACACCTACTTAAACCGCCACTCCCTCACGTCAGTAAAGTGGCCTGCGATCGCAGCCGCAGCCGCCATCATCGGACTGACCAGATGCGTTCTACCTCCGCGTCCTTGCCGCCCTTCAAAGTTGCGATTGCTCGTCGCTGCGCAACGCTCGCCTGGTTGAAGGATGTCTGAATTCATACCGAGGCACATCGAGCAGCCTGCTTCTCGCCATTCAAATCCCGCTGAACGAAATATCCGATCGAGCCCTTCTTCTTCCGCGATGCGCTTGACGCTCTGCGAGCCCGGCACAACCATCGCTTGCACGGAGTTGTTGATGCGATATCCATTCACGACACGCGCGGCTGCTCGCAAGTCCTCGATGCGAGCGTTGGTACAGGAGCCAATGAACACTCGATCGATTGAAATGTCTTTCATGCTCGTGCGCGGCATTAGGTTCATGTATTCGAGCGCATGCTGAGCAGCGCGCCGGTCAGCATCGTTTCTCTCATTCGCCGGATCGGGAACACTTCCAGTGATCGGCGCCACCATTCCGGGGCTCGTGCCCCACGTGACGAAAGGTTCCAAGCTACTCGCGTCGATCATCACCGTTCCATCGAAAGTCGCCTCAGGATCAGTTCGCAGCGTTCTCCAGTGGTTAAGCGCCGGGTACCACTTTGCATCTCGCGGGGCAAACCGCCTTCCCTCGAGATAGGTAAAAGTCTTTTCATCCGGCGCGATCATCCCCGCGCGTGCCCCGGCCTCGATGCTCATATTGCACAGCGTCATCCGCTCTTCCATAGACATTGCGCGCACTGCCTCGCCCGCGTATTCAATCACGTGACCCGTCGCACCGCCCGTTCCGATCTTGCCGATAATTCCCAAAGCAAGATCCTTCGCGGTCACACCTGCCGGCAAGGTGCCCGACACATGAATCAGCATGGTCCGAGGCTTGTTCTGTGGCAGACATTGCGTTGCAAGCACATGTTCTACTTCGCTTGTACCTATGCCGAAAGCGAGAGCGCCAAATGCACCATGCGTGCTTGTATGGCTGTCGCCGCAGACGATGGTCATACCGGGTTGAGTTAATCCCAACTCAGGTCCGATGACGTGAACTATCCCTTGCTCGGGCGAATCGATATCGAAGAGTTGAATATTGAATTCGCGGCAGTTCTCGCGCAGTGTCTCGACTTGTTTCGCGGCCGTCGGATCAGCAATGGGAAGATTACGAGCAGTAGTCGGTACGTTGTGATCGGCAGTGGCGAAAGTTAAGTCGGGGCGCCGCACGCCCCGACTCGCGCATCGCAGCCCTTCAAAGGCTTGGGGAGACGTTACTTCGTGGATTAAATGTAGGTCGATGTAAAGCAGTGCCGGCTGCGTAGGCTCTTGTCGTACGACATGCGCGTTCCACAGCTTATCGAAGAGGGTACTTGGCATAACTAAACGGCATGATAAGCGTGGCGTCGGTCGGCAATCTCGGCAACGGCTTCGCAAACAAGCTGCCCTATCTCAGAGGTGGTGGCTGCATATCTCGTTTGCCCGTCATCGATGTCAGGCGTGCGATAGCCGGCTTTCAATACCGACCGAATCGCTTCCTCTATCTCGTCAGCTTCCTGCACGAGTCGGGCCGTATGACGTAACAACATCGCCGCCGATGCGATCGCTCCAAAAGGATTCGCGATACCACGGCCGGCGATATCCGGCGCCGAGCCGTGAACCGGCTCGTAGAGATCCACATCTCCGCCGATGGTCGCTGATGGCAACATTCCCAGACTGCCTGTAATCACCGCAGCTTCATCCGACAGAATGTCGCCAAAAAGGTTCTCAGTCAGAATTACGTCGAACCGCCGCGGATTGGTCATGAGATGCATCGCGCAAGCATCAACGTAGAGATGTTCCAGCGTCACGTTCGGAAACTCGTGAGCCACCTCCGTCACAGTCCGTCGCCACAGTTGGGACGTTTCGAGCACGTTAGCCTTATCGACAGAAGTAACTTTGCCGCGACGTTTTTGCGCAGCCGCAAACGCGATGCGTGCGACCCGCTCGATCTCCGCGACCGTGTAGGTCATCGTGTTTCGTGCCGACGAATGACCATTGGCATTCAAAAACCCTCGTGGTTCTCCAAAGTAGAGCCCGCCGAGCAGCTCTCGGACAATGAGAATATCCGCGCCCTGGACGATCTCGCGACGCAGCGGAGACTTAGCAGTTACGGCGTCGAAGGAGATCGCCGGGCGCAGATTTGCATAGCCGCCGAGCGCGCGACGCAAAAGCAAAAGTCCAGCTTCAGGCCTGAGGTTGGGTGGCATCGAGTCAAATTCCGGCGCGCCGACGGCGCCGAGCAGAACGGCGTCAGATGCGAGACAAGCATCGAGTGTATTTGAAGGCAGCGGCGAACCGTGGCGTTTGATGGCCACACCGCCGATAGGCATTTCGGCAAATTCGAATTTGTGGCCGTGAGTACTGGCGACTGTGCGCAGCACTCGTACGGCCTCCGCCGTCACTTCTGGACCGACACCGTCCCCTGGTAGAACTGTGATCTTCATTTGTAAAGCGAGTTACCTGTAGGTCGAGGCACGTGCTCGAGGAGCATTGAGGGCTTCGACGATTACACCGTGTGTCTTTGTTTTTGTATCTGGGGAGAGCAGGGAAATCAAATCCTGATCGTAAATTCGCTTTTTGCGGTCAGCCAATTCCGTAAATCGTCGGTAAGCTAAATCCAGCTCGACAGGTTCGAGGGAAAAGCCCAACTCTTCGTAGCGCAAAGCAAGCGCATGACGTCCGGAGTGTTTGCCTAACACCAGATTGTTTGCCGGCACTCCAACGGATTCCGGAGTCATGATTTCGTAGCACAGTGGGTTGTTGATTACACCGTGCTGATGAATGCCTGCTTCATGCGCAAAAGCATTTCTGCCCACGATCGCTTTGTTGGGCTGCACCTCGAAGCCGATGATTGAAGACAGTAGTTGGCTGGTCGGGTAAAGAGCTCGCGTGTTTACATTCGTTTCAAATGATAGTTGATCGGCGCGTACATGCATCGCCATCACCAGCTCTTCAAGCGAAGCATTGCCCGCCCGCTCGCCAATGCCGTTGATCGTGCACTCCACCTGCCGAGCTCCGGCAGATATCGCCGCCAAACTATTCGCCACCGCGAGCCCAAGATCGTTATGACAGTGAACACTGATGGTCACGGGCTTGTCACCCACAACGCGCTCATTGACCGTAGACACTAACCCCGAGAATTCTGACGGGAGTGTGTAGCCGACGGTATCGGGAACGTTAATGATCGAAGCGCCTTCTTCGATGGCCACCGAGAAAACGTCGCAAAGGTAATCCACGTCACTTCTCGTGGCGTCCTCTGCCGAAAACTCGACCTCTTCCGCGAAGCTTCGCGCGAGGCGAACCGCAGCACGAGTCATCTCCAGCACTTCACCACGGGTCTTTTTCAGCTTGTGTTCAAGATGAATGTCGGACGTCGCGACGAATGTGTGGATACGCGGATGTGCGGCGCCGCGCAGGGCTTCGGCGGCGCGTCGCACATCCTGCTCAGAAGTACGGCAGAGTGCTGCGACCGTGACGCTCCGGCACGCAGCTGCGACAGCTTTGACGGCTGCAAAATCTCCTTCAGAAGCTATCGGAAAGCCGGCTTCGATGATGTCAACACCCAGTTCCTCAAGTTGGCGTGCCATGCGCAGCTTCTCGTCGAGGTTCATCGAGCAGCCGGGGGACTGCTCGCCGTCGCGCAGGGTCGTGTCGAATATTGCGAGTCGTTTGCCAGACATTTGAGGGCTCATGCTAGAGTCGACTGGCCCAAAAGTCAAAGTTATAATCTCTATAAAAGTATAATCAAACGTGATAGTATAACCGCGACCGGCGGTGCCTATAAGTTTCGAGGTTTCGAGTTCAGAGTTCATAGTTCTGAGTACTGAGTTCTGAGTATGCCGTCGTCAGAGCTTGGAACTCGGAACTCTGAACTCGGAACTCGGCACTCTGAACTCGGCACTCGGGAACTCTGAACTCGGCACTCTGAACTTACTTTGGAGAATACATGGACATTAACCAATTAGAAGTGCTCGTCGCAGTGGCTCGCGAGCAGAGCTTTTCTCGCGCCGCCCAGGCTTTACATCGCACTCAGCCCGCGGTGAGCCAGGCCATTCGCCGCTTGGAGAGCGAAATTGGCGAACCACTGTTCGATCGATCGTCCAAAGACGGGACGTTGACCGCAGCAGGCCGAGTGCTGCACGAGTTTGGCCAGCAGATGCTCAATTTGCGGCAGAGTGCTCACACGGCAGTGAAGGAGCTCAAGGACCTGCAACGAGGAAAGCTTTCTCTCGGGGCCAACGAATACACGGTCATGTATCTCTTGCCGGTCATTCCCCTTTTCACGTCGCGCCATCCGCACATCAAAGTCGAAGTAAAGCGGAGCCTCGCCAGCCGCATTCCCGCGGAGATCCTGGGGCGCGACGTGGAAATTGGAATCGTGTCGTACAAACCGAGCGATGCCGCGATTGCGTCTGTGCCGGTCATGACAGATGAGTTGGCGTTAATCGTGTCGCCACAGCATCCATTGGCGAGCAAGGATGTAGTGTCAGTACGCGAGTTGGGAGCAGAGTCGTTCATTGCTCACAATGTGGCTTCGCCTTATCGCGAAAAGGTCGTGCGTACTTTCGAGAAGTACCGGACGCCGCTGAATATCTCGATGGAGATGCCTACGCTGGAGGCAATCAAGAGGTTAGTCGAACAAGGAATTGGAGTGGCTCTCGTGCCGCGTTTGACTGCCCAGGACGATATAGCTCGCCAAAGGGTAGTTGCACTGACTGTTCGTGAGATGAGACTTGAGAGAGGAATTCACTTGATTTACCGGAAAGGGGCGACCCTTTCTCATGCAGCGCGGGCGTTCTTGAGAGTGGCAAAGGAAAGGAGACAGGGGCAGTAAGCAGGAGCAGGTGGAACTCGTAAACTCCTGCCTCCTGCACCTGCCACCTGCTCCTGCTACTGTTCATCAAGGCGGCGGACGTCACTGATCTCGCCGCGAAAGGTCTTCAACATCTGTTGCACAACCGGATTTTCTTCAGCCGTCTTCCGTAGACGTTCTTTCTCGCGCCGCTCGACTTCTTCTTTTGAAGGAGGGCTGTCAACCGAATCTTCACCGTCCTTGATCACGATACTCACGCCACACTCGACGCCCGTGATCTCCGAACACACCTCGCGCAAAATTTTTACGTTGTCGCCTTTTGCCAACGTATCGCGCAGATGTCGAGCGTCAGGCGCAAATTCAATGTAGAGTTCGCCCTCACTCAGTGTGGCCTGGCGCGCGCCTTCTAGTGCGGTGACTAAAAACATCTTGCGGCGACTTTCCAACCCGGCC
>DATEDU010000207.1:0-4492 GCA_035281525.1 Pyrinomonadaceae bacterium | reverse complement strand
GCCGCCAGTTCTGCGATCAATCCTTCTACTTTGACCAGTTCCTTCCCCGATTGATCCTTCGAATCGCTGCCACTGAGAAAAGCACTGACTCGCTTTTCGTCAAGCTTGAAGCCTTTCGATTTCAACTCCTGAGAAAGCTGCAACTCCTTCTCGCCTTCGGCCGTGCGACCGACTTTGATCAACGCCTGGCCGAGGCGATAGTGGGCCGTGGTGACCTGATAATCATTATGTTCGAGCGACGGCGTAAGAGCGATCGTCTTCTGAAGCACTTCGATTGCTTCCTTGTGCTTGCCTACGCCCTGGTATGCCTGGCCCAGGTGAAAGTAAGGATCGGGATTATTCGGCTGCTTCTGAACGGCCTTTTCCAGCAGTGTGACTGCTTCAGGGAATTTCCTCTCCATGATGTAGAGGATGCCGAGATAGAAGTTGGCGAAGTACTCTTCCGGATTGGCGGCTAACTCGATCTTAAACTCTGCAATCGCGTCGGGAATTCTCGCGGCGCCATCCTTAAATAAATACGTCAGACCCAGATAGTAGTGAACTCGTGGAAAACTCGGATCGAGCTCGATGGCTTTCTTGAACTCTTCAATCGACTCGGGAAGAAATCCCGTTTCTCTGTAAGCACGTCCGAGCAGCACGCGAACCGCGGGACGATTACCAAGCCGCTGGACCATGCGCCCGTACAGTTCCTTCGCCTTTGCAGCGTCTTTCCGTTTCAGAAAGCAGAGACCGAGGGTGTACTCGGCATCGTAATCTCCCGGCGTGAGTTTCAGTGTCTCTTCGAGTTCGCGCGTGGCTTTTTCAAACTCGCCCATCATGAAGTAGGTCTTGCCGAGCATGTGATGAGCGGCTGCGTTCTGCGCATTGGCCGCGATCGCTCGCTGTAGTGGAGCGACGCCCTTCTCATACTGTCCGACATAAAAATAAGCGACTGCCTGGTCGACGAGTGCATCCGTGAGGTCAGGTCGTGCTGCGAATGCTGATTCGAATGCGTCGACTGATGCGCGATAGTTGGTTTGAGCGGAATAAACTTTTCCAAGCCGGCGATAGGCTTCGCCGAGAATTATTTTGAATTCGGCCTCGGCTCGAGCGAAATTGCCCGCGCGATGATAGTTGTTGGCCGCTTCGTAGTGCTTACGAAACAGATCGGTCTGACCGAAGAGTAAGCCACAAAAAGGCACAAAAAGCACAAATATACAGGCAAACAGATTTGTGCTTTTTGTGCCTTTTTGTGGCATTACGGCGGTAAAACTAAGACGAGCGCTGAGTTGAAAATTAACTCAGCGCTTCGTCTCTGTTTCTGATCTCTGGGGAGTATATCAGAAGGTAAATTTGAAACCGAATTGAATCTCGCGCGACGATTGAGTATTCAAAAGCTGTCCAAAAGTCGCATTTCTCAAGTCGAGATCAAACCCAACAAAGTTGGGATGGTTGAAGATGTTGAAGAATTCCGTTCGGAACTGGAACTGGTAACGCTCCTTGAATCGCCAATTCTTCGACATCGAGAAGTCGATGTTGGTAATTGGTTTTCCGCGAACGGCGCCCTTGCCTAATGTGCCGAGTTGGCCGGGCGCAGGGGTCGCGAATGCCGCGGGGTTCAAGTGCCGTGTTGGATCGCCCGTATCGAGGTACAGCGGCTGGCCTGTGTAGTTAGGACGCTGTCCAACGGGGCTGGCCGTACCGAGAGAATTGACGAAAGTACTGATGTCGATAGGCGTAGCTCCAAAGTAAGAAGCAATACCATTCAACTGCCAGTTACCCAGAGCGAATTCCGCTGCCTTACCCCACTCGCGGAACGACGGAAGTTGATAGACGACGTTGCTGACAAAAATGTGGCGCCGATCAAGATCCGCGTCACCGCGATCACTATTGAAATTGAATGGATCGCTGGTGGTGTTCGTAAACGAGGTTAACGCGACGTCGGAGATGCTATGTCCCCAGGTGTATGAGACCTGGAATGCGAGGTTATTGCTGAAGCGGCGATTAAGCCACAACTGCATCGCGTGATAACTGGAATTACCGTTTGATTCGTCAGTCTGGACATTTCCGATGCCGCGGAGCAAACGGTTATCGGCAATCAGAATTGCCTGATCCTGAACTCCGACACCCGCCACTGGACTGGCTACGTTCATGCCGGCTCGCGCAATCTGAAGTCTTGCCGAATCAGTGCTGCCGTCACACTCGCTGCCGCGGCATGGAGCATCCGGAGCGATATCGTTACGGTTCACGTTGCGCCGCCAGATGTGCAAGCCATGGTTGCCGATGTACGAAGCTTCAAGAACAGTGTTCTTCATCAGCTCGTGAGAAACCGTCAGGTTCCACTGATAACTCTCGGGTGGCCTGTAACCCGGATCCACACCAGCAAAGCCCGCATTTGGATTCACGCCGGCCACGTTAGTGGCCAGGCCGGGATTGATCGTGTCGAGACTGCGGCAGGTCGGACAATTGGCGAGTGTTGTACCGGCGCCGTTCCAACCCGATCCTGCGCTGACGGTCGTGGTCCAGGGCGGATTACCCGTCATACGAAGCAGATCCTCAATCACCTGCGCGCGACTCATGTAACGCCCGAAGCCTGCTCTGAGGGCCGTCTTGCCTTCGCCGAAGATGTCCCAGGCAATACCAACACGCGGCTGCCAACCGGCCTTATACGTGTTAATGAGAGCGCGGCCGAGGCCCAGCTGAATTCCTTCTTCGGCGGTAACGAGGCCGCTATTAAAGTCGGTTCCGTTGTAGAGACTCGGGATGAAGTTGGAGATGCGATTGTCTTTCTCCCATGCCGGCGGGAATGTCGAATAGCGCAATCCCATCGTCAGCGTTAAGCGCGGGTGCACTTTCCATGTGTCGTTAGCGTAGAACTCGAAATCGCGCCATCGTCCCTCGGCGATTTCAGTTGTTTCAATCTCGGTGTAGTTGAGCAGAACTGTGTCGCGAAGCAGAAGGTCGGCAATACAATGGCCGGTCTGTTCACCGCAGCCCTGAATCGTAAGTGGCTGGTTACCACCGCCGGCTCCAACGCCCGGCTCGTCTTTGAAGTTATGACTAAAGAGCGCGCCGAACTTGAGGTCGTGATCTCCCTTGACCAGCGTGAAATCGTCTTTCCAAATATACAGATCTTCACGATTGGCCCACGGTGCCTGGTGCCAAATGTGTGCGTAACCACCCGGACCCCAGAACAGCGAGGGCACCGCACCACCGATGCGTCCATCCGTGCGCGGAAACACTGTTGGAAACACTGACGCAATCTCGTCCTCGAGCGCCTGGGTTTCAGGTGATGTTGTGATGATGATGTCGTTGCCGGCAATCGAGAATTGGAATTCGTTTACGGCATTGTTCGTCAACGTATTCGCCAACTTCACTGCGAAGCTATGGCTCGGCTGGCTCCAGTCAGACGAGATAGTCGGATACGGAGAGTCACCCCAGAAATTTCCCGATGCTCCCTTGTGATCCCAATACTCGTTGATGTAGCGAACCATCAAGCTCATCCGATCGGTGATGGTAACGTCACCGCGAATAAGATCCTGGCGCGTATTGATCGGCTGGAGCTGCGACGTGGCCCAATCTCCGATACCAGGTCCAGTCGGATCCGGGAAAAGCTGCATGAGCGCGAGTCCCGCAGGGCTAAGTAAGTTTGTTGGGATGCGATTGTTCGGGAAACATCCCGAGGTATTTGTTGCAGTACAAACGCCACCCGGAACGTGTGGCAGATTTCCTGTAAGCGGTCCGCTGAAATCTCCAGTCTTCTCGGCGGCTGTGGGCACACGCGCTGAGAGCACCTGGCCGCGTTTCTCACGTCGCCACTCTTCCGACCAGAAGAAGAAAATGCGGTTTTTAATGATTGGACCACTGAAGTTGCCGCCGAAGTTGTGATATTCCAACTTCGGTTTCGGCTGCCCCGCTCTGTTCAGGAAGAAGTTGTTAGCGTTGAGTGAGTCGTGCCTTAAGAACTCAAACAACGAGCCATGAAAATCGTTCGAGCCACCTTTTGTAATCAGGTTGACAACCGCACCCTGCGCCTGACCAAACTCTGCGCTGAAACTGTTACGCTCAACACGAAACTCCTGAATCGCATCGACTGACGGAAACACGAGCAACGTGCGGTTCGAGCCGACGTCCATGTTGTTGACGCCGTCGACCGTCCACAGATTCGAGTTCGACTGATTACCGTTGACTGACATGTCAACGCCGGAATTGAGTCCCGTTCCGCGCGTTGCGAACGCACCGCCCGCGCCTGACTGCGTAACCGGCGAAACACCTGGCACCATCAAAGCGAGTTGAGCGTAGTTGCGACCATTCAACGGCAACTCGGTTACTTGCTTCTCCGAGATGAGACTGCTGACTTCACCAGTGCGCAGTTCCACGGGAGCAGACTCACTCGTGACCGTAACCGTCTCCGTCACCTGGCCCACCTGAAGATCGAGATTGACGGTCTTGTTCTCGTTTACGTGCAGCTGAACACCAGTGGTGATGGTTTTCTTGAATCCCGAAGGAGAGG
>DATEDU010000206.1:0-23453 GCA_035281525.1 Pyrinomonadaceae bacterium | reverse complement strand
TTCTTTTGCTTCCTGAACGTTCACGCGATTCGAGAGTCCGCCCTGAGTATCAGACTTGGAAACGGCGAGAGGGTTCTTTTGCGTGACGACTGCGTTTATCTCTTTTTCGCCGAGCGCGTCAACTTTTACTTTCGCATTCTGGCCTACTTCGACATTTGAAATTTCGGTTTCATCGACGTTGACCTCGACGTTGATCGTGGACATGTCCGCAATAGTCATCAGCGGGGTGGTTGAGAGGCCCGCCACTGCGAACTCACCGACACGCGCGGGAATGTCAGCAATGACACCGGTCAATGGTGACAACTGAGTCGCCTTCGCGCGTTGGTCCGCAGAACCGCGCAGCATCGCCTGCTGTTGGCTCGCTCTCATTTCGGATGACTTGATACCCGTTCGCGCGTCTCGTACAGCAATCTTCTGCTGATTAGCTCGTTCGACGGCTTCTTTTACGGCAATTTTTTGTGCCTCGAGATTGGCTTTCGCGGTTTCCAAGGCAATCTTTGCCTGATCGTACTTGTCGCGTGCTGCGTCATACTCAGAGCGCGAGGTCACGCCCGCTTCGATCAGATCTGTATTGCGTTTGAGCTCGCGCTGAGCAGTGTTGAGATCTACATGCGCTCTGTCAACAGCGGTTTGCGACGCGACTAACTGCTGGCGTGCGGAGGCAACTGAGGCATCAGCTACCACTAAACCCTGCTCAGCCGACGCGACTGCATTGCGAGCCGACTGGACGTCGTTGATCGCCTGCTGCGCCGCAGCCCACTGGGCCTCCTGAGTCGATTGAAGCTGAGTAGGATCGATGCGAACCAGCGGCTTACCCTGGGTTACCTGGTCCCCAGCGTTAACGTAGATTTCTTCAATACGACCCTGCACTTCGCTGGTGAGCTTGATGTACCGAATCGGTCGCACCTCACCCGAAGCCGTGACGGTTTGCCTAAGTTCCGGCCTGACTTCAATCTTCACTGTGGTGACTTCAGCTTCTTCCTTGCGAGTAGCGAAGACACTGATGATGACCACTATCGACAAAAGGGCTACTGCCGATACCGCAATTATGATTTTCTTCTTCTTAGTTAAAGCCATGAGTTCTACCTTAATTGAAACGTTTTAAGCCGCTCTCTTATTAACGCAAACCTGTTATTTTGCACAGAATTCCGAGAAATCCCAAGCCGTGTTCGAGAACCTTTTACGTCTCGAAACCGCAAACAGTTTCATTTAAGAACACTTACGGACGGGGCGTGTTCGTGAGCGGGTCCAACGCTTGAGAGATATCACGTTGGCGCGGCTGCGATTTTCGCGTTAAAATGACGCCTTCGTGACAACTTCTAATCCGACTCTCAGAATTGGTTTAGATGCTGATCTTCCAAGTAGAGTTCCCGAAATAAATGATTACCTGTGAAAGATGCAAAACGGAGAACCTCGAAGGGTCGCAATACTGCGATGAGTGCGGGGCTCCGCTGAAACCGAACTTCTATCCCTACTCTGGATTGACGGCCGACGGGGATGGACAAAATGGTTCGCATGCATCGTCCTGGAAGCCCGAATATGCCGGCGGCTCGAAGGGAAGCTTAAACCTGGCTTCTTCGATGGGAGCTGCGGCTAAACCTCAGGCGTGGCTGGTGATCGACCGTGGCCGCTCGTTGGGGAAGAAATTCATGCTGGGCGATGTGGAATCGCAGATCGGCCGCTGGGACGCGGATGGAGGGATCTTCCCAGACGTGGATCTCGATTCGGACGATCCGGAAGCGAAAGTATCGCGGCGGCATGCTCGCATTACATATCGCGACGGACAGTACTTTCTGGAGGATCTTGGCTCTACCAATGGCACCTTCGTCAATCGGGGTAAGAGGCTGCCTCCCGGGCGTCCCCAACCATTGCAAGATGGCGACGAGATCATCGTCGGCAAGACATTTCTTCGTTTTCACATAGGTCGATAAGTTTTTCGAGCGTGCGTATGTTTGAGTGTGTTGGATGTGGTGCGAGTGTGGCAGCCGGTGAGCGGTTTTGCGGGGCTTGCGGTACGCAAAATCTTCGTTTCAGCGAAGAGATGGCTGCCGGAGCTGAAGAAATCGCTGCGCGTGCTGAAGCAATGACTCCGCCGCCTAACGAAAACGAAGAGATCGTCGCGAAACCTGCCGAGACCGAGGGCCGTAGACATACCGGTGAAATCACCGGTGAATCTGAAGTGAAGAGCGATCCAAGAGAAGCAACCACCCTTTCTGACGAAGAGGGGTCGCCGAAGCCCATTTCGGCTGACTCGCTCGGTGGTTCCTCCACAGGAGACGTGCAGGTACCCGGCACGAGCAGTGTCAAGCGCAAAGGAACCACTGGCGGCCATCAGCCTTCGATTAAGCAGTTAGACTCTGGCGCCGTCCTGAACGGCCGCTATGAGATCGTGCGTCGAATCGGCGGCGGCGGCATGGGCGCTGTTTATCTTGCGAAGGATCGCAACCTTGGAGACGCATCACGCGCCGTAAAGGAGATGGTCGAGGCCCATCTCGATCCGGCGATGCACGAAAAAGCGATCGGCGACTTCAAACGTGAGTCGCTGCTTCTGACCTCGCTCGAGCACCCGTCGATTCCGACTATTTACGATTACTTCTACGACGAGCCACTGGGACGCTTTTACCTGGTGATGAAGTACATCTCCGGCGGCGACTTGGCCTCGCGTCTGCGCAGCGCGCCCGGCGGCCGGATCGATGAAAAGACGGTTACGGATTGGGGCATGCAAGTCGCCGATGTGTTGCAATATCTGCATACCCGTCCGAAGCAAATCATCTATCGAGATCTTAAGCCGGCTAACCTGATGATCGACGGCAATACGGGACGCGTAATGCTGATCGATTTTGGTATCGCTCGATGGGTCAAGCAGGAAGAACGTGGCGTCACTGCTGTCGGTACGATGGGGTACGCTCCGCCTGAGCTCTTTGCAGGCCGAGTCGAGCCACGCTCGGACGTCTACAGTTTGGGCGCGACGATGTTTCACCTGCTGACCGGCTCAGATCCGCAGGACAATCCACTGCTCATTTTCGACTTTCAAAAGAACCCACGCCCGCGGCAAATAGCGACGTCACTGTCGAGCGAGATGGAGCACATTCTGATGAAGGCCGTCGAGTACAGAGCCGAGGATCGTTTCATCTCGGCTGGTGAAATGCGAGACGCGCTCGCCACTCACTATGAGAGATTGGTGTCAGGCCGAGTGAGTTATGGAATGCCTGAGCGTCAGCTGGGCGGTGAGACGGTCCAAGTTCAGACAGTATATTGCGGTTTTTGCGGCGGACGGATCGCGGCCGACGACGTTTTCTGTGCTCATTGCGGCGCCAAACAGCCCATCGCGGGAGTCGCCGCCAGCGCAACTTTGCGCGCTGCACGTCCGACGGCAAAGCTGGTGGTTGCTGGAACTACAGAGTTGGATGCGTCCTTCATAATACAGAAGGACAACAACCTGGTGGGCCGCACCGATCCGCATTCGAATATCTTCCCCGAAATTGATCTGTCTCGATTCGATCCCGAGACTAAGGTCTCGCGACGACACGCGCGCATTTGGCTGGAAGGAGAGACCTTTTTGGTTGAAGATCTGGGTTCAGTTAACGGCACGGTCATCAACGACTCTGTCAGACTGGCGCCCAGGCAGCCGCGTGTGCTGGACAGCGGGGACAAGCTCCGGCTGGGTGAAACGACGCTTCATTTTCTGCTAGGGTAGTCAGTTGACCGCGAGAGTTGAAGGACCTGCGCTAAAGCGCCCAGAGGTTAAGACGCGCATCCGGAGACAACTCGTGGAGAGGCGCCCTGCGCCATTCTCTTTGCGCTGTGGGGCGATGTTGATTGACTATATAGTCTTAATCGCAATCGTCGCTGTAAGTACACTAATCGCACGGATGTTTGGCGGCGGCGCCCGGACCGCCGGCAGCTCGGCCGAAACTGTCGGAATTACCATTGCCTTGGTCGTAGCCGTGCTCGAGCTAGGAGTGCTGGCCGGGTTAACCGGAAAGACGATCGGTAAATGGACCACTGGACTCAGACTCCAGCGGCCAAATGGCGACGAACCCGGTATCGGCCGGGCAATGTTGCGTCACTTTGTTGGATATCCCTTGTCGTTTCTAACGGTAGGCTTGGGTTTCATTATCGCAGCCTTCAGTACGCGTGGTCGTGCATTGCACGATCTAATTGCTGACACCGTGGTCGTACGCGAAGCATCGTCGCTGCCACCACCAAACCTTAACCGCGAATAACACGACCTTGACCCGAACACCTGAACTCATAGTCAGATTCCCCGATCGAGCACCTGATCATTTTCCGCTCGGACGTCTACGCGTTACGTTGGGCCGTTCGGCCCGTAACGACCTTTGCATCCCTGATCCGTTCGCTTCACGCGTTCACGCCGAAGTTCGGCGTGAGGGCGATGAATACTTCCTTCAGGATCTCGGCTCAGCTAACGGGACGTTGTACAACGGCATGACCGTTGAGGGCACCATCCCTCTAACTGCTGGCGGCCGGATTCAGATCGGGGAGACGGAAATAATATTCGACGACGGCACCTACAACTCGAGCATGGGTGCCACGATGATCACAGACAATACCGGCTCGCTGCCCGAGGCTACGATTGCTCTTGCGTCAGGCGACCGCACCACGTCTGGCTTGTTGGAAGCTATTGAAGGCGCGAGGACGAAGCCGGAAGAGATTGCCTCCGCTCGCTCGGCAAAAGAAGGCGATCTGCTGGCTCTAATCAGCAAAGTGGGCATTACGCTGCTGGCTTCGGCCACTTTGAATGAGACGCTGGAACAGATCGTCGCCCTGGTGTTCGAGGCCGTGCCGGCTGATCGCTGCTTGCTCATGATGCGCGATGAGGGCAGTGAAGAACTGAGAGTCGCAGTAGCGCGACTCCGCGACCGCGTAGGTGAAGTGGGCGAGATCCGAGTCAGCCGCAATGTGCTGGATGAAGTTGTCATGCGCGGCAAGTCTGTCCTGACGTCAGATGCCCAGCATGATCCGCGATTTGCGAGCGGCACCGTCGTGTTACAAGGGATTCGATCAGTGCTGGCTGTTCCACTAGGAGTCGCTGATCAGGTCTTTGGAATCATCTATGCTGATTCTCCGATTGCTGATGGACGGTTCACCGAGGACCACCTGAAGCTTTTGACGACGCTTGCGTCAGTGGCGGCAATTCGTGTTGAGAATGCGCGGCTGGCCGAGGCACGTCTACAGCAGGAAAGGCTCGAGCGCGAGTTGGCACTCGCGATGGAGATTCAGCAGCGTTTTCAACCAGCTGCGCCTCCTCACGTACCCGGTTACGAATTGCAGGGTATTAGCTTCCCCTGTTACGAAATCGGCGGCGATTACTACGACTTCATCAAGCGCGATGACGGACGGCTGGTGATTGCATTGGGCGACGTCTCGGGTAAGGGAACTGCTGCAGCTCTGCTCATGTCATCGCTGCACGCGGCCATTCATGCGCAGTCTGGCTCGCACGACTCGCTAGTGGCGACGATCTCAGCCGTTAACCGGTACCTCGCCGACAATATTCCGCCGAATCGGTTCGTCACATTGTTTTATGCCGAGCTTGATCCAGAGACGGGAACCGTTTCATTCCTCAATGCCGGTCACAATCCGCCGCTTATCGTTCACGCAGCAGGTACTGTGGAGCAGCTTGCGTCGGGTGGTCTGCCTTTGGGCATCAAGCCGAATGCGGAGTTCCGAGAAGGCCGAACGCACATGCAGTTAGGTGACGTGCTGGTGATCTATTCTGACGGTGTCACCGAAGCTGCGAGTCCAACGGGTGAAGAGTTCGGCTCAACGCGGCTTTATGAAGTGGTTTCGCGCAACATCGATGCTTCGGCGGCTGGGATTCGGGATCGCATCGAGTCGGCTCTGACGAAATTCTCACAAGGGACGCAGGCTGCAGACGACATCACGCTGGTTATCGTCAAACGCCAGGCTGAGACGAGGCAGCTCTCATTCAGCGCCTCTAGGGGTTAGCCTGCAAAGCAGGCTTTACGCTTGCGCCTGCTTCGCAGGCTTAAACTAAAACTCTATTCTCAACCCGTCCTCTGCCTGAATGACCCTACCTTTCCAGAGTGCCGCTGCTTCCTTTACGAGGTCTACTCCATCCCACTCGGGATAAAGATGTGTGAGAATGACCTTCTCAGGCTCGGCTGATCTCGCCACTCTCATTGCATCATCCAGAGCCAGGTGAATTTCGACCGGACTAGTCTTCCAAAAAGAGCATTCCATCAGGAGAACACTGACTCCTTCGGCAAATTCCGCGAGTTCATCTGAGTAGCCAGTGTCAGACGTGTAAACGATGGATGCGCCGCTCGGATCGCTGATGCGAATGGCCTGACTTTCATTTGTGTGAGGCGTCGAGAAGGTTGTGGCGCTCACGTTCGGGAGTATTGAAAAACTCTCGCCGGCGGCGACTTCCTTCAACTCAATTGGGAACGGCTGCTCATGCAAACGGTAATTGTAGCTTTCGTTAACCGCGGTGAAGAGATCTCGTAGGCCCTTTGGGCCGAAGATGGTAAGCGGCTTCGTCCGGTTCCTCGTTTGCGGCGCCCATTTAGTCGAAAACAAAAATGGTGTTAGCCCGCCCAGATGGTCCAAGTGAAAATGGGCTACCCAAATCGCATCAAGGTTGGGCCAGTCGAGACGTTCTTCTGCCATCCGATGCCCAGCATCGGCGCTGACATCAAGCAGCAATGACCCGCCTTCGGTCTCGAGCCAGTTTGCTGCCGACGCCCGCAGCGGGTGCGGAACGGACGTTCCTGATCCGAGAATTACCAATTTCATAACCGCAGGCTACCACGGATTGAAATTCTGCGTGATTCTTCGTGATATTTCGTGATATTTAGTGAATATATGGAAATCGATGTGCTGGCGGTGTTTTCTCATCCCGACGATGCGGAGCTATCCGTTGCCGGAACCTTACTCAAGTTAAAGTCGCTCGGCTATCGCACCGGTGTCGCAGATATGACGCGCGGAGAAATGGGCACGCGGGGCACGCCTGAAATTCGCGCACAAGAGTCGCGCGCCGCCGCTGATCTAATGAAGCTGGACGTGCGGTTGAATCTCGAGCATCCCGATGGCCACGTGTGGCTGACGGAGGAGTCGCGCACAGCGCTAGTTCGGGTAATTCGAAAGCACCGTCCGAAAGTATTATTGACTACTCATTGGGACGATCCTCATCCGGACCATGCCAATACATGTCGCATAGTTCGCGATGCAGCGCGATTGGCTACGATGGGCCGCTATGACGCCGAAGAAGGCCTGTCACCAGTCAAGATGCCCGCAGTTATGCATTCACTCTTTTCTCGTCTCGTTGTGCCTTCCTTCATCATCGATGTTTCAGATTTCGTAGACGACAAAATGCGCGCAATTAAGGCGCACGCTTCGCAGTTTTTTGATGCGACGTCAAAAGAACCGGTTACACGCATAAGCGACGAAGGGTTCCTCGAACAGATCGAGTACCGCATGCGTTACTTCGGTTCGTTGATTGGAGTCAAAGCCGGCGAGCCGTTTTATGTGCGCGAAGCCCTGAATGTCGAAGATCCGGTCCAATTGTTGACTCGACCCATGAATATCTACTCCTGAAATTTGACTCCGTTTCGGCTTTGGAATATTTTCTTGCCACTCGCAAAACTTTCCGGCTATGGCGGATTTGGGAGTGTCACTGCCTAGCCTCCTAACCGAAGCGGTTTACCCCCTAACCGCCCTTCTGCTGAAAGGAGAAATCAAATGAAACGGTTTGTCTTACCCTTCTGTACTCTAGTCGTTTTCATTTCGCTCTCTGCCGGCACGGCCATGGCTCAACTGGGTGCGTGCGCTGTTCCCACTGGGCCTCTGCGGCCGGATCTGATTGTTGATGGCAATTTGTTGAGAGCAATGATGTTCGTCAGTGAAGAGACCTTCGGCCCCGACAGTTGCACCGTAGCCGAAGGATGCGTGACGGCACCTGGTACGCACTTGGTCTTGCGATTCATGTCCAGCACACCAAACATTGGACAGACCGATCTATTCATCGGCGACCCGAACCAATGTATTGGCAGCCTCTTTCGGTTCAGTGAGTGCCACCAGCATCTACATTTTCAGGAGTATGCCGATTACCGGCTCTGGACGGTGGCCGGCTACCAAAAATGGGTGGCTGGAAGGGATCTAACTAAGCCGAGCACTTCGGGGAAAAACGCAAAGCTGCTGGCAGACGCGAGGGCCAACGGTGAGTTAATAATTGGACGCAAGCAGGGCTTTTGCATAATTGACGTGCAACCATTTCAGTTTGGGAATGTCGAACCGGGACCACCGCGTTATCAATCGTGCGGAACGAATCAAGGGCTCAAGGTTGGATGGGCCGATCAATATCATCCGCTACTGGGCTGTCAGTTCATTCAGGTGACTGGAGTGCGTGAGGGTGACTACGTGCTGGAGGACCATGTGAATCCCGAGCATCTATTTCCAGAGTCGGATTTCACGAACAATGCTTCAGCAGTGAAAATTCACTTCAGGCCAAAGCAAGGGAGGTCCGGCCCATCAGTCGAGGTAATTGACTAGACAACTGACCACGGACAACTGACTATCAATTCCTAATTTCCGACGCCTCCGATCGAGTCGTTGGCTCTTTCTTCGTTTGGAGCACGGCTCGAGCAACTGCCAACGTTGCAATGGCCCGAGGCGTATCCGCCGTGAAGCCTCGGGCCATCTCGATTGAACGATACAAGTCTTCAGTTGCCAGTGAACTAAAGATTCGATGAAGATCGAAGTTCTCGACAGTCATGTTCGTGGTCGAAGTTCCGCGGCCCGACGAGAACCGATGGCTAACTTGAGCATCCTCACCGCTAAATGTGCCAACTGAATTAGCTGCTCTCACTGCTTCCTGGACCGCCTCCCAAACACGCCCGCGGTCGACTTCAAACATCAAGGTCGCGACACCAACCATTGCTCGGGCTCGTTCAACGTCACTGCCACCGATGCGACGGGCAACAGTGGCCGCTTCGTTCACGACTTCGATCGCCTGCGTGGCATCCGTTTTCTTCAACATCCGCGCGACTTCGAGCAGGGCCCAGACACGTTGAATGTTCGTTATCTCTGCTGCGCGCAGGAGTCGCATTGCCTCCTGAGGGTCTTTTCTGTCAAGGGCTCGGCTGACCAAAATGAAGTCGACGTAAGCGCGAGCTCGCTGTCGCAGATCGCTGTCGGCAATCTTGTCCACCAGATCGCGGGCCGTGGCGTCGCCTTTGTGAGCTGCGAGTTGTGCCGCCCGCGCGTACCACTGATCGCGTTCCGCCGGAGTAGCACCTCGCTCAGCTCGCTCGAGTGATTCGCGTCCCTCGTCGCGTGTTTGATCTTCCGTACCTAAACCTCGCGTCAATAAACGGTTGCGACCTGTTCGCAAATCCTCCGGCACATCCGAGGCCAGCGAGGCAAGTTGTACGCGAAGTTCGGGAGCAAGGTCGGCAGCGTACAGATCGTATAACGGTAGCAAGCGTGCAATTACGAAATACAAACCTCTCCGGCCTGCAATCGTGCGGTCCTGATCCGGCGGCGGCAATGGGCGCAAGAGTATTTGCGTTGCTCCACGCAGGAAACCGAGACGCAAATCGTCGGAGATTTTAGGCGGCTCGATCCTTTCGCGTTCCTGGCTTGAATGATTCTGACCATTGCCGCGAACGATGATGTAGAGAAAAGGCGTGAAAACGTAAGTCGATAAAACGGAAACATGAACGGCGTCGGAAGACGGATCCGCAACCGCGTGCGTGACCATATTGGCAAAGCGTTGATCCGCAGCCGCCTGATCCTTCTCTCTCAAAGCACACAGAAAAAAGATCCCGCGCGTGGTGACGCGGTTCAATCCTTTGTCCGCTATTTGCAAGGCTCGTCCAATGTCGCCTTCTTCAAGCAACTGGCGCGCGAGCTCGAGTCGCTGGGTTATCTCGGCTGGTGGATTCTCGGGATCTGCGGTAGCCGGCAATACTGGGTTCTCTGAATTCGCTACGGGGGCGTTTGCATCTCGATCTGTGTCTTCCCTTAATTGGGCGATAAATTCTTCAGCGAGATCGCGATCGCGCTTGGCAGCAAGACGCAGCACTTCACTTCGAAGGTTGGGAGGAGCCTGGACGAATCGTCCGCCGCCTGCTTCCCTCGATTGTCTTTCACGTTCTTCGGTGAACCGACGCCAGGCTTCTTTATCGGCAGTGGTAGCGGACTCCCACGCTCGTCGAAAAAGTGGACGCGCTTTTTCGACGTCTGAATCCCAAAGAGCATCGGCAGCGCGAGCCTGGACGCGGGCTCTCAGTGTTTGGTCCTGATAACTGCGAGCTTCGTCGGCCAGGGAAGTAAGGAGGGAGATTGCTACCGTGCGACGCTGCAACGCAAGCGGATCGGCTTCGGTTTTGCCTTTGGTCTTGTTGTCTGACTTCGCTGTCGCAGGTTTCTTGTCCGGCGCCCGCGTCTGCGCGGGGATGGATGTAGGCAATGCGAGGAGGCCGAGCATGATTGCTGTGACTCGGCCGAAGAGACAAGATTTGATAGCCATCTGAATTCTCTTTTTCTTCACTCCATTAGGAGTGAGATGTTTATAGACACTCAAAACCAAAAAGTTTATTCCGCCGTTCGGAGGAGCCGAATGAAGGCTGAATATGTTTCAAGTTGACTTCGGCTCCTCCAAACCGCGGTGAGCGATTCTTGCTCTACAATTCTATAAACATTCGACCCCTGACGGGGTCGAACCGGTTGACACTCTCACTGTCCGGGCGGCGTGGCGCGATCTGATGGTGCCTTCTCCAGCACTGCCCGCGCAATAGCGAGCGTCGCCACAGCCCGCGGTGTCTCTGCCCTGAAACTCTTTGCCTGCTCAATTGATCGTTGCAGATCGTCACGAGCCAACCATCTGAACGCTCCGAGTAAATCGAAGTCCTCCGCCGTGACCATCGACATCTCGACCATTTGACGTGTTTGTAACCGAGCCGAAATCGCGCCGTCTTCTCCCGTAAAACCTTCGGAAGAGTTAGCAGCCTTGACGGCTTCCGCAATCGTTTCCCAAGCCCTCACTCGATCCAGTTCGGCCATTATCGTGGCAACCGCGACTAAGGAACGAGCCCGATCAGGATCGGAACCGCCGATGCGGCGCGCCTCCGTCGATGCCTCTTCCAGGATCTGTGATGCTTTGCTCCGATCAGTATTGAGCAGCATTCGAGCCGCGCGAGTGAAAGTCCATACTCGTTGAATGCTGGTCAGGTCGCCTGTTCTGGCAGTTTTCGCGGCTTCTTCGGGATCTTTGTTGCGGATCGCGAACTGGGCCCATTGAAAGTCAGTGTGAGCCCGCACACGCTTTCTCAGTTCCGTGTCTTCGATTTTGTCTACCAGTTCGCGCCCGTGTGGATCGCCCTTGCCGGCCAGAGCGACTGCATAGTCGGCATAAATAGCGTCGCGCTCCTCGGACGTCTTGGCTTCATCAAGCCTGTCCTGCATTCGCTCAATTGGATCGCTTGCAGTGTCGTCGGGCGTAATGCCGCGAGTAACCGCTCGATTCTCTCCCTGCCTCATGCGGTCGGGAACATCCGCTGCCAGGGCAGTCATCTGGGTTCGCAATGCAGGTGCATGGTCCGGCGCATGCTCTTCGAAAAGTGGCAAGAGCCTTTTAATGACCATGTATTTTCCCGTGCGTCCGGCCGAAGACGTATCTTGATCAGGCGGCGGAGATGGTCTCAAAAGAATTGCCGCAGCCACTTTAAAGAAGTTATCGCGCACGGCCGCGGGAATGTCTGTCGGTGGAGGTGTTGGCCCTCGCTGTTGCTGCGCGTTTGAACCACCGTCGGGCGTGAACGTGATGTAAAGAAAGGGCGTGAACAGATAAGACGAGAGTCCGGCAATGGTATTCGCATCTGAAGCTGGGTCGCGAGCGACTTTTCCGAGTAGCGTCGTGAAACCTGCGTCGGCTGCCTGGCTGTTTTTCGCCCGCAGCGCAGAAAGGAAGAAGATCGTGTCGATGTTAACTTGATCGAGCACGGGTCCGGCAAACTGAAGCGCCCGTTCGATGTCGCCGTCTTCCACTAATTGTCTCGCCAACCTGAGCCGTTGGGCTGCTGCAGCCGATGCGTTGAAGAGATTCATCGCATTGCGTCTCATCTCGGCGGCTACTTCGTTTGTCTGGCGCTCCGTGGCTTCGGTAAGAGCTGTCAGAAACTCCTCACCGAGCTTCGCATCGCGTTTAGCGACCAGACGTAGCACATCGTTGCGGATTCCGGGCCGGTTGCGCATGACGATAGGCCCGCCCGACTCTCGCTGCCTGCGGAGATCTTCCGTTTGTTGCTTCGCGATTTCAGCGTCGGCGATCTCTGCTGCTTCCCAGGCGCGCCTGAAGAGGTCGCGTGCGCGTTCTTCGTCCGTTTCCCACAAAGCATCGCCAGCCTGTGCTTGCACGCGAGCACGACGAGTTTGATCGCGGAAGCTGCGAGCTTCGTCTGCCAACGTGGTTAGAAGTGAAACGGCGACTAAACGTCGCTGAGCTGCGATCGCATCGACTTCGCCAGTACTTTTAGTCTCAGCGGTGCCTTTCGCGTCGCCCGAGCTTTTCGTCTTGGTAGCCGGTTTGGACTTAGGCGCGGGAGCCTTTTCTGATTCTGAGACGGTCTGCGCACTTACGACCAGACTCGTGGCATTTAAAAGACAGGCGGCTAGCGGTGTGATCAAAAGACACACGGCGAGTCTCAGGAGAATTCTATGGGTCATAGTTTATGAGCACGCAGATTGGGATGGGTACTTCGTCAGAAGCGTTACACGCTTTATGGAAACTCGGGTTCCGAAAAGTTCGCCACGTAGTGGTGGTTGAGTTTAGCCCGGCGTTTGAACGCCGGGAATGACGGAAACCAGACGGGCGACGTCGCTTAGCGACGTCTGAATTCAATCGTCGCTACGCGACGATACTTTCTTTGATATCGCCTCTCCCGGCGTTGAAACGCCGGGCTAAATTCATGCCGCCGCTACGCGGCGATGATTATACGGCGACCACTTCGAGGTCAGGATCGACTTCCTGTTTGAGCATGCCTTCGATCGCCATCAACGTCCCGGTCAATGAACTCGGACAACTGCCGCAGGCTCCCTGATAACGGATGCTCAGCGTATTCTCCTTCAACCCAAGCACTTCAAGATAGCCACCGTCCCCCATCAAGGCCGGCCGCACACGCTCATCCAATATGTCGTTGATCTTTATGAGTCGAGGATCGTCACTCGTTACAGCCGCAATCGAACCTCCGACGGCAGCGCCTGCCGCGGCGGCTGCACTGGCTGGGGACGAGACGGCCGGGGCCGCTCGAATCGGCACGGCAAGCGTAGGAAGTAGCTCGTCCCAATCACCTTCGTCGTCCTTTTCGACTGTTATCATTCGGTCCATGTAGAAGACCGAAACGACGTGTCCCACGTCAAAGAGTTGTTTCGCCAACTGGTCGTCTTCCGCAGCAGCCGCAGAACTGTATTGGTGGACCGTTCCACTGCTGACAGGCTCGCGCAGGATGAACTTCACGGCATTTGGATTAGGCGTTTCTTCAATATCACTTATCTTCGGCATTATCTGATCTCCATTTGTTCACTCAGCATTACCCTTGAGCCGTTTCAAGGACCGCGATGCTGCATCATTTGTCGTTATTATAGCCCGTTTAAGACGCAAGCGCAGGCGGCGAGGAAAGTGGGCCTCAACGGCAGGGCAATTGCTGCAAAAAAAGAAGGCTAACGAACGTTGCAAGAATCATTGCCAAAAGGGAAAGGCAGGCATATACTCCCTGCTCTCACTTGGCCCCCCCTTACAAGAGGTGAGACAAGTCGAGATAGAGGCAGGCGATTGCGAGGGTCGCCTGCCTCTCGCATCTTTTGGGTTGGACTTGGTCTTAGGATTTTGGTCTTAGGACTTCGGTCTTGGGACTTTGGTCTAGGACTTTGGTCTTAGGTCTTGGCGTTTTGATCTTTCGTTGAGAATGCTCGATGCTTAACAGGCAAGAGCAAAAACCAAAGACTAAAGACCAAAGACCGAAGACCAAAGACCCAAGACCAAAGACCCAAGACCAAAGACCAAATCATGAACATCGGCATCACGGTCTACCCGACTTACGGCGGCAGCGGCATCGTTGGTTCGGAACTCGGCAAAGAACTAGCAGCTCGCGGTCACACCGTCCACTTCATTTCTTCAGCATTGCCCACGCGTTTGACCGAACTCAACGAACGCGTGAGGTTTCATGAAGTCGAAATGATGTCGTACCCGCTGTTCGAGCATCAGCCGTACACGCTCGCTTTGGCGACGAAGATGGCGAAGGTAGCTGAAACTGAAGATCTCGACCTGTTGCATGTCCACTATGCTATACCTCATTCGATCAGTGGCATCCTCGCGCGGGAATCCCTAAAGCCAAAGCGACGCCTGCCGGTGATCACCACCCTTCATGGTACCGACATCACGCTGGTGGGAGCCGACCGCTCTTACTTACCGGTCACGCGATATGGCATCGTTCAATCGGACGGTGTTACGGCTATTTCGATTTACCTGAAGGACGCGACCAAAGAAATCTTTCAATTTGACGACATCACAGTCATTCCAAACTTTGTATGTCCCGACGATTACACGAGACATGCCAATCCGGGGCTCCGCGAAAGGCTCGCGCCTAACGGCGAATCGCTGCTGGTGCATGTTTCAAACTTTCGTCCAGTCAAACGCCCCGTAGATTGTGTCGAGATACTTGCCCGGGTGTTAAAAGATGATTTGAAAGCCAGAATGGTGATGGTGGGAGATGGGAGCGAGCGAACGAATGCTGAGCATCGAGCACGCTGCCTGGGGATTTACGAGCAGTGTTCCTTCGTAGGAAAGCAGCCGAAAATTGTTGATTATCTTTCCGTCTCAGATGTTCTTTTACTGCCTTCGGAACAGGAGTCGTTCGGCTTGGCAGCTTTGGAGGCAATGGCTTGCGAGGTTCCGGTAGTGGCGTCACGCGTCGGAGGCGTTCCCGAAGTCGTAAGTGATGGAGAAACAGGTTTTCTTAGCGAGGTTGGCGATGTAGCCAAAATGGCCAAAGATGCTGCAAAACTCTTGTCCGATAAAAATCTACGGCAGCAGATGGGACAGACGGCTCGGGAGTCGGCGTTATCACGCTACCGCACCGAAATTGTGATCCCGCAATATCTTCAGTTCTATGAGAAGGTTTTAGCAAAAGCTTAATGGGTGTCAGGTGTCGGGTGTCGGTAATCGATACCCGACACCCGGCACCCGACACCTATTTATGCGTTCGATAATCGTTGGTACCGCAGGTCATATCGATCACGGGAAAAGCACGCTTGTTCGAGCCTTGACGGGAAAAGATCCCGACAGGCTGCCGGAAGAGAAGCGTCGTGGAATCACGATCGACCTCGGATTTGCTGATCTCGATCTCGATGGCGTGCGATTAGGATTCGTCGACGTGCCGGGCCATGAGCGTTTTGTGAAAAACATGCTCGCAGGAGCACACGGGATCGATATCGTCGCATTGGTAATCGCAGCCGATGAGGGAGTGATGCCGCAGACGCGTGAACACTTTGATATTTGTCGCCTGTTGGGTGTTCAGCGAGGCTTGGTCGTAATCACTAAAACCGATCTGGTCGAGGAGGAACTGATTCCGCTCGTACGCGATGAAGCGGAAGAACTCATCGGTGGTTCGTTTCTCGAAGGCGCTCCGATATTAACGTTCAGTGCAAAGACCGGCAGCGGCTTGCCGCAACTTAAGGCGACTCTGCGCGAGCTGGCCACTGAAGTTCCGGCTCGCGCGACGGAATCAGTCGCGAGATTACCGGTAGATCGCGCGTTTTCGATGAAAGGATTCGGAGCAGTTGTTACCGGAACATTGATCTCAGGCGAAATCGCTGAAGGAGATGAGCTTCACCTGATTCCTGCAATGGCGCGAGTACGCGCGCGTGGCCTGCAGGTTCACGGGAAACCGGTCTCGACGGCGAATGCAGGACAACGAACAGCCATAAACCTTGTCGGGATTGAAACGCAACGCATTGAGCGCGGCATGATCCTCGCTCCCGTAGGGCGTCTGCGACCCACACAAATCCTCGACGTGCAAATGAACGTCCTTCCGAGTGCTTCACGCGCATTGCGCTCGCGAGCTCGCCTTCGTCTTCACCTTCATGGCGCGGAGATCCTCGCGCGATTACAGGTGTTGGAAGACGAAGGTCAGATAGCGGCTGGCGAGCAGGGGTTCGCGCAATTAAGACTTGAAACACCGGTCGCGGCGGTGACAGGTGAGAGGTTTGTTATTAGATCCGTGTCGCCGGTTCAGACCGTCGCAGGCGGTGTCATTCTCGATCCATTTGCAGTTAAGCATCGAAGGCGCGATTTGGTCCAAGTGCGCCAAATGTTGAAAGGATTGCAAGCCGGCGATCGAGCGACACAGTTGGCGCTCTTCGTCGCATCCGCAGCGAGTCAAGGATTACGCCTCGAGGATCTGGCGGCTCGGACCGGTTGGAACGATGCAGTGCTCGCAGAAGTTCTCGCAGAAGCACGAGACAAGCGCGAACTGAAAGACTGCGACGGCGTCTTTCTCTCGTCCGTAACTTTCCAGTCGTTGAAAACTCTGGCAATCGCAGAGGTAAACAATCATCACAAGCGTGAACCACTCGCTCGAGGAATCACCCGTGAAACTCTTCGCGAACGGCATTTTGCTCTCACACCGCCGGAGGTATTTCGCATGTTGCTGCTGGAGTTAGAACGGGAAGGCGTGCTGGCGTTAGAGAAAGACATCGTCCGAGCGGCGTCGCACAACGTCGAACTCTCAGCCGGCGACACGGCATTCCGAGATCGGCTTGAGCAGACGTACGAACAAGCAGGTCTCGAGCCACCATCGCTTGACGAAGCGATGCAACGCGCGTCGATTAGTAGCTCGGACAAAAGTCACGGCAGGAAAATTCTCCAATTGTTAATTGAAGCTCGCACTTTGGTTCGAGTTCATGGAGACCTGTTTTTCCATCGGAAGGCGTTGGAGGGTTTGATCAGAAAGCTCGGTGAATTCGGAGATCAACATCAGCCAAACCGAACTATCGACATGGCTCAGTTCAAAGAGTTGGCCGGAGTTTCACGAAAGTATGCCATTCCACTTCTGGAATATTTCGATCGCGAGCGAATTACGCGTCGGGAAGGCGACCGCCGCGCGATTTTAAAAGTTAGTTCGGCAGGAAAAGCATAATGCGGCTGTACAAGGGCTTGCTTTACCCATGGGCGTGGCGTAACATGCAGCCCACAGTTAAGATATCGGCTTTTCCTTAACCTTCAACATCTCATTGGCCGGAGGTTTACGATGAAGATTAAAGACGCACTGGCCGTGATCTTAGGTTTGGCCGCGCTAGTCTTTGGGATTTACAAATTCTATATGTTCGTTACTACCCCGGGGGAGGACACGGGTTCACACAACTTGTGGTGGGCCATCGGGGCCGCCGTAGTCGCTTTCATTTGCGGACTAGTCTATTTCCTCGGTCACGTGAACAAGGAAGAGGAGATCCACATCACCCAATAAGCCCGGTGCCCGCTGTCACGCCACGCATGACCTATTTATGGTCTGGCACCCGTTGGAGCGCTGGCGTGCGGTTCCCTGTTGTTTAGTTTTAGTGAGACTGCGACGCCGTTTGTGCACAAGTTGCCGGCTCCTTGAGTGCGCAAACGGCGCTTGGTCTGTTATGGGGACATACTCTTGATGGAGATTCGTAAATGATCGCGACGATTGCATTGCTGGCCCAGACTGATACAACTTTCCGCGAACCGGCTTATTTTGCTCCGGTGGTGCTGAGTATGCTTGTGCTCGGAGCCGTTGTTTGGCTGGTGGCGGCAGTATTGGGCTTTGCCAGAGCGCGTGCATTTGGACCACCGACCAGATGGTTTTCTTTTGCTTCCGTTTGTCTCATTCTTTATCACCTTCAATTCATCGCATTGGGATTCGGTGTGTTTACGAAAGATAACGATCTGGTGTTTGGGCTGCTGACGTTTTTCAATGTCTTTGTTTTGGCTGCGGGCATTTGCGCGATCATTGGATTCATTCGGTTGACTCATCCGCGATAGTCTAATGCGACCTATAGGTCGAATTCGTCCTATTGGTCGATTGAGTTAATGGCAAACAGACTCTTCTTTTCCGCTGCGCTTGCAGTTATTGCGAGCGCGGCCTTTTTATTTTTGTCATGCAGCGGGGCCAATCAACGGCTAGCGTCGAAGGCTGGATTCGTACAAACGCGCGGTACTGGTTTCGTAATCGATGGCAAACCATTTCGATTCGCCGGCGCCAATGTCGCCGTGATGTACCGCGATGAAGATCGTGCCGCGATGCCGGAAACGCTAGCTCGCGCGGCCGAAATCGGCATTCGCGTCGTTCGCGTTTGGGCCTTTGGCGAGGGTGGGCCGAACGACGTCAAGCCGCTGGCTGACTTTGAAGATTGGCCTCGTAACCATCCATTCAGGTTTCGACCAGGCGAGTGGAACGAGGAAGCATTTGTGCATCTCGATCGCGTGATCGCAGAGGCGCAGAAGCACAAGCTGTTCGTCAAACTATGCCTAACCAATTGGTGGCGCGACACGGGTGGAGTCACTCAATACCTTCGCTGGGCCGGTATAAATGACGCCGATGACGATCGTTTTCCGTACGGCATCAATCCGGACCGAGCCATGCTGTTCTATACGAACGATACTACTCGCCGTCTGTATCGCGAACATCTTGAGAAGTTGGTAACTCGCCGGAACACGATCACGGGCGTCCTTTATAAGGATGATCCAACAATTTTTGGTTGGGAGTTGATGAATGAAGCTCAGGCTGTGACCGGCAGGTGGGCTGAACGGCGGGCATGGATTGCCGAAATGAGCAACTACCTGAGGTCGCTCGATCCTAATCACATAATCACACCGGGCGATTGGGGTTACCGGACTGCTGCGGAGCGGCGAGAGTGGCTCGCCGATCATCGTTTGCCGAACATCGACTACTGCGACGTTCATCACTACCCGCGTCCGGATGAAGACAGTTTTGTTGATTCGCCAACAGCGTTGCGGGAGTTCATTGATAACCGTGCTGCGGCCGCTTTCTCAATTTCTAAGCCTTTGGTCTTCGGCGAGTTCGGAATGGGCCTCGAAGGTTTTAGTGGCTTCTCGCAGGAGAAATGGTTTCGAGCCTTTCTGGAAGGAAACGTTCGCGCCGGGTCGTCAGGCGCAATGTTTTGGATCCTGACTCCTGATCTCAGACGTGGTTATGGGGTGACATATTCGACCGACCGCGATCAAAAGATTTTGAATGAAGTGAGGCGAGCTGCAGGCATGTTTGAGTCATTAGCATCGGCTGCGCCGCCCGAACGGTTAACGGATTCAGGTCGTCACCTCGTGCCGAGACAGTTTGCCTGGTCGCGTGCCCCCGGTGATCCGGCAACTCTGCCACAGGTCATTGTGCGGGAAGATAAGTCGATCCTTTACCGGTTCAAGCCGCGCATGGGTACGCAGGCAAGGTTCGAGAAGTTGGGTGCTGGCCCTGGATATTTGTGGGGCTCTGGGTCTGGTTTTTTTGAGTACGTCGTGCCTGAGCGCGCGGATCGACGGCGCGTGAGCGAAATAAGGGTGCGCGCTTATATTCAACCTGTGTTGCCGGTTGATGCTCGACCGGAGGATATTAAGACTAGGGTAACGTTGTTCGTGAATGGGGCGAATTGCGGTTCGCGTCTGATTCCCGTGGAAACGTCAGGACAACCGTTGATTCAGGAGTGGAGTGTGACCGGATTTTTCGTTCGGTTGCGAGCGATGCGTGGCTTACCGCTGACGATTCGATTTGCGGTTACGCCAGAGTCTGATTGGTTGTACGGTGTGAATATTTCGAACTGGCCCGAAGGTTATAACTCCAATGACGCCACCCCCATCGAAGTTGAAATTCGCCGCTAGGCCTTACGGGTAAACATCGAACACTTTGCCGGGCCTAACTGAGGCGAAAGGGCCATAACCTTGGGCATCAAAGGAATCGTGTGGTGAAGCTGTGTGTTCTCTGCATGCAAGACAACGACAGCGATATCAAAAGTTGACAGATTTTGTTGAAACGATAGGTTGCGGTCTCCCGTTAGGAATACCTCGAATTGTTGTGCTGCTAACTCTAATAGTGCTCCGTTACTAAGACCGCCCCAGCCGGCCGCCTGTACCGATACACACTCGTGACCCTCTAAGGCACGACTCAGCCGCCAGTCCAAACACTCGTCAATCAGAATGCGCATTGTGAGGAAAGTTAGACAGTCTCAAGCATCTTCACTTTCCGGCCTCGATGACAGCGATCACTTGCTTCCGATCCACCGTGGGAAATGCCTCAAGAAAGTCGTCAACCGACTCTCCACCCTCCAGGTAATCGATGAGGTTTTGCAAGGGAACACGTGTGCCTACAAAGACGGGAGTGCCTCCCATAATTTCAGGATCAGAATGAATAATCCCTTGGAGCTGCTCCTCGTTCATGAACGCATGATATCAATGATACGCATTTCAGAGTAGGTGGGACCTGCATAACCACGCAACTGCAGTGCGTGGCAGTCTATGTATCTTCAATGGACCGGTTGGCGTAGTTTATATACAATCGCAGATTGAACACTGTCAAGTGAAACTCGAAATTGAATCGAATCCGAGCTTCTCAGTGAGTTTAGAACAGTATCGTTACTGAAATAGCGGCGGCCGCGGGCGTCTACTACAAAGTCACCTTCACCCAGTTGCTTCACAGCCTCGGAGTCAGAAAGCGAAACGCAAACTAAATCCCCCCGACCCGAACGCTGAGCATAGTACGCAGCCAAGCCCGGAGTCTCAGTCGCCACTTTCGCGCCCTGTCTTGCTCGAGCCGCAATTTCCGCCATCACTTGGCGCAGGCTGGCATCGTAAAATTCGTCATGAGGAAAGTAGTAGCCAGCCTTCGACAAACCGCCACCAAGTGCGTTGGTGTACAGTCGAAAATGAGGCGCCGCGCTCACCGTCGCCCAGAAAGATCCGAGAACGAGCAATAACGGCAACATGGTCCTAACACCGGCTGCGACTGCGCTACCGGAAAATTTAATTTGATCACTCAACCATCGACCGACAAAATGCACTCCAAGTGCAGCTGTAATCAGTACCGCCGGAAGCACCACCGTCAGGTAACGCGTGAACTTTCCGCCAGGAAACACAAACGTCATCGCCCACACAAACATCCAGAACAACACAAAGTAACGCCCATCGCCGAGCTTGCGCCGGAACAGCAACGGTAATCCCACAACGAAACCGGCGAACGTCAACAACGGAAGTTTCACCGCGAGAAAGACGAAGTAGAAATACCAGGGTATTCCATTGAGCCAGTCAGTCATGCGATGGCTAAAAAGCGTGCCCATGAATTCATAGCCGTCGTGCCCGACGCGCTTTTGTCCAGCGAACAGTCCCATCTCTCGCCACGTCTCCGGCAACAGCACAGTGGGATTCACCAGCAGAAAAGTGGCGCCCATGATCGCAAAGAAAATCAGGAATCGTTTCTTGCCAAGTCGCCAGCGCGTCTCGGGTAAAGCTTGAAACATCCAGTAGTAGCAAACGCTGATGGCGAGCAGTTGTGGCAGATATTTTGACGCCATCATCGCACCAAAGCAGGCGGCGGTGGCCCAGTAGTAACGTTCCGGCTTTCGATCCATTCGGCTTTCGGCGACGCGTTGTCCGCGCAACCAGAAGATGTTCCCGAGAACGAAAAAGAAAAGAAGGAACGTGTCCTCTTTCGCAATTCGATTGAATCCGATCGCTTGAGGATCAAATGCCCAGAGGGCCGCGGCAAGTAATGCTACTTCAGCCCCGAACAATTCACAGACGAGCAGATAGATCAGTATTACGGTGAGCGCGCCGAAGATGGTGCTCGGCAGACGCAAGGCGGTTTCTGGAGCGACATAAAACGCTGAACCCACGCCCGTGTTGTTCCATTTTTCCGCGATGATGATGCTGGCAGTCTGCAAACCCTTCATCAGCATCGGGTGCTCGCCATTGGCAGCGGTTAGCCCGTTCTGACGGTAATCAGCCACGGCGTTGAGTTTGTTTAGCTCGTCTTCGCTGAGGCCTTCTGCGGAAAGAGCAGTGACGCGAAAGGCGAAGCCCGCAAGTACTAAGAGCGAGAGAGTTACGATCACCAAAGTTCTGCTGGCCAGTAGAACTCCTCTGGTGCCAAACAGATCGGGTCGCAATCCTGCTGTGACGATTGCTTCGGCTTCAGCCGCCAAACTCAGAGATACCTCCCAACAAAAGTTGAAAGATTAGATCGAACATGGATTCCGAGGCAACTCACCGTGCGACAAAATCCATCTGTCACGACCACAATATTAATAGCTCAACGATGAAGTTGATGCCCACGCCAAGAGCTATCGCCAACACATATCGACCTACGTTCATCAGTTTCCGGAATCGCACCAGGGTCGCGACTCCGAGAGGCATCCAGATCGCCACTCCGCTAACAAAGCCGGGTACATAGTCGCCGTAGTAAATAGTCTGAACTGTGTGGGTCAAACCATTTACCAGCACCGTCGTTCCAAGAACGGTCGTGAACAGGTTGGGAAATCCGAGTCGCCGCGCCAGAATTATTCCGAGGATCATCAAGGCAAGCGCAATGCAATGGGCCACCGCGAATCTCGCGGGTGTGATATGAATATCTCTGAGTCTTTCCAAGAAAAGCGTGTATCCTTCGCCACCATAAAGCTCTTCGACGACGTGTATCAGGTACGTGAATGGAAACAGCCATGGCCAGAATCGGTTTTCCTTAGCAGATACCGGCGTCATTATTTGGTCCCCCGAGCTATATTACCGCCACCATGAACGATAGCCCTTCCGGATCTTTCGACAAAACAGAACCAACGCTGGCCCGGCGACTTGGTCTATTCGACGCGACGATGATCGTGATGGGCGGGATTATCGGGTCAGGTATCTTCATAAATCCTTACGTGGTTGCGCGGCAAGTCAATACACCACTCCTGATTCTCGGAGTTTGGACTCTCGGAGGATTGGTTGCGCTAGCAGCTGCTTTCATCTGGGCCGAACTCGCGGCATTGCGACCTGAAGTCGGTGGACAATACGCGTACTTGCGCGAGGCATTTCATCCGTCGGTAGCGTTCCTCTACGGCTGGGCCTTGCTGTTGGTAATTCAAACTGGCGGCATGGCTGCGGTCGCTGTCACTTTCGCTCGTTATTTTGTGGAGCTGACGCAGATAACCGCCCCGGATTGGTTGGTCGCGGTGATAAGCCTCGCATTACTGACGCTGATCAATTGCCTGGGAGTCCGATTCGGAAGCAGTGTACAAAGTGCTTTGATGATTCTCAAAATTCTTGCCATCTTGGCGCTGGTAGTTTGCGGCCTCGCTCTTTACTCACCATCTGAACAAGTTCCCACCGAGTCTTTACATGGGACACCCAACGGTGGCTTCGATTTCATAACTTCCATTGGCGCTGCGATGGTACCAGTCCTGTTCGCCTA
>DATEDU010000205.1:0-94509 GCA_035281525.1 Pyrinomonadaceae bacterium | reverse complement strand
CTGTCAGAACTATTTAGAAATGTCCTCTAGCTTAACTATTTAGAAAAGCCCTCTGAGTTAATTCGATTCTGGCGCGCGCGCGCGCTGGTAGCTTTAGGCTCAGCGAGTCCAAGGCGATCCTTTGCCAAATTGAAAACTGCGCCATTGGTGACTTGCCGGTGGCACATACGGCTTGAGGCTGCTGGTGCTGCGCTGTTTGCTTTTCCCCTTGTTGACGGTTTTTCGTTTTGGTCGTTCGGGTAACAGAGTATAAGCCAGATCACACTCGCCATAGCAGAAGTGCAGCTCGCCATTGAGATAACGTCGTACGTGCACCTTACCTTTGGCTGTTTGAGTTTTGCGTGATGGTTGCAATTGATAGAACTGATTCTCGAACCTCACGATCCAATCGAGTGTCAGCGTTCGCTCTTCCTCGATGCAAAAGATACTGGCCAGGTCATAGCCTTTGGCGGAACGGTGAAAGTTAATTTCTGAGCGTGGTGCGACGGCAAACCTTTTATTGAGTTGCTCGCAATAATCGTTTTGTAGAAACTGATTGGCAGCCTCAATGGTGTTGATCTCGGCCAGCCGCAACTCTTTGACTAAACGATCCTGATAAATACCGTGATTGCGTTCAACTCGGCCTTTGGCCTCGGGTGAGTGTGCGGTGATGATCTTAATCCCCAGTTGCCGACAGGCTCGCCCGAACTGACTGAAAACTTCTTCGCCACTGTCAGCCGCTTTTTCTCTCGTCTTTTCATCAATTACATAGACATTCTTCTTATCTGTATACAGGCTTTGCGGTATCCCATAACGCTCGATCCACTGCCACAACAACTGCATCGCCGCGAAGCTGGTTTCCTCCTCTGCTAACCAGGAAAGGGTGGTGCCTTGTGCATCATCCACCATGTTCATCAAACAAGCTTTCGGGGCACGCTCCTCAAACCACTTGTGATGCGAGCCATCCAGTTGCACTAGTTCACCAAAGTGCGCCCGGCGCTCGCGCCAGCTACGATGTTTGCCGCGCTTACGCTGCTTTTGCCACAGACCGGCTTTGAGCAACCAGCCACGTAACGTCTCATGGTCCACCACGTGACCATCGAGCGCCAACTTCTCCGCTGCCAGAGTGGGACCAAAGTCTGGATATCTTTTCTGGTAGCGGGCTAATACTGCCGCTTTGAACGAAGCCGACCGAGCCCGATTCGACGCCCGCCCGCGTCCTTGATGCACCAAGCCGCGATCGCCTTGCTCGCGATATCGTTTGTACAGCCGTCGCGTCTGCCGGTAACTAAGACCGCAGATCGCTGTCGCTTCTCTCAGCGACAACTCGCCCCGCTTCACTCGTTCAAAGAGCTTCAGCCGCTCGCGCTCTCTCGAGCTCATCCTTAAATGTCCTTCCATTTGCCCACCCTTTCGGGTGCGGCATCCTAGAGGACATTTCTATTCAGTTTTCCAGAGGTCAGTTTTATCTAGTCACGACAAGCTTGTCAGACATTCTTGACTCCAAGCTGCTGAAAGAGTTATCTTTACCGACGGTGCCAAACAATGTTGGTCACCACTCGCCTATCCGATTCTTCGGCAGTCCAACACTTAGGTTCAGCAAAACATGCAAAGCCGGATTCGAACCAGCGATATTCTCTTTATCGCTATCTCCGCAGCCAGCGCCCTTCTAACGCTTGTAGCTTTTGTCTCGACTCTCCAACTGCCGTTGTTCGACCAAGCCGGCCTCATTTCCTGGCTGGTATTAGTAGTGCTGACGTTTGCGGTAAGCCGATTTACCGTTTCCGTCACGGGCACCGACGGTCTTAGCCAAAGCCGGAAGTCCGTCGCTGACACTTTCGTCTTTCTGGCGATTATGGTTTACGCCATTCCGCCAGCCGATACGGCTGGGCCCGCAACGCTCTTAGCTGCAATCGTCGGGTTCACTTCTACTTTTGGTCTTGGCAGTCGAAGAGAAGTAATCCGCACAACTGCCATCGCTGTTATTTCCACTTTCATTTCGGCATCCTGCTACGGAATGCTCGTCGAGGCCTTCGCCGGCAGTACCAGGGTTAATCTCGACAGCGGCTTACCACTCAACATCTTCCTCGTACCCGTTTTCGCGCTTGCCGTGCTGCAATATTTTTTAAGCACATTGGCGACTGCGTCGTTCCTCAGTATCGATAGTGGCAACGCGGTGCTGCCCTCGCAGGAAAGCGTTGTCTGGACTCTCACCACTCACGTTGCCGGTGCTGCTTCAGCCGTTCTTTTTTGTTCCGCGATTCCCGGATCGGAAGTGCCGTTCGTCCTGCTTGGACTTTTGATTACCGGCATGGTCCACCTCCTCTATCGTTTCAAAGAAAAACAGGTCCAGGAGGTGAGGCGAGGCGAGGCGGAAATGCGCAGGCACATCGAAGAGATGGCCGACATTCACATGAATACGATCGAGTCGCTGGCGATTGCGATCGACGCCAAGGACCAAACGACTCACGGTCACGTGCGACGCACACAAATCTATGCTCGCGAAATGGGCAAACTCTTTAATGTGAGTGAGTCGGACTCGCGTGCGCTGATTGCAGGCGCGCTGTTGCACGATATCGGTAAGCTCGCGGTACCGGAATACATTCTCAACAAGCCGGGCAAACTAACCGAGGCCGAATTCGCCAAGATGAAAATCCATCCGACCGTGGGCGGCGACATTCTTCGCCGGGTGAACTTCCCTTACCCGGTCGAAGACATTGTCCGCTATCACCACGAGAAGTGGGACGGGTCGGGTTATCCAAAAGGACTCAAAGGCGAAGCGATTCCTCTCGTTGCGCGAATAATCTCAGTCGTAGATTTTTACGACGCTACTCGTTGCGATCGACCGTATCGCAAAGGAATGAAACGCGAGGACTCGCTGGCCATGCTGCAAAACATGGCTGGTAGCGCCTTCGACCCGCGTGTGGTCGAGATGTTCGTCGATCATGTTTTGGAGTTTGACGCGCTAATCAACACAGATGACATTCAGGAGCAGGTGCACTGTGAAGCACCGTCTCACGACTATGTAACGAGTACGAAACCTGATGCCGGACTAGCCTCGGACGTAATTGGTAGTCCTCACGATAGCGACGGTTTCAGATCGATTACCGAAGCTCAGCGAGAGGTGTTTGCGCTGCACGAAATAGCTCAAACGATTGGCTCATCGCTCAGCATCAACGACACGGTTGCGCTGGTGACAAACAAGCTGCGCGCCATCGTGCCGTTTGATACCTGCGTCATCTACGTAGTTGATGAAAAATCAGGAAAGGCAGTAGCAGCTCATACCGCCGGAGAGAAGGCCGAGCTCTTCAGGCGACGTCGAATAAACGTCGGCGACGGTATTACAGGATGGGTTATCGCGAATGGCCGATCCATGTGTAACGCCTCGCCGGAATTGGATCTGGTCGGAATGAAAGACTCGGTGGCTAAAGAATATCGTGGGATATTGGTGTCGCCACTGCTGCGTGAAGATGGCGCGTTCGGCGCCATCACTCTTCTTTCCAGGAGCCGTACCTCATACACGACTGAACACGTTCGCCTTTTGGAGTCAGTGTGCCAGCACGCGTCGAGTGCTCTGAACAATGCACTGACATACGAGAGGACAAAAGAAAGCGCCTTAACCGATCCATTGACGGAGCTTCCAAACGCGCGCGGATTCTACATGATGCTCGAGCAGCGTATTGCTGAAGGTCAGCGAATGAACCGGGAAGAGCTCGCGTTGATCAGCATGGACATTGACGACTTCAAAACGATCAATAACGATTATGGCCATGCCATTGGCGATCGCGTGCTGGCCAGCGTTGCCGGTGTAATCAGGCGAGAACTGAGACAGATGGATATTCTCACACGTTATGCCGGCGATGAGTTCGTCGCGATTATGCCAATGGCCTCGACCCAGATGGCTCTGTCCGTCGCGGAACGAATCAGAAAAGCGACTGAGTCTCAGAAGTTTTCGGTGCGAACGGGGAAGACAGTGGAGATCCGGATGAGTCTGGGTGTGGCATGCTTCCCGGCGGATGGTGAGACATCCGAACAATTGCTGACTGCTGCTGCTCGGAAGATGCAGCGCGACAAGCACACCCGTAAAAATGTATTAACGCTGGCTAAAACGTCTGCAAACCTCATCGAAGCCTTAAGATAATCAGCCGCGGATAAACGCGGAAAACGCGGATCAGATTAAAACTCAATGTTTCTGAGGCAATGTTTGTTTGATCCGCGCTATCCGCGCAAATCCGCGGCTAACTTTCTGATATCGTTCCAGACCTCTCTTTTGCAAGGGTTTACGAGTCTCGCGTATAATCACCCGCATCAATTCGAGAGGATGCCGAAGGCCTTACTTAAAAGGAGTTAGGTCTGCTTGCGTCGATACGACTCCACAAAATGAGTAAACCAAACCCGCCGTCAGGAAGCGCAGCTAGCAAGAACAAAAGTGGCACCGGATTGATGGAACAGGATCCCAGCGAAGCTGCGCCTTCGTCCGCTGAAATCGCGACGATTAAAAAAGAGCAGAAGCGTCGTATCGACGACGTCGATAACGAGACCCTTATCGAGCTTTACCGGCAGATGCTCTTCATCCGCCGTTTTGAAGAAAAAGCGGCAGAGGCGTACAGCATTGGGAAGATTGGAGGCTTTTGTCACCTGTACATCGGCCAGGAGGCGGTGGCGGTTGGCGCCATTTCAGCGATCCGGCAGGACGATTACGTATTAACGAGCTACCGCGAGCACGGTCAAGCCATCGCGAAGGGGATGTCAGCCAACGCAATCATGGCTGAGCTGTTTGGAAAGTCCACCGGATGCTCGCGCGGCAAGGGCGGGTCGATGCACTTGTTCGATAAGAATGTAAATTTCCTGGGCGGCCACGCAATTGTCGGCGGTCAAATTCCGTTGGCGACCGGTGTAGCCTTCGCGACGAAATACAAAGGTACCGATCAGGTGACACTCTGCTTCTTTGGCGAAGCAGCTGTAAATCAAGGCGCCTTTCACGAGTCGCTAAACATGGCTCAGCTGTGGAAGCTGCCGTGCATTTACATCTGTGAAAACAATGAATACGGCATGGGCACAGCAGTCAAGCGTGCGATGTCTTTTCATGAAATCGCAGAGAAGGCCTGTGCCTACGAACTAGCATCCGAGTTCGTCGACGGCATGGATGTTTTGGCTGTGCGTCGCGCAACGGCTCGGGCAGTGGAACGCGCACGCAAAGATTACCTACCAACATTGCTGGAAGTGCGTACATATCGATTCATGGGCCACTCGATGTCGGATCCCGGCAACTACCGAACGCGCGCCGAGATTGAGAAATATCAGGAGCGCGATCCGATCAAGCTCTTCTCTTCCAATCTAATTGAGGAACGGATAATCGACCAGGCTGGCTTGGACGAGATCGACAAGAAGATACGAGAAGAAGTTGAAGCATCGATCCATTTTGCTGACGAGAGCCCTCCGCCTGCTCTCGAAGAGTTGTATACGGATGTGTATGCCAATCCAATTACACCGGGTAAGGGTAAATAAAGCAGAGGAAACTTTGTAATGGCCGTCATGACCATGCGCGAAGCGCTCAACCTCGCACTCCGGGAAGAAATGCGTCGCGATGAAAACATCTTTCTGATGGGAGAAGAAGTCGCCGAATACCAGGGCGCTTACAAGGTTACGAAAGGGCTGCTCGAAGAGCTCGGGCCCAAACGGGTCATCGACAGTCCGATTACAGAACTCGGTTTTGCGGGACTCGGTGTCGGTGCAGCGATGGTTGGCTTGCGGCCAGTCATTGAGTTCATGACCTTTAACTTCTCGATTCTCGCCACGGATCAAATCATCAACTCAGCGGCGAAGATGCTTTACATGTCGGGTGGGCAGTATAAGGTCCCTATCGTGTTTCGTGGTCCAGGCGGCTCCGCCTTTCAAGTTTCCTCTCAACATTCGCAGGCGCTTGAGTCCTGGTATGCGTATTTTCCAGGGCTCAAAGTAGTCATGCCGTCCACACCTGCCGACGCTAAGGGACTTCTGAAATCTTCGATACGCGATGACGACCCTGTTGTCTTCATCGAGCAGGAGAGAATGTACGGAATTAAAGGCGAAGTATCCGAAGATCCCGAGTTCACAGTGCCTCTGGGTGTAGCCGATGTGAAGCGCGAAGGTACGGACGCCACGATTGTCGCGCGCTCTTTGACGGTGCCGCTTGCTTTGAAAGCGGCTGAAGCACTCGAGAAGGACGGCGTCTCGTGTGAAGTGATCGATCCGAGAACCATCAGACCTTTGGACATAGACACGATTGTCGAGTCGGTAAAGAAGACCAATCGCCTGGTCGTAGCGGAAGAGTCGCATCCGTTCTGTGGCATCAACGCGGAAATAAGCGCACAGATCATGGAACGCGCATTTGACTATCTTGATGCGCCCGTCAAACGTGTTTCAGGAGCTGACGCTCCGATGCCTTACGCGAAGAATCTCGAAGACCTTGCATTACCGAGCGTGGAGAAGATAGTAGCAGCCGTGCGCGAAGTGGCGTACATGGATTAGGAAAATCGAATGGCAACTCAGGTGATCATGCCAAAGCTGTCCCCCACGATGGAGGAGGGACAGCTTTCTCGTTGGCTCAAAAAAGAAGGTGATAAAGTGTCGATGGGCGAGCCGCTTGCCGAGATCGATACGGATAAAGCGACTATGGAAATGCAGGCGCTCGCGAATGGAGTGCTGCGCAAGATCCTGATTAAGGAAGGTGAATCTGCGCCTTTGGGCCAAATGATAGCAATCATCGGCGAACCTGACGAAGACATTTCCGGAATGGTCCAGACAGCTTCCCAGCCTGCGAAAGCTCCGACAGAAGCCAAACCGGAAGCCCAACCTGCGCCTCCGCAGCCTGAGGCCGGAACATCGCAACCCGCGGCGGCCGCTACACAACGTGCAACTGAATCACGGCCACCTGAAGAAACTAAGGAGCGAAAGGAAGGAGCCGAGCTCCCCGGCAACGGTCGTGGTGCTGCGCCCTCGACACGTTTGATCGTTTCACCTCTAGCTGCCCGAATGGCAGCAGAAGCAGGCGTCGATTTGCGTTCGCTCAGCGGAACCGGACCTGGTGGGCGCATTGTGAAGCGCGATATCGAAGCCGCAATGAGCCAGGGACAGGCTGCGGGAGAAGCACAGCCTGCCGAACGACGTCTGCGTGCAGTTGAGAAGGAACCCGTTTTTGGCGCCTCGACTTATCACGATGAGCCGGCCAGCGAAATTCGCAGGACGATAGCAAGACGGCTCGTCACCTCAATTGGGCCAGTGCCTCACTTCTTTCTGACGATCGAGGTCGAGATGGACCGGGCGGTCGAGATGCGCCGCAACATCAACGAGCTCGATCCGGAGCTGAAGATCAGCATCAACGACATCATCATCAAGGTCGCTGCCGCAGCGTTGATCGAGCACCCGCAAGTGAATGCGTCGTTTCAGGACAAGCACATCCGTTATTACGACCACGCAGACATCGGTGTCGCAGTTGCAATCGAGGAAGGCTTAATCACGCCTGTTGTGCGCTCAGCAGATCAGAAGTCGTTAAGTGAGATTGCTCGAGAAGTTCGCGAGCTCGCCGAGCGCGCCCGCCATCGCAAACTTCGTCCTGAGGAGTACACGGGCGCCAGTTTCTCTGTCAGTAATCTCGGGATGTTCGGCATCGATGAATTCACGGCCGTTATCAACCCACCTGAAGGCGCGATTCTGGCGGTCGGCGCTGTATCGGCTAAGCCGGTTGTTCGAGATGGTGAAATCGTGAGCCGGCAGATGATGCGCGTTACGATGTCGTGCGATCATCGCGTGATTGACGGCGCTACCGGAGCGAGATTCCTTCAGACGTTCAAAAAGTTCCTCGAAAATCCTCTGTATCTGCTCATCTAGCATTTTCCATTTGCCATTAAGTCATTTGTCAGTGGTCAGTAGTCAGTCGTTAGTTACTTCGTGAGATTCAACTGACCACTAACTACTAACTACTGACCACTGACTAAATGACAAATGAAAAATGTCAAATGACAAATGGCAAATGTCCCGGGCTCACCTGGCACTGATCGCTGTGCAACTCATATTCGGCACGTGGCCCATCCTCGGCAAGGTCGTGTTGCGCGCGATGTCAAGCAGTGCGTTAGTAGGCTTTCGTGTCGTAGGCGCGGCTGCCGCACTGCTATTGCTAAGGCGGCAGTCAGGTGAGTTTCGCCGGATGTCCAAACGCGACGTCGCCGTGCTGGTCTTATGCAGCATGCTCGGTGTCGTGCTGAATCAGTTTCTCTTCGTAAAAGGCCTCTCGTTGACAACGGTAATAAATGCCACCTTATTGTCTACGACCATCCCCGCTTTTACTCTCCTGGTAAGTATTGTGCTCGGGTTTGACCGTGTGTCGTTGAGGCGAATCATCGGCATTCTGTTGGCCGCTGCCGGCGTGATTTATCTCGTGGATCCACTACGGGCGGACTTCTCGGCACAGACTCGTACGGGAAATCTCTTGCTCGTTATTAACTCACTACTCTACGGGGCCTACATAGCCATTTCGAAGGATATTTTCAGGCGCTACGGCGCACTGAACGTAATTACATGGATCTTTGCTATCGCTGCGATTGTGACGCTTCCGGTCAGTGCGTACTCGTTGAGTCAAACAGGTCTACAAAGCGTGTCGGTCGAAATCTGGCTGGCGCTGGCGTACATCATCATTGTTCCGACAGTTATCGCTTACTATCTGAACGCCTGGGCGTTGACGCGAGTGTTGCCGAGCACGGTCGCCAGTTACATTTATCTTCAGCCCTTGATTGCATTTGGCTTGGCGCCATTTCTGCTGGGCGAACGCTTTAATTCGCGGGTGATAATCGCCGGTATTTTGATCTTCGCGGGTGTGGGTGTGGTGGTTAAGCGGCGTCGCAGTCAGGCTTCGCAAGAGGTCACCAAACGCCCCGACGCGTTGGCACATTGAAGGGCGTTTAATGCGGCTAGCTTTCCGGGGTTTTATTCATGATGCGGCCGATGGGGTACACGTTCATGTAAGGATCCCAATACTTCGAGCGGCGGTAGAAGAAGTTCAACCTTTCATCAGGGCTGGCAGCAAATGCTTCGTCATTCGCTAAACGTTCCTCAAACTCTTCAAGCAGCTTTGGGTCCTCATGCATCATCTCGCGCGCAAGCCCCTCCAGAATGTAACTCTCACCATATTCTTTCTGCTCAAAGATCGCGTTGAAGAATCCCCAGGATAACAAAGAATCCGGCGCCTCGGGCTCAAGCAGATTAATAGCGAGCTTGGACAGCTTTTGATCCAAAGGAACCAGCACAGACCCTGCCGGAAACGTCCGGCGCTCGGTGATTAACTCCGCCTCAAACCTCGGCATGAACCGTCCTTCAAATGGGCCAGGCGGAAAACGAACGTCATGGAACCGATAACTCTCGACCTCAATGTCCATCCGCTCGCGCGTTCGTTCCATCTCGAGACCGTGAGCTTGCAAAACATCAATCGCTTCTTTCCACTGCGGCGGCACAATGTAGTAGTACGGCGGAGTCACCGCCTTCTTCACGCGGAAGGTGTTGTACATCGGAACGGTAAGATCCAACGGATTTGTGCCAAACACGACTCGAGTGTCTCCGGACACGTTGCTCTCCTCCGTCGTGGCGTCAACGGCTTTCAAAGGATATGGCACAGTCTCGTCTGTCAGTTCAAAATTGATCGGCATCGTCCTCCCGGACTCCCGGAGCGAGCGTGCTTCTTCATCCGCAGCTGCAACTGCTCTCAAAAGCCTCTGTGGCTCGCGATTAACTTCCTCAAGCGCGAATCGCAGGAAGTCGTATGTGCCAATCACACGCGAGCGATAATCCTTCAGCATGTGCGTCTCGATCAGAATCGCAGGCCGGTTTCTGATCGGCACGTACCCCGTAGAAAACCGTGGACTACCCTGAAAGTCGCGAATGCCTTGTGAATAGTCCCGGTTGTCGGCAAATTCGAGATACCACGACACCACGCTGCCCGCAGCTTCAGTCGCCGGCGCCACTCTGCTGTCGAACACTTCCTTCGCCCAAGCCAGCACGTGGTCGTTAACGCCCGCGTGATGTTCAAAGTGGTAGGTGATATGGGAGCGGTAGTCCGCGCCGTCCGTAACATGACAATCGATGAACAAGTCGGGGTTCCATTGATTCCACAAAGATAACCAGGCCCGCGTCTCCGGAGTATCCGCCTTCATGTAATCGCGATTGAGGTTTTGGTTTGTCGTTGTCGCTCGCCAGCCCATGTCCGCAGGGCCGTTTTGATTGATGCGATTGTAGGGACTCGAGCGTTCGTGACCGTCACAGTTGTAGATTGGGATGAAAAGAAAGACTACACGCTCGAGCAAACCAGCATATTTTCCGGCCATGGCGATATCGCGCAGCAGTGCTAAGCCTGCGTCTTTGCCGTCGGGCTCGCCCGAATGAATGCAGGCTTGGACCAGTACGACTGCTTTAGCGGCCTTTCTTGCTGCGTCAGGAGTGAATGTCTCGTTCTGGCTAGCAATCAAAAGAGGCAGCTCGCGACCCTCGCCACTTAACCCAAATGTGGAGTACTGAATTAGCGGCGAAGCTTTAGCTAGTCGTTTGGAGTAATTAATTGTGTCGTCGTAGGGAGGTGTTTCTCGGTAGTTGGTTCTCTCGGCATGCGTCTGCCACTCGGGGGCAATGGAAGGAGATTCTTTCTGTGACATGATGGAGTTAGCAAACGGCTGACAGCTAACAGCAAACAGCCAGAAGTTCTAGTTCGAGACTTGGCTCGAGAGCGTTTTGTAGACCTCAGCTAATTCGAAGCTGTCTGCTGTTTCGATGCTGCTGCTAGCCATTTGCTATTCGCTGTTTCGCTGTTTGCTGTCCGCTGTTCGCTTCACACAAACGGCTTGCCGCACGAACGGCACTGCGCGCGGCGTTTCGCGTTCAGCGTACCGCACGCACGACAGCGAATGTACATAGCGCGAGCAAACCAACCGGTGATGAGTGCGCTGAGGCCGAGTATTCCAACGAAGACGACCAGGTTTAGCAGCGCCTCTTTCAACTGATGTCAGCTTTTGTATTTTTCTCGCAGCGTCTGATGATAGCTCTGCCCGCGCGCATAACCTTGACGGAACGCTTCACCTTCCCGCTCGTCCGCAAAACTATCACTCAATTCACGCGACGCTTCGGAATACGGAACACCCCGGCGCTTCGGACTGAGGGCTGCTTCAAAGCCGCGGCGATAGCTTACCTCATCCGTACGAAAGTCCCCACCCTGGCCCGTGTAATACTCTTGTTCGGCATCGCGCAAACCCAACCACCAGCTCTCGCGCGCCGCGTCGATGCTTTCGGCGTTTGCCTGGGCCAGAACGTTATAGACACGTTCCTTCTGCTCCTCATCTTCGACAAACCCGATTACAACCGAGTGACCGTTCCGCAGCGCATCTTCGTAAACAAATAACTCGTCGTGCGAAAGTCCAACCGCCAGTTCTTTTTCAAGAGCTGCTCCGGCTGCCGCCCCCGTCGCTGCGCCACCCGCGCCGAGCAACGCCGCTCCGATTACTCCGCCAGCTATGACGGGACCAACACCAGGTATCAGTAAGCTGGCGGCAGCCGCTCCAAGCGTCGCGCCGCCGGCCGCGCCCAAGGCGCCTCCCACGGCGCCGCCCATTGCGGGACCCATTCCTGGCGCTTCGGTGTCTGTGTGTGGCACTGACTCGGCTCGTGAGTCGGCTTTGCCGGGAGTCAAAAACGCGATCCGGTCATTTGGGATTCCGGCCGCATGCAACCCCTCAATCGCGCGCTCTGCTTCTCTGCGAAAATCAAAAATACCCGCAATCGTCTCCATCTCGTTACCTCCCCTGGGCTCTCTTCGTTTCGTAGCATTAGACTCTTGAGCGCGATGTTGAGCAAGAGAAAAGCAGCCTTGACACAAATCGTTGAGGAAATCAACAGAGCTATGTTAGAGTCGGATATGTTCAGCAAACATCCCAACAATCATAAGGGTATAAATAATTGTACGATATCGTAGACAAACACTGGCCCATGTCAGTGGGCGATGGGAAGGCAACGCGTAAAAAGAAGCCGCGCATTTTGGCAATTACGACTGACTGTTGCACTGGATGCGCCGGCTCACCTGCATGCATCGAGTACTGTCCTATCGAAGCGTGCATGTTTTGGGTCCCTGACGAAGATCATCCTCCGTTTGGGCGCATTGAAGTCGATCCTTACCTCTGCATCGGTTGTCAGAAGTGCACGAGCAAGGGACCGGACGGTGCATTTCTCGATGGCTGTCCGTGGGATGCGATTGAGATGGTGCCGACGGAAGATTGGGAAGGCTTGCACGGCATCAGCCTGCCGGACGCCCCACCCGCGCCTCCCGAGCTGAACTGACGGGTTGTAATTGGTTTTTTTAGACTCCTCACGCAGCCTACCGAGCTAAGTCGATGGCGACACGCCGCACCTCAAATAGGTTTGATCTCGACGCGGCTGGCACAATTAGCCGTCTCAAAACGGGCTTCTTACCGGACGGCCCGTACTTCTTTGAAGATGAGTTAGAGATCGATGGGTTCTTAAACGCTAAAGTCATCACTGGCGCAGCATGGTTACTGGAGCTTTACAATTTGAGCAGTGGAGATTTCTTTTGTATCAAAGATGACGTTGAAGTCCGTCCACGGACATCGTCCTTTGGTGTGTTGTATTCAGCGTTCACAATTACACACCCATCTTTCAGAAAGGCCAGAGCACGCCTTATTGGAGTCGCGTCGACGGTGCCGCTGCCACATGAATTTTCAAAAGTACCTGTCGTATTCGACACGACCTTTCACAGCATACCTGCGAACACTGGCGAGGTAGCTGACATCTTGCGTTCAGGGAAAAACTATCAATCAGTAGAATCGTCTCGGAACGCCTCGTTACTTTCACGCAAAGCCAAGCAGCTCATTGACGCGAATTATCTCGATTACCCTTCGATTGCTCGGATCGCTGCTCGCCTGAACGTCACGCACGCTCACCTCTCGCGTCAATTCAAACTTGACTTCGGTCTCAGTCCCAACACTTACCTGCACAAGTTGCGGCTGGCCGATACGCCTCTGCGTCTCGCGCGAGGCGAACCCATTGTGAAGGTCTCCTTCGATGCCGGGTACAATGACCTGAGCCGGTTCTACAAACAGTTTCGCAAAAACACGAGGACCTCACCGGGTGTTTGCCAGAAGTTACTAAACCAAACCAGCGACAATAAATAACATCAAAATTCGCCAAGACACGATCGTTAGCACCAGGGCATTATGCGTGTATTGAACATGTGAAATCTGCGTAATCTGCGGGAAAGGCAATACTATGCGCAAAGTAACGTTTGGCGGTGCGAATAGTCTGGACAACTACTTCGCTCGCAAGGACGATTCGGTTGATTGGCTGATGTGGAGCGACGAAGCTGCCGCCTTTATGAAGGACTATTGGGCGACGATCGATACGATTCTCATGGGGCGAAGAACCTATGAGGCGGCGATGAAAATGATGAAGAGCAAAAGTAATCCTTACCCAGACATGAAATCGTACGTGTTTTCGCGCACATTAAAGCCCAAGAAAAGTAAATCATTTGAGATAGTCGGAGAGGATGCGGTCGAGTTTGTTAGAAAGCTAAAGAAGGCGAAAGGCAAAGACATTTGTCTGATGGGCGGTGGAGACTTTGCCAAAACGCTGTTCGAAGCGGATCTGGTAGACGAAGTTGGTTTCAATATTCATCCCGTTTTGCTGGGATCGGGAATACCAATCTTTCACGAGATGAAGCGCCAGATCGATTTAGAGTTGATTGAATGCAGGCCGTTTAAGAACGGCTGTGTGCTGGTGAGATATAACGTGAAACGATCCACGAAATGACACGAATTTAGTGTGTTTTCGTGGATCTGTTTTGAATCGCCTTTGCGGAGATAGCGGCCTGTTGTTTGACGCGATCGGATTGAGCCGCGTCGTTGACATAGCGTTCAATAAACGGCAGATCTTCCTGTTCACCAATCAATGCCAATCCTCGCAAGCCTTCCCACACGCTATCTTCATCAGAATTAATCGTTGCCAAAACTGTACCAGCGGTTACCTCGCTTCCCGCGGGCGTAAGTATGCGTTCGAGCTTTCCCGGCAAAGGAGATCTTACTTCGACAGTTTTGCCGTCCGTCTCCGTTATCCGCGCCAGCAATGTACCGCGCGCAAGCTGAGCGCCTTCCTTCAACGTACTCGCGACCTTCCCTGCAACTGGTGCTTGCACCTCATAGGGCTTGAGCATTGCCAACAACTCTGGACGTCCACGCGCATCGCCGAACCTTACCAGGGCCAGAGCTGCATTTCGACGCACAATCGGCGCTGGATCATTGAGCAGCGTAATGAGGGCCCGGTGAAACTCTTCCGACTTAGGGTCGAACCCCATTAGCCACGCAGCAGTTAGACGGAATTCTGTTTCGGGGTGGCTACTGAGCTTGATGATTTGTGGATACCACTGCTGTGCATTTGCGTCGCCGCGCTCGATGCGCTGCTGAACTTGCAGTAACGCGTGCTGCACGTGCCGCGGTTTCTTTTCGTCGACGAGGTATTGAGAAATGTCCTCGTCAGATAGGCTGCGACCGAACCAGCTGAAGTACCAGGACAAGAACGCGCCTCCGACGAACAGCACGGCCAGGATGAGGATTGGTCCGGACGCGCGCAAACGCTTCACTTCAGGAGTGATGACTTTCGTTCCGGCACTGTGTCCATTTGGATCCACTAAATCACACAAACGAAGAACAAAAACACACGAACTAAGAAGGGTAAATGTGGTACAGCATCAAGTAGACGATCACACCCGTTACCGACACGTAGAGCCACAGCGGCAGTGTCCAGCGCGCGATCCTTCGATGCCTCATAAAGTCACTTCGCGCAGCCCGGAAAACCGTGATGAGCACCAAAGGAACGATGACGATCGCCAGGATTATGTGGCTGATAAGAATCGCAAAATAAATCGGCCGCACAATTCCCTGCCCTAAAAACCGTGTGTCCCCGTGATGGTAATGGTAAGTGACGTATGAAATAAGAAAAAGGACGGACGCAGATAGCGCAGTAAGCTGGCAGTTGCGATGCCATCGAACGTGACCTTTGCGAATAAAGTTGTAGCCGGCGATCAGGAAGAGGAAACTGATTGAATTGAGAGTGGCATTGAGATGTGGCAGGTATGAAATGTAATCCACAGATTTCACAGATTACGGCGGGCGGCTTCTTTCCCTTTCTCAGTTAACGCGTAGAAATCGTTTCCCAAACTTTCGAGCAATCCTTCTTTTACGAGCCGCTCGACGATGTCGAAAACGCGCGTTCGTTCTTCAGGATCATTACCACCGGCCTCGAACAACACGTGCAAATCGAGAGTGTCCTTGTTCCAGTGCTCAAAGCTCCCCAACACTCTTTTCGTCAGCTCGTCCACTTTAGTATCCGCAGACGGATTACGGTTGCTTCTTCATGTAACGCAGCATGGCCTTCACGTCGGGGGGAACGGCGCGGCCACGCGCATCCAATAGGGGCGGAGCACCTCCGGCAATCGCCGCTTCCATCCGTGGAGTTCGCTTCATGAAAGGCATCGGCAGCCGGCCTTCTGATTTGAGGTACAACAACGGATTGACGATGAACACAAGCGCCATCACCAAGCAAACCGTCGTGACAAAGAGATTGTCGGTGGTGAAGAAGTCACCGGAGATAATGGCATTCAGAATTGCAAAACCAATAAAAAGCAAGCCAACGATAATGCAGATGATGTTTAATAGACCCAGCTCTCTCTTCATAGGTTAATCTGATGTTCCGCTAATGCTTCGCTTTGCCTGCTACTTTAGGTTTCTCGGACATCTCTTCATAGCCGCACCGTTCGCACTGCCAGATAGCAAAGACCGCTTTCGGATCGCCCGTACTTTGATACACGGCCCGGTTGGACGGGATGATCTTGCCGCCGCAGTTCGGGCACGCGCGCCCTCGCGTCGTACGCCTCTCCACATCGATTGCTAATGGGTTATCGTCAGACATGATTAAGCGAAGTCGGGAGTCTAGAGTCTAGAGTCTAGAGTCTGAAGTCAGAAGTTAAGTACTTAAGTATCTCCTGCATCCTGTCTTCTGACTCCAGACTCCAGACTCCCGACTCCAGACTCGTGTCTCCTGACTCCAGACTTCTTTAAAAGTAAGAACAGCGCACAAAAAATCGCGACGGGCGGAGTCAGCAGAACCAGCACCGCCAGATTAAAGTTCCGAACAAAGTTCCCATTCGCGCCCGCCAAAGATGCGCGACACATTGAGCACTGCGCCGCGCCCGAAACCTCCAGCGCCAGCGCCATACCAACTGCCAGCACCAAGACGAACAGAACTCTGACCGTACGCGTCATCAATGACTCTCCGCAGCAGGTTCCGGCGGCGTCTCTTTAAACTTATAACGCAAACCGCTCGATCGGAAGCTGTCGGGGAAGAAAACGAAAAGTAAACAGATGCAGATTACCAGCATCGGAACTATCGTAAGTATTAGGCTCAGGCGTTCAAACTTCAAGTGCATGAAGTACGCCACGATCAGTGCCGCTTTGATGATCGAGAGTCCCATCAAAATCACCAACATGAAGTGAATGGGTAAATGAATGTAGCCCAGAAAGACTTCGACTCCCGTCAGGACTAACAGCCATACCCAGACGCTAATGAAAAGTTTGTTGCTACCGGCGAAGTGCTCGTGTTCCTCAGCGTGTGCGGTCATGAACTTTGCTCCTTGACTGTAGGGGCGTCTCTCCGCGGGCGCCCCTTCGCGCGAACAAGGGGCGGGCACAGAGGCCCCCCCCTACAACCTTTAATGTGTTCCCATGTCTACCGACATGATGTAGATCAGTGGGAACACGAACATCCATACCAGGTCGACGAAGTGCCAATACAAACCGCTAATCTCGACGTCTTCATGTTTCAGCTTTCGCACCCTCGCCGCGACCACGGCCAGGTAGATGGTCCCGGTAAAGACGTGAAACATGTGCAGACCGGTAATGGTAAAAAACGTCGCGCCAAAGAGTGGCGACGGCAGCGTTCCGTCCGGAAGCGAATAACGCGCAACCCATTCCGCCGGCAGGCTGAACGGACGGAGTCCTTCGTCCATCAGATGTTTCCACTCAATCAAGTGCAGGACGATGAATGCTAGCCCGAAGACGATGGTGGCCAGGATCCATTTTCGAGCCGCTGCCTTGTCGCCACGGCTCGAAGCTGACACTCCGAAGACCATCGTCAAGCTGGACGACAGCAGACAAAAAGTCATCACGGACGAAAAGACGATGCTGGGATAAAACGGAAACGGCGTGGGCCACGCATTGGAAGCGCGCAGATAACTATAGCCAATCAACAGCGCCGAAAATGTTAGTGAGTCGGAGACGATGAAGAGCCACATCCCCAACTTCCGATGGCCCACTCGATAAGGGAGCACACCACCGCCCCAATCGGTTGCAGGAAAACGTTCTGCGCGTGCTTCGGTACTCACCCGTCACCTCCAGAAGAATAGAAGTAAAAACAAGTAGATCCACAACACGTCCATGAAATGCCAGTAAAGCGTCACTGCTCCAGCAATCGGGTTACGCTCAGGTCCGCGTGGATTGGTCTCGCTGGCGCGCGCAGCGGCTGCCGAGAGGCTGCGCGTGCGAATTAGCAAATAAACAAGCGCCAGCAGGCCTCCCAGCAGATGTACCCCGTGCGTAGCTGTCAGGAGATAGAAAAAGGAGCTATGGGGATTCGTGTTCACATACACACCCTGATGGACCAGCTGCCGCCATGCCCATAATTGCGAGAACAGGAATCCAAAACCCAACAGTGTAGTAATGAGGAGCCATCCTTCATATGAGCTCTCAAAGCCGGCTTTGAGTTTTCGCTTTGCTGCCTCGAGCGTCCCACTGCTGATTAAGATTAGGGCTGTACTGAGGAGAAGAACGCGAGGCATCGCAATGGGGCGCCAATCGCTGGCAGATGCTGCACGCACAATGTAAGCGCTCGTCAGCGCAGTAAACATCATCAGTATCGCGGCTAGAGCCACCCACATGCCGATGCGATAACGGTCGGCTGAAGGCTCATAACGGCGGAACGTACCGTCGTGGCCGTTCCCCTTGCCCGAACCACCATTTGGTCCGGGTAGCCCGGGTCCGCCGCGCTTGCCGGTGTTGATGAGAGGTCTAGTGCTTGTGACCGTCGTGCCCATTACCACTTACTCCTAATGGTTCTTCCTCAGGTTCTGTTTGCATCACGAAATCATTTGGCGCGCCGGGGACCGCAAACTCGTACGGCCCGCGATGGACCACCGGCAGGTGACCAGCAAAGTTGTCGTGCGGCGGCGGCGTCACCGTAGTCCACTCCAATGTCGTCGCATCCCATGGATTGTCCGTAGCCTTCTTGCCCTTGAAAAAGCTCCAGACCAAGTTGAAATAAAACAGGAACTGAGTCAGCACGGTGACTATCGCCGCTACGGAAACCAGTACCACGAGTGGGTGAAGTGTCTGGAGATACTCATACTCAGTAAACTGCGAAAAGCGTCGAGGCATGCCGACGATTCCCATCGTGTGCATTGGTACAAAAATGCAGTACACACCGACGAAAGTTATCCAGAAATGCAGTTTGCCGAGCCGCTCGTTCATGTGCCGCCCAAACATCTTCGGGAACCAGAAGTAGGTGGCAGCAAACATTCCGAAGATCGACGCCACACCCATCACAAGGTGAAAGTGCGCCGTTACAAAATATGTGTCGTGCATCGGCAGATCCAATGACGTCTGTCCGAGCACCAGACCGGTAATGCCGCCGGCGACAAACAGCGAGACGAAACCGATCGCAAATAACATCGCAGTCGTAAACCGAATCCGTCCGCCCCAGAGTGTGCCCAGCCAGTTGAACGTCTTAACTGCCGAAGGCACGCCAATCGACAGAGTTAAGATCGAGAAGGTCATCGCCGAATAAGGGCTCATGCCGCTGATGAACATGTGGTGACCCCACACGAAGAAGCCCAGCATGCCGATCGCAAAAATCGCAAACACCATCGCGCGGTAGCCGAAGACGGGTTTGCGCGCAAACGTCGACAGGATGTGAGATGTGGCACCCATACCAGGAAGAATAGCGATGTAGACTTCGGGGTGGCCAAAGAACCAGAACAGGTGCTGCCAAAGAATTGGCGAGCCGCCAGTGTGTGCAGGAAAGTTCGGATTCGATCCTGATAAGAGTCCGCTCACGTAGAGGCCGCCGGGGATGAAGAAGCTCGTGCCGGCGAGCCGGTCAAGCAGCAACAGAATGCCGCCACCCAAAAGCACCGGGAACGAAAGGAGTGCCAGCACCGCCGTAGTGAACCACGCCCAACAAGTCAACGGCATGCGCATCAGCGACATGCCACGAGTGCGCATGTTAAGGAGCGTGGTAATAAAATTCAGCGCACCTAAAAGAGAACCAACGCAGAAGATCGCGATGCTGATAATCCAAAGGTTCATCCCCATGCCCTGCCCAGGACCAGCAATTTGCCCGAGCGCACTGAGTGGGGCGTAACCAGTCCAACCACCAATCGGTCCAATCGTGCTGTCAGCGCCCGACGCGAAGATGGCAGCCAAGATGACGATGAATCCTATAAACGTGACCCAGAACGACATCATGTTCAGGACCGGGAAGGCCATGTCTTCCGCACCGATCTGGATCGGGAGGAAGTAGTTGCCAAAACCACCCTGCGGCGCCGTCGTCAGCACGAAGAAAACCATGATCGTGCCGTGCATCGTCACCAGCGAAAGATAGAACTCGGGAGTCATCAGGCCTTCTGGCGCACCGCCGGGAAACAGCGTGGCGAGAATCGACCACTTATGATCGGGCCAGGACAGCTTTAGGCGCATCAGGACGGACATTGTCATGCCGACCAGCACTGCCGCCAGTGCCAGAAGGATGTACTGGATACCGATTACCTTATGGTCCAAGCTGAAGATGTACTTTCGGATGAAGCCAGTCGGTGCTGGGTGACGGTGCACGGCTTCGTGACTTTCAGCAGACATCTCTTATCTCCTCGCGATTCAGCACATTTAAGTGCAATTGAGCAACCCTAGTAGCTCTGTGTCTGTGTCGGTAGTTTGTACTTCGCCAACAACTCAGTCATTCGAGTCTGAAATGGCTCTTGCGGCAGCGCGACGAGTGCGCGATGTTCTTCCTCAGGCAAGACCAACATGTAGCTCTTCATCTTGAAGTGGAGTTGGCCACAAAGTTCGGCACATGCAAGTTCGTACTTGCCGGGAGTGTTGGCAGTGAAATGCACTCTGATCACCATGCCGGGCACCAGGTCCTGTTTAAAGCGAAGTTGTGGTACCCAGAAGTTGTGAATCACATCTTTCGATCTGAGTAACAGCTCGACTGGACGGCCTGAGGGAACGGCAATCACGCTGTGCACTGCATCGTCGCGGGAATTTGGATCAGCGTCGTCGAGACCGATGAAGTTCAGCGATGAGTCATCGATAAGAGTCGGTTCGGTGCGCCCAAATACTCCGTCCGCGCCGGCGTAGTGAAAGTTCCATTGGAACTGTTGGGCTACGGCCTCAATCTGGTATGAGCCCGGCGGCGCCTGATTGAATCTCAGTGCGGCCCAGACGCTCTGTCCCATTACGGCGAGGCCAATGAAGATCACCGCAGTGACGATGGTCCAGATCACTTCGAGCTTGCTACTGCCATGCGTATAGACGGCGCGACTGTGATCTGACCCTTCGCGATACTTCCACACCATATAGCCAAGGCCGATTTGAGCGGCGGCAAAAGCGATTCCTACGATGATTATGGTCAGCATGAATTGCCGGTCCAACGCAGGCGCGTGCGATGAAATCGCTGTCGGAAACCACCACTTGTCGATGAAGAAAAGAGATACTGACAAGATCGTCAGGATCCAGATAATAACCGCCAGAACTCGTCCCATCGGTTACATCTCCTTTAGGAAATCGGGTAAATGGTAAATTGGGTAAATGGTAAATAGTGAATGGTAAATTGAAATACTGATAAGACTTCGTTGAATACGACCGGGTCTTCTATTTACCATTTACTATTCACCATTTACCTGCTGTTAATGACCATCAAACCGAACAAGAGCGGCAGATAAAACACTGAGGCCAGCAAAAGCCGTCTTGCCTCTTGTCTGGATTGCGAGAGCGCCGCTCGAAAGCCGCTGAACAAGAAAAGCAAACCCAACACGACGGCGCCGAAAAGATAAATCGTTCCTGAGATTCCCAGCGCCACCGGCAAAAGACTTACGGGCAAGAGCATCAACGTGTACACAATGATTTGCTGACCGGTAATGCGGCCGTGGGGCTCAACCACGGGCAGCATCAGTATCCCTGCACGCGCATAGTCTTCGCGATACATCCAGGCGATCGCGAGAAAATGCGGAAACTGCCAGAGAAAGAGAATCGCAAACAACACCCACGCCTCGAGACTTAACTCACCTCGCGCGGCCGCCCATCCGATTAATGGAGGCGCCGCTCCGGGAAAGGCGCCGACAAGTGTTGACAGAGAGCTGCGTGTTTTTAGCGGTGTGTAAGCGAAAAGGTAACCGGCAATTATCGTCAACCCCACCACAGCCGTCAGTGGATTCACGAACACTGCGAGATAAAATTCCGCAAAAGTCGTCAGGGTTACACCAAACGCTAGTGCTTCCCAAGGAAGGAGTTTTCCTGACGGCAGAGGCCGGGCAGCGGTGCGCCGCATTAAACCGTCCAGGTCGCGCTCAAGGTACTGGTTGAGAGTGGCAATGCCGGATGATAAGAGGGCGATGCCAATCATCGCAGTGATCAGCGCGAAATAATTCGTAGTTCCTTTTGAACCGAGGGCGAATCCCGCCGCGGAAGTTAGAACGATGAGAAACGTTATACGTGGCTTAGTGAGCTCGGCAAATGCGGCCAGGCGCTCGCGCAGGGACAGCCTCTCCGGAAGTGGCTGAACTATTCCGGGATGAAGTTTTACAATTTCTTCCATGAAGGCATCGAGCCGCTTGTTCCCTGGGGCTCACGCCCCAGGCTTTATGCTCTCGCCTGCTTCGCAGGCTCCCCCGCAAGCACAATGGGCAATGACGCGGCAGAGCCGCGCAAAACTTTAAAAGCCCTGAGGCACATCACAATTGCGGTCGCAAATACCAGCGCACCACAAGCAACATGCGCCACCGTAATTCCGATCATCGGGTGTAGCGGTTGCGGATCGTCAGGCGATCTAAGTCGCGTAACGTATGCTGCCACACCTAACAACAACTGAAGCGCCAAGAGCCCGAGAGCGATCATCGCCGGCCTAGTCAAAAACTTTTCCTCTGGGTGCCGGCGCAGAATCGTGAAAGCCGTGCCAGCCAGGATCACGGTTACGGCGATAGCCCCACCAATGTGCGCCAACAACAAGTCGCCCGGCAGGTGCTTATCCCACGTTGCCGAGTGGCGGAGCGTTGCACCGAGCACTAGTTGCAGCAATATCGTCAGTAGAGCCGCAATACAGAGATAGCGTATCGGCAGTGCGCCCGTCTCTTCGATGGTGTTGCTGAACGTGCTCCAACTCTTCGACGTGAAGACCGCCAGGCTAACCGTTGTGCAGAAGAATAACTGAGCAAGCGTGGCGTGGGCAGTTGAGACGGCCGGAGGCAGCATCAACTTAACCGTCAACCCTCCAAGCAAGCCCTGCGCAATTACGGCGATGAGGGCAAACACACCAAGTTTGCGCACCCACCGCCTTTGCTCTTTCGCGTAAAGAAAGAAGACGAGCCCGATCGTGAGCACTCCAACCGTGGTAGCCACCATCCGATGGCCATGCTCCCAGAACAGATTGCCCACCATTTCCGGGAAGAACTGGCCGTTTGATAGTGGCCAATCTTCCGTTGCCAATCCGGCATCGTTACTGGTTACGAGGGCGCCGGCAATTATTAAAAAGAACGTCGCCCCCGCCACCAGCAATGAGTATCGATGCAAACCCTTGTGCATAACATTGCCAATTGCCAATTGCCGATTCAAGACATTGCCAATTGCCGATTGCCGATTGCCAAATTTGTTCAACGTCCAAGTACAGCTTCAAAACCAGTCGCCCCGCCAATTGGCAATTGGCAATCGGCAATCGGAAATGGTTTCTCAGTGTTTACCAATCATCGGCAGTTCGAGTGCCGGCATCATTTGAAGCCCGCCCGAATTAGAAGCCGCTGCAGCATCGCCGAAGGCAAAGTCAGCTTTGACACTGCCACTCGCCGGCACAGTTACTTGCATGGTTTTCTCGGTTCCATTCGGACCGCCTTTTTCATGCCATGCCGCGACGGTGTACTTTCCTGGGGGCGCTTTCAATGTGAAGGTCCCATCCTCCCCGCTGATGGCGAAGTATGGGTGCTTGAGCACGCCAACATACGCCTTCATCCACGGATGCTGGTTGCACTTCACCGGAATCAGCACCTCTGGGCGCGCGAACTTCTTCTCAAGTGGAGCAGCGCCATTCGGTTGAGTCTGGTTCCATTCCTCATTGAACTTTGGAGTTGGGTGAATGTTGTGCTGAGTGGGATCGCTGTTGGTGATCCTGACTACCTGATTCGCTTGTACGCCCAAAACGTGAGGCTTGTAATGGCACCCTTGCTGATCCAATGTGACGGCTGTAGATGGCACATCCCACGTGTAATCGGCGAACTTGCTGCCGTCAGCCAGCGTGCCATCCTTGATATAGACGAAGACATTAGCCAACTTGCCTTCTTTCGCCACAACGTCTTCCGTGGTGAGGTTTGGGTTGTTTTGAGCACAAACAGGATCCGCCGAGCTATCGATCTTCTTTGGCGGAGGCGGCGTACCGTTATAAGCAATTGTGCCGCTAACGGTTCCCTCATTCCCAGGACTCTTATAGACCTTCGTAGTTGCGGACGGCGTCGCATCTCCATCGGTTGGTGTTCTTGGGCCACACGACGTGCCGAGCGCCAGCAGCGAAAGAACAATCGTCACCGCCAGCCAGACCTTTGTCTGCTTAAACATATAATCAGATCCTCCAAATTAAGATATTTTTCAGCGCAACTTTAGCACGGGCGGCGTCAGAAGTAGACCCGCGAATGTTAATTGCACTTTGATTGCGTTTTCTGCGGCGACTCTGCGCCTGTGTATTTTGACCGCGTTTCTTTCTGGCTTGCGCTTGAGTGGTTGCGGCCGCGGGCTGCGCCGGAGGCGTCGCCAGCAATCGTCGTTGTTCTTCCGGAGTCATCAAAAGCATGTAGCGCACCAACAACTGAGCGTGATCCTGCATGTAGGCGTTCGCACTTGCAGGTGGATTCGGAAGATTGATCACCCAGCGCTCGCCTTCTTTGCGGAACAATCCCGAAGGCATCGCGGTACCCGGACTGATTTGCGCAGGATCGAGCAGCCAGCGGAAAGTCCAATCGGGTTTCAGCCGGTCCGGAGCAAGCACAAAATTCGGTGCAATTGCCGTAGCGTCATGTCCAGCGTCTCCGGTGATATGACACTTCAAACATGGTGTACCTGACGTGAACATCTGACGCGCTACCAATTTTTCCCGCTCAGTGAGCGGCTGCAGCGGTTCCTTAATGTAAGGCTCCTGCTGGCCCGACATCGCCATAAAGAAGCGCACCAGAACTTGCAGCTCATTCGGCGAGAAATTAAACGTCGGCATTCGAGCCTTCAGATATGGACGCACGCCATTGCGGTCAAGACCCGGCTGTGGCTTCAATCTTCCGTTGGCCTGCAGTTGAGCATTATTGTTTGTTCCCGCCGCTTGAGATGTGTTTGCTGTTCGCTGTTCGCTGCTCGCTGATGCGGTGCTGATCGTTGCCGCACTACTATTCTGCGCTGGGCTCGGTTGCGCGAAGATCGTGCTGCCGTTCCCCGAGCTCAATGACGGATCGCTTAAGAACCGTAGCAGCCAGTTCGGATCCACACGCGCGCCCTCGCTCGTCAATCGCGGCGGCAGAAAATCTTTTCCTTCCGGAGTCTCGTATATCGGGACGTCCATCAGGACCGAGCGTTGCCCGACCTGAAGCTGGTGACAACCCATGCAGTTATATTTCTTGATTACCCACCAGCCATTCTGCACATCCTGTCTCCGCTGATCCTCTGGATCGTAAAAGAACGATACGGGCACATTAGCGCCTTCGTTAGCCACACTCCCAAGTAAGAATGTCGTTAGCGCAGTTCTCCACTCAGGCGTCAGGTAAGGCTCAGGCATCCGCAGCTTATCTTTTGGATCCTTCTCCTTATCTTTGTCATAGATAGAAGGCTGCGTGAGCTTGCGCTCAAAGAAACCTTTGTGGTTGTACCAGGGCTTCTCGTCGTGTTCGCCCTCTCCATGCAGTTTGAGCGGATCGTGACCTTGCATTGCATCATGCGTCAGAAGAGCAAAGTCGAGCCGCTCGATCGGTGTTGCACCTTCAACCGTTAGTTCCTTACCGATACGCTGTTCCTCTTCAAAGCCCTTGATCTCATGACACCCGGCGCAACCGTATTGTTTAATGAGGGCGTGTCCCTTGGCTTTGAGATTCGCATCGTCCATAAATGAAGCGTCTTCGTAGGACGGTGGCGAAGAAAGTGTGAAGAGATACGTGGCAATATCACGCGCGTCAGCATCCGAAAGGCGGAAGTTCGGCATTACGGTCATGTTCTGCACTTGCAGCTCAGTACCGTCATTCGGACAACGCGAATTCAGTTCGGTATCAAAAACGTAAGGCTTGTTGTGTTTACTGTAGTCCTCGGGCGTTAAGTCGCGTTTCTCTTTTGGACAGTAAGGCGCCCAGCGCTCACGTGGGTTGTGAACCCATCGCACTATGTAATTGAAATTAGACTTCTCACCAACTTTTTGCAGGTTAGCGGCAAATGTGCCGCCCATCTGATTATCACCCTCGCCAATCGAGTGGCAGGCGAGACAGCCTCGATTCTCAAACAACTCTTTGCCACGAGCTGCGTTACCGCGCGCTTGTTCCGCAGGCGCGCCAGCAAAGCTCTCTTGCCAGAGATATGCCGAGATCGCGCGAATCTGATCGTCTGCGTCCTTGTCTGGTTGGACGAATCGAGACGGTTCATGCTTGGAAAAACGCCAGAACGTCGGCATCTTCGTGCCGGGTCGGAAGCCTTGCGGATCGCGCAGCCAAAGAGGAATCCATTCCTTGCGCAGCTTGAGCCGAACGTCTTTTAAATTCGGCCCGACTTTTTTCTGATCCTGCATTAGATACTTCGACTGCAAGTTCAGTTGATCTTTGCGTGCGGCAAGCAGGCTGTTAGCCACTCGCAGTGATTCGGCATGGGCCCGCAGCTTGGGGACCTCGTCCTCATCTGTGTTGGGATCGTCGGCTAGCGCGGTTTCCTCTCGCATCTGTTTTTCGTTAGCGGTCATCTGATCGTCTAACTGAGTTATTAACTGTCGCGTGCCGTTGAGCGCATCAGTTTCGCGATCGAACCCTTCATAGCGATGGCAACCGACGCAGCCGCGCTCATTAAAAAGATCGCGCCCGAGGTTCAGAGTATCGGCACCCTGCGTAACTCGGTCTTTCGCGTGACATTGCTGGCAGCCAGCCTCCATGTTTTCTTTCTGAAACAGGGGCCAGAGCCAGAAGCGATGTCGCCCGTGACCTTTCACTTCACTCGTCGTCGCGCGGCCGTTCCCCCAGTGGCAACCAGAACAACCAAAGCGCTCGGGCTTGTGAATCTCGAGCAACTCACGTTTTGGATGGCTGACAAACGCTCGCGCCAGGCTATCAGGAGTCTTACCGGGTCCATCGGGAGCCATGTGTGAAGCTTTGATAGTGAGAGGCTGGCGAATTCCGACGTGGCAAACTTCGCACCGATCGACAACTCTACCGGAGTCAATACTGATCTGATGGCCGAGAATGGAGTAGTCAAAGTTCTCCAACCCGCGAATAAGACTGTCTACTTGGTCGGGACGCAAACCGATCAGTTGATTTTTCAAGTAGTCGTCGCGTTTCTTTCTGAGGTCACCCGGTCCTTTGAGCAATTCGGCTTTTCTACCCAGGAGTACAGCTTTTTCATCACGCAGATCGTTGTAAAGCTTCTCGAGTTGTTCGTAGTTCATCCTCTGCGCGGAAGTCTTTCCATCCGCTGCCGGTAGTTCCACGGGTACAACTTCTTGTCGCTTCTCTTCAATCTGACGTCGATATTTGTCCTTAGAGGTGGGTTTGGCCGTTTCGAGGTTGTAAGTAATGACGGTGAGATGGCCGCGCTGATTTTGAAATGGATCCGTAACGGCAGTGAGCTGGGCATCAATGTGCCGGACCTTTTGGTCAATCTCACTGATTTCAGGTCCGACTTGTTCTTCGGCAGCCTTGGTTTCCGCATCCAGCGCCTGGTATTCGGGGCTCTCCTTAAGTTGTGCTTCAGTCTGGCCTGCCTGCGGTTTAATACTTCTTAGATAGCGCGTGTAGCGACTGACAAACTCCTGTTGAATATTCTTCCACGGACGCTGTCCGAAAGCTTCGTCCCACAAAGCCCAGGCAAGGGAAATTGTGAGAAGCAAAGCGGAAAGCAGGATCATGCCGCTCGTCGAACGGCTTACGATTGGGTCGTGTGCCTGGACCGCTTCGGGCTCTTTTTTTACTAACGACTCAGAGGCTTCAGGAGCGTCTGCCACTTCGCGATCAATCCTCCCAGCTTGTCAGATGTTGAACCACGGCGTTACCCAGACATATTTGATAGTGAAAACCAGTCTTAGAAAAAGCTTAACCGGCATAGCCAACAACACACTGATAGCAAAAAACTGAAACGTTACGTACTGCAACAGGCTGGTTCGCGCCAGCAGCTTGCGCTCAAACTCGCCGGGAGTTTTTAGCCATAGCCAGATCCGCTTGTGGAGAGGCAATGACCGGTCAATTTCGTCAAAGCCTCCCCTGGTCATTAACCAGTGAAAAAACAGAGCACCGAGGATATAGAATCCGCCGACAACAATTAATCCAAAAATCCCTTTCAGCAACTTACTGTCCGAAAGTAAGGAAAACCCTGTGAGGCCGGCGACGATGTCGTGCAGGTCTCGATTGCGGTCATAGACTACGGCGTTGTGATCCCAGGTTTGACCAGGCCAAAACCAAATCCATCCAGGCCCGCGGATGAATGTTCCGATCACGATCAACAGAATCCACATGAGGAAGCCCCAGCCAAACATCCAGAGGGCAAATCTGCGCTGCTTTATTGTGTAGTAGCCATTGCCGAGCGGATTGGAGTCGACATATGGAAAAACCATCAACCCGATCATGATGATTGAAGGCATCACTACGCCGGCGATCCAGGGATCGAAATAAACCAGCATCTCTTGAAGCCCGAGGAAGTACCACGGCGCCTTCGACGGATTCATCGTCAAATTAGGATTGGCAGGTTCTTCCAGCGGTGCGTTGAGCGTGATGGACCAAATAAAAAGAACGACGGTGACAATCACCGTCGCCAGGAATTCGATGCGAACCAGGTAAGGCCAGACGTGCAGCTCTCTTGCCCAACCGGGCCGCCACGGCTCGACTTTACGATGATGCGTCTTGGCTAGCTTTGGATCTGCCTCTAGTTCTTTGATCAGGCGATCATTGGCCGCCGATTGCCTAATTCCCATCCAGGTGAAGAACGGCACGAGGAAAAGCATGGCTACGATAGGAACGTTGTCTGGCGCAGACGAAATCACCCACAACTGGTGCCAATCCTGAACAGACCAAATCGCCAGCCCTAACAGGACTACTATGACGCCGAGCGTGATCAGCTTGCGTTTCGTCATTTCACTTCTTCTTGACTGCCTTCATTTCGGACTCCAGCACTACCGGAGCGGGACCCGAAATCCCGCCGTCCTTCCGGATGCGCCAAAAATGCACCGCCATAAATATCGACGCGACTAACGGGATCCCAATACAGTGCCAGATATAAGAGCGCAGCAACGCATTCGAGTCCACGATCGACCCGCCTAACAATCCAAATCGGACATCGTTATATGGAGTCATGCCAAGCTGCACGCCGAACGGCCCTTCGGAACCCAGCATCGGTGTCGCTCGAGCCATATTCGTGCCCACTGTCACCGCCCAAAATCCGAGCTGATCATCCGGCAACAGGTAACCTGTAAAAGACAGAAGCAGCGTTAACACCAGCAACACCACGCCGACACACCAGTTAAATTCGCGCGGTTTTTTATACGAGCCCGTTAGCACAACCCGAAACATGTGCAGCCAGGTCGTAATAACCATCAGGTGCGCTGCCCACCGGTGCATGTTGCGCAAGAGCTTGCCGAACGGTACGTCGTGCTCAAGGTACAGGATGTCTTTGAAAGCGTCCGCCTTGGTGGGATGGTAATAAAACATCAGCAGCACACCGGTGAAGGTCAGCACGATAAATAGATAAAAAGTGATGCCGCCCATGCCCCAGGTGAACGGATAGCGGACCGCGTCGCGATTGATCTTTGCCGGATGCAGGTGGAGAAATACGTTTGAAAGAATTGCGAGTGAACGGTTACGAGGATCGGACCGGTCGTGAGACACGCGAAAGATCGACTTCCACAGTTGCGTGTCCTGCGGATCCTTGTAGGTCTTTGCTTCTTCGATGGCGCGCGCTTTGAGAGATGTTCCGGTTTCGCGAACTCTCTGCATCAGGCTCGTGCTTTCGCGTTCGCCCTCGGTAAGCTGCTTGGTCTCTTTTGGCTCAGGAGATTCGCTCATGACTTTGAGTTAACCAAACCTAGACCGGGATGTATGGACCTCCATTCGCGTCCGGTGGATCGTTGAATTCATTCTTTTCGCCTTTCGGCCATTCGTAGAGCTGAGAAATGTCGACTACGATTTGGCCTTCGGCATCCATTCGCACATGGGCCCGATCCATCGGCCGCGGAGCGGGCCCTTCAAAGTTAATTCCCTCGCTGTCGTAGCCGCTGCCGTGGCACGGACACTTGAACTTGTTCTCACTTGCCTTCCAATCCGGCGTGCAACCCAAGTGTGTGCAGCGCGCGTAAATTACAAACAGACGGTCAGAAGTCTTGGTTACCCAGATACGGTATTGTTGTTGCCACTTCGTATCGACTCCCAGTGCGTAATCTCCAGGAGGACCAATGCGGAACGTGCTCGAAGGCTCAAAATCGCACGCGGGAGGAAGAACCGCACGAACATCAGAAAGCAGGTCGTCAGGAACCCCGCGACGCTCGCCCAGACAATCCGCCGTCTCATCTTGTTAACGGGTGGATCGGGAGTGCTCTCGACCACAGCACCCGGTGCTTTAGTTACCGGCTTCGCTGCAGGCGGAGTTGTAGGTTTCACCGGCGGTGGTGGCGCAGGCGAACCCTGTGGCGCCGGTGGTGCTGAGCTATCGGGCCACAAATCTCGATTGGCCGTACTATCCACTATGCGTACCTCCGGCGATTTAATCTCGGGTCAAAATCAACTTACGACCGCTGGGTACACTTCCACCTTGCAGTAGAGGGTGAACTATACAACTCCCCGCACAGCAGGGATCGCTCTCTGCGAAGTGGCTCGAATTATTTTCCTAAACATTAAGAGTACCGAGCCTTCAAATATTTATAAAAATGGCTCGATGGCGTATTTATAACCTGATTTCTAATTTACTGGCAAGTCGGTAATCATTTCAGGTTGGTCGAAATGCCTTACTCACTGATCTGAGTGAATCAAATTCAGACGGCTGCTCGACTCCTCAATAATTTCAAACAGGCTTTCACGCTCTTGCTCGTTCGTCGACCGTCGATAGGAGATCACGAGATCTTTTAACTCCGCGAACTCTCGATATAGTCCTGCATTCTCTAGAGGCGGTGTGAGATAGGAAATCAGCTCGGCATAAGAGCGCCGCTTGGCGATGGAGCCTTCCGAAGGGTTGTTGACGCTGTAGATGTAGAAGTTAGGCAGTTCGCCAATCAGCCTGTCTGGCCAACAGTTGCTCGATAGTCCGACTTGTTTGCCCGGCATGAATTCCAAAGAGCCGTGTGTACCGACGTGAATTACTGCGTCCACATCGAGGACCTGTGAAAGGTACGTGTAAAACGCCATAAACCCGTGATGAGGTGCTCCGCTGCGAGCCATCATTAACCGCATCGGGTCGCCTTCGTAGCCGAATGTCGGCTGCACACCGATGAATACATTGCCGATCGTGATCCCCTGGATGAGCAAGTGATTTCCGAGCGAATTGATCCGGCCCGGCGCCCTTCCCCATTCTTCTTCAATCTCGTCAACGTACGGGCAAAGTCGCCTGTATTCGTCCACGCTCATGCGGTAAGCAACGTTGGCGGTTGCACCGAACTTTTCGGAATTGCCGTCGAGTAGTTTGTTTCTCAGCGCATCGGGAGACGATGGAAGATCCAGGTTATAGCCGTCCGCTTTGAGCTGGTCGAGCGAATGCCAGAGGCTTGGGAAGACATCGAGATCGGCGGCCGTGCCGATGTTTCCTTTGTTTGGTGGAAAGCAGAAGAGAACAAATCCGAGTTTTAGGTCACTGCGTGGCGATGTTCTGAGGCGGTTCGCACGTCGCAAGCGCTTCGCTAGTCGCCGGCAACGGTCTTCGAGTCCAATCGGTTCTACACCTATTGCCGGAATTCCGCCGAAGACGAATGGTTCTGTGGCACCGTCAATCTCCGGAATCGCTATCTGCATTCCAGTCTGAACTGGGTTCAAGCCGATTTGTGAGTCGCGCCAGGCTTCGATTGATTGAGTATCGAGGCTGACTGCGGATCGATAGGGAACGTTGAGTGTAGCGAGGAAGTCGGATGCGGCGTCGCTGTCATTCATTGCCGGGCCGCCAACGAAGCTGAATCCGGTTAGAGAAAGGATCTGACTGACACGAGAATTTCCAATTTCAAATCTGCGATCTGTTGTTTGAGCTTTGAACTTTGAGCTTTGAACTTTGCGTTGATCCATTTTGGACTTTGGACTTTCGGCTTTGGACTTGTTCCCGGCTGCCGCCTCGAGAAAGAATTTCTGGCACGCTTCCCGATTGTCCATCAGCGTCGAGATCGCCGGAATCACGCTCAGCCCTTCGTCCTCTAGCGCGTGGATCAGCGCGTCATAATGTTTAGTGGTCTTGCTGACCACCTGCGGCCGCATCAATAACAGCCCGATCGTCGAGTCAGGCTGTAGGTGCGGCCCTCCGTCCCTATTTCGTTGGGCCGCCACGCTTCCCTTTCCGTTCAGATGTTTCGATTTTGGTCTACGGCGATACCATCGTTCGTACTCGGTAAAGCTTTCAAACAATTGCGTCGCATCCGGATGGTAGATCGCCACTGACGGCATTCGTTCAGGCGGCGGGATCTTAATCTTTGAGAGTTGAGGCGCTGCCACATATTCCGTTAACGCGTAGAGGAGCATCGATCGGATGTTGCCCGGAGTTGGTTGGAGGAAATAACAGAACAAGTAGAGGTAATTCTTTACGTCCCGTAACATGCCGGCACCAGGAACGAACTTGAGGATCCCCGGCAGCTTGTCAATCAATTTCAAATATTGACCATGCCCGCGCTGCTTTGATTTGCCCTCTTGTGTTTTTCCATTTCGTCCGTGAGCTTGTCTGCCGATCCACGATCCAGCGACATTAAATAGCCGAACCCCCCGTCCCCCCTTCTCCGCGTCTCCTTGTCCCCCCTTTTCCGCGTCTCCTTGTCCCCGCGTCTCCCCGTCTCCCCGTCTCGCCTTCGCGCCGAGCAGCTTAGACGCGTCCAACTTCCCCATGCGCGTACGGCGCATCAACTCGGGCATGCAGTTGATTACGATGACGGTTGTTTTTTGATTGTGACGCAGAGCGTCGAGCAGACGTGTGCCGTTCTCGCCATCCATCACGTGGATCACGAACACTACGTCCGCGTCGCTCAGGTCCTGTGTGACGTCGTTCCAAACTTTCTGATCAAGTGGTGAGCCAAAGTTGTAGGCTGCGACACGCACGTTGAGTTTGTAGCGGCGATTGATCTCGCGTTCCGCGTCCTTCAACGGCGCCAACAAACTCGTGCCTGTATAGAAAACTATTACTTTCACTTTCCGTCTTATTTCGTGTTGCTTACTGTGATTTAGTGGATCGTTCTTATTTCTCGTTTTAGAAAGCGATCCACGAAATCACACGAATGAACACTAAATATGAATTACAGGACGTAACGCCTCCACTCCAACCTGACTCGGCTACCAAAATTGATAAGCAACCCAACCCGACAGCCAGTCGCTTTCAGATAATTGATCACTTGCGCTACTTCCTGGCCCTGCAAACGCTCACAGACCTTAAGCTCCGCAATATTTGTCCGAAGCAAACGAGGTCTGGAACGTATTTCTTCTCGAGCGTATACCCCTTTGTAACAAATCGTAAGTTCTTTCTGTGCTTCAAACGGAATGGCTCTGCGGCTCAACTCAATTTGTAATGCCTCTTGATAGACAGGTTCCAAGAAGCCACGTCCAAGCTGGTAATAAACGTCCATCGCTGCGCCGACAATTTCATACACTTCTTCCTTGAGGACTAATTCGGTCATGAGGAAACCTCCTTAGGGTTAAATTACTACATCACATATGAAACAAATCCACGAACTCACTAACAGGCTAACGCACGTAGCCGGTGGGGTGGTCGATTTCTACTCCCGGAGAGGAAGACCGAACGTGTATTCGATGGAAACCTTTTTCCGTATGTGTCGATAAATACGTCAGCGCTACTTGTTTCTCGAGCAACGTGCTCAGCTCCCGAATAAACGGGTCGAAGCTAACCGGCACACCCGTGCCCTGAAAAAAAGCCCGAGCCCCGGTCTCATCCGCTAACCGGTTCAGCGCACCCTGCGCCACTGAGGTCAAAAGAGAATTGTGACCGCCAACTGTCGGGGCGTAAAACGCATAGACCGCAATGCTTTTTCGCTGAGCTTCATTTATCGCTCGCTGCAAGTCGACACTCTGGATAGCGGAGCTCGAATCCGCGCCTCGCGAAACATCTAATCCATCAGAAACGAGCAGAATTGCCCTGCGACCATACGGCTGTGATTCAAAACGCTTAATCGCTTCAACGACTTCAACGTAAGGATTAAATGGCGCCGCACTTGCAAATCCGACCGGAGCGCGGAGCGCCTTCGCAGCCTTGTCCAAGTCAGTCGTGAACTTTTGCCGCACCTGAAGGGAGCCACTTCGAAGATAACCAATAAGAACGCGTGATCCCTTCGGAAGGCGCCTGATAAACTCGCCGAGCGGTTTGATCTCATTTGAGATCGACGAGACCAGGTCATCCTGAATAAGCACTGCCAACGTCAATGGCGAGTTAGTTCCGAATGCCCTCAGTGACAAGACAGTCTGCGGGTCACCGTCCTCAGTGACCGTTAAGTCAATTAGTTGCAGCTCAGTCTCGGGCTTTCCCTTGATGCGGATATTAACCGGGATCGTCATAGGTCGCGCATTGTTGCCACGACCGCCGGCAGCAGACGACACGGCCGGCGTTTGAGCACGCGCGGGAACCGGTCCGAAGCCAATCAAAGTTATTAATGCCACGCCAAACGCTATTGTAAATAGTGTTGCTCTTTCCATTAATTGACTCCTTATTTGGCCGTGACGCTCGGCTCATTATAGTATCAGACGGGAATTTCTCGCACTGCTATGATTCAAGTAAGTCAAGGAAAGCTTACTGCCCGGGATGAGAAATTTGCCCATTTTCTCAATTGGATAAGCTGGTTGTTGCCGGTCGTGGTTGCTTTTCCGGCCCCCCTCATCTTTCTAGTCCTTTTCCTTACCTCTTTAACGACCGATGCTGCGGTCATATACCTTTTTCTCGCCGGGCTGAGCCTTAGTATCGGGCTGCTTGCGGCGTTGGCTATTTTTGCCTTCCTCCGGATCTACCGGCAGCGATGGCTAAGACGATTACGCGACCGGTTGGCGGCCGACGGGATAACTGCCAACGAACTGAAATGGTTTAACTCTGAACTAACGAGCGCCGAGAAGAAAACGTTGCGGGAAACGAGCGAGCAAAACCCATTATTGGGCGATGCTTATAAGGAAACACTCGCAGCCCGGATAACAGCCAGCCGGATCATCGCTCGAACTGACCGAGAACTGGTTAAGGTCCGGTCACGAATCACTCGTGCTCACACCCTAAAAGGCGCTGATACCGCAGCCTTGATAAAGGAGTTGGAATCTGACCAACTGCAGCTCCAAAGGCTGAAAACTGAGGCTAACGGTCGTCTTCTCGAAACAAGAGCCCGCCTCCAGACGATCGAGGCAGCTGCCAGCAGAAGCCTCAACGAGACGGAAACGACGTCAATGCTACGCAGGCTTACGGCCAGTCAGGATCAATTACCGCTAATCATTGAGATGCAACGGTTGGAAAGAGAGACTTTGCAGGAAGCCGAGCGCCAGCTCAAAGAACTCTCAGATTGAAAGCCTCTTTACTTCAACTTGACCGGCCTCGTTCAAGCCGAAACGACCCGATAGTCCTCCAAAACCTAGCTAAGCTCATCAATTAAACAACTTAGGAGCTGTTCAACCAAGTTGGCACAACCGTTGCTCAACAGGGTTGCGCCCGATTGGTGTTTGATTGGGCCAGCTATACAAAGTTGACGCAGGAAGGCTTGAACTTGACCATGAAGAGAACAAAACGATCCCTCGCCCTGGCTTGGCTGATATGCGGATCGCTGGTGCTGTCGGTATGCAGCGGCATTTTGCTGTTGGATAACGCGAGCGCCGCGTCGAATCAGAATGCTGGGAAATCAGCCCCAACTCGCAAATTGGCAGAAAATCTCACAGATCTCACCAGTACCTCATCAGCCGATGACATAGTGCAGGTCATTGTGCAATTAAACGGACGGCTTAGTCCCGAGCTCGCTTCCCTGCTCAGAGCCAACGGCGTCAAGGTCAAGCGTCAATTCGTCAACTTCAACTCTTTTTCAGCCGACTTGCCCGCCAGCGTCGTGGGCTCACTCGAATTGTTTCCTGAAGTAGAGTTCGTTTCGCTGGATAGTGAAGTTCGCTCGTTCGGTGGTCACGTAGCCCAAACAACCGGAACAGATAACATTCGCGGCCTCGCGACTTCCGGTTTATTGGATGGTTCAGGAATTGGTATCGCAATTATCGATTCAGGCATCTATCAGTCCCACGTTTCATTCCTGAACGCGGGAACGGTTTATTCTCGCGTCGTCAAGAGTGTTGACTTCACCGGCGAAGGTCGAACGGACGATCCCTACGGTCACGGTACGCACGTAGCCGCAGCTGCTGCCGGCAATGGATTGGTAGCAGGCGCGAAGTACATCGGTATCGCTCCTAAGGCAAGCATCATCAATCTAAGAGTCTTGAATTCCCAGGGCGTTGGATCGGCATCGGGTCTGCTCGCCGCCCTCGATTGGTTAATGACGTACCGCACAACGTACAACGTGCGAGTAGCCAACATGAGTTTGGGAATGCCGGCTGTAAATTCTTACAAAAACGATCCGATTTGTGTCGCGTCACGCCGGTTGGTTGACGCAGGCGTGGTGGTCGTTGCAGCAGCGGGTAATAACGGCAAGAACAGCGCTGGTCAAAAAGTCTATGGCCATATTCACTCGCCCGGTATTGAGCCGTCGGTAATTACAGTTGGGGCGGTGAACACAAAAGGAACGAATGCGCGAAGCGATGATGTTATTACGACATACAGTTCGCGCGGACCGACGCGCGGCGCGAGAACGGATGTCTTTGGAATCAAACATTACGACAACCTTATCAAGCCCGACCTTGCTGCTCCTGGAAACAAGCTCATCTATGCGCAATCACCCAACAATCTTCTGGTACAGCAGGATCCCGCGCTGAACGTTCTCGTCAGCAACACTACAAATCGTAAACAGATGACGTTAAGTGGCACGTCAGTAGCTGCGCCTATCGTCTCCGGTGCTGCAGCTCTATTGCTGCAGGCCAACTCGAAACTAACGCCAAATCTGGTGAAAGCTATTCTGATGTACACCGCGCAACAGCTCCCCAACTTCAACATGTTCGAACAAGGGGCCGGCGAGCTTAACGTCGATGGAGCCGTTCGAGTCGCTAAGGTGGTTCGCCAGGACTTTGCCCTGCTGCTGACCGGCGCGCCGTTGTTAACAACGACGGCACCGGCGGCTCAAACGACAATTGCGGGCCAGACCTTTTCATGGGCTCAGGGCGTCATTATGGGCCAGACGTATGGCACCGGAAGCAATCTAATCACCAAGAATCAACAGATTTACGACTTGGGCGTCTTGTTAGGCGACGGTGTACTTCTGGGTGAGGGCGTCTTGCTCGCCGATGTGACGAAACTTTCAAATGGCGTGCTTTTGAGTGACAGCATCAAGCTCAGTAACGGTACGACGATGAGTGGTGGAAGCATTTTCTTGAGCACCGGTGTCTTGCTGGGTGACGGCGTACTCTTGGGAGATGGCGTCCTGCTCGGCGATGGCCTCCTATTGAGCGACGGCGTTCTTCTCGGTGATGGCGTACTGTTAGGCGACGCGCTTCTCCAAGCCTATTCGGCGCTACTGCTTGGCGACTCAACAACCTCAATGGAAATCACATCCGACTCAGGCGTTGATTACATTGGCTATTAAGTTTGAGCGAGAGCAGGCCTTGATAACAGGAAACGGCGACGCCATGTACCAATCAACTGCCACGGCGAGAACGACGACGCCTCCGTTCGTAGCACCTTCAGCTGAGACTGCGTTCGTTGCTGCGCTGAACAACGACAGCGATTTGGAAGTTCTGGAGTTTCTCTCACGCCGGCCGATACACAACGTTGGAATGATCGGGTTCATCCGCGACAACGGTCTGGTGAGCAAGTTAAATCGCGGCACCTTCTACGGATACCGAAACGGCATGGGTGAACTCGAAGGCGTAGCGCTCATCGGACATGCTACGTTAATGGAGATTCACACTGAAGAAGCAGTTCGCGCATTTGCTGACGTCGCAAAAAGATCTACCCAGTTACACTTGATTATGGGCGAGCAGATCCAGATCGAGAGATTCTGGACGTACTATTGCCGAAACCAGTCTGAAACGAGGCGCGTTGGCCGCGAGGTCCTCTATCAACTCAACTGGCCAGTTCCGGTGCACGACGAAATTAAGAGTCTGCGAGCGGCGACTGCGGACGAAATTGAGCTGATCGTGCCTGTCCATGCCCGCTTGGCGTTCGAGGAAAGCGGCATTAATCCGCTCGAGAGTGATCCTGAAGGTTTCCGGCAACGTTGTGCTCGTCGGATTGAACAAGGGCGTACGTGGGTTTTGGTAGAAAATGGGAAACTAGTTTTTAAGGCCGAGGTTGTGGCCGACACACCGGAGGTGGTGTATCTCGAAGGCATTTGGGTTTCCGAAGACAAGCGAATGAACGGCTACGGGGTGCGATGTCTGTCGCAGCTCGGCCGAAAGCTGTTGCAACACACTAAGTCGGTCTCTCTCCTCGCCAACGAAAGTAATAAGGCAGCGCAAGCGCTGTACGAACGGGCCGGCTTCAAGCCAATTGGCCTGTATGAGAGCGTTTTTGTGTAGGTTTCGCGTAGTTTCCGAAAAACTCGACAAATTGGAGGCCTGTGTTATACACTGACAAACGTTCAGGCGGGTGGGGTCCCGGATGAGCGGAAGTTGAAAAAAAGCCCTCAATCCTCAGTGTTTTAGGTGATTCCATCTCTCCCAACCCCGATTAGTTCACTCCTCCAATGTCACCGAAGCCACACCAGCAGTCGCCACGACTACTACATATTTATCAATGGGTGATAGTTGTAGTTGGCCTGATCGTGTGTGGCTTTTCGCTGACCCGATTTGACTCTCGCATTCTTGACATAAGGTTTTTGGCTCTCACCGTTCTGACCCTCCTCATCGGCTCCCGCGTAAACATTCGCATTCCTCGTGTTAAAGGCTTCGTATCAGTTTCGGATACCTTCATCTTTTTGGTAATTCTGATGTTTGGCAAAGAGGCTGCGATCCTCCTCGCAGCCACTGAAGCCCTTTGCTCTTCTCTGCGGTTCAGCAAGAAGGCAGCAACAATCCTATTCAACGCTGCCGTGATGGGCAGTTCGACGTTCGTGGCGGCGTCTGCCGTTCAGTTGGTGCTCGGTGAACGCGTCTTTACTCAACCGTACTCCGCAGACTACGTCATTGCATTATCGCTGCTCGCTAGCGTTCAATATGCTGGCAACTCAAGCCTTGTCGCGATTGCCGCCGCCCTGAAGACCAGTCAGCGGCTTTGGAATACCTGGAGGGACGGCTTTCTCTGGACTTCGCTGACGTACTTCGCAGGTGCGTTTACCGCCGGCATTATTTACAACCTGATTGGTATATTCGGATTTTATGCGTTGTTAGGCACAACGCCCATCATCGCCGTTCTCTACTTCACTTACACCACGTACCTGAAAAATATTGAAGCCTCGAAAATTCAGGCAGAACATGCGCAGCTTCACGTGGCAGCGTTGCGCGAAAGCGAAGAGAGATTTCGTAGTGCATTCGATCATGCAGCCGGCATGGCGTTGGTAGCACCTGACGGCCGCTGGCTCCAGGTAAATCGCTCGCTGTGTGACATCGTCGGCTATTCGGAAGAGGAACTGTTGGCTACAGATTTTCGAGCAGTTACCTATCAAGAAGATCTGAGCGCAATGTTCGAGCAAATCAACAAGCTCGATCAGGGGAAAGTTTCAACGGTTCAGATGGAGCAGCGATATGTACGCAAGAACAACGAGCTGATTTGGGTCTTGCTGAGCGTAACGAAGGTCAACAATCCGTCTGCTAATCTCGTCTTCCAAATTCAGGACATCACGCATCGTAAACGCGCTGAAGAACAACTCATTCATGACGCCTTTCACGATGGCTTAACAGGCCTGCCTAACCGCGCCCTGTTCATGGACCACCTCCAGCAATCAGTTGAGAGGGCAAAGCGAAGGAAGCACATACCATTTGCAGTTCTCTTCCTCGACTTCGACAGATTCAAAGTCATTAACGATAGCCTGGGACACATGGCTGGAGATCAGCTTCTGATTGACATTGCCCACCGACTAAGAACAACCATTCGGCCCGGCGATACGGTAGCGCGCATCGGTGGCGATGAATTCACGATTCTGGTGGACGATCTAAACACTGCTGACGAGGCAATGCTGATAGCCGGTCGTATGCTGCGCACGCTGGGTGAACCTTTTCATATTTCGGGCCGCGACATTTTCGTTACGGCAAGTATCGGCATAGCTTTGAGCACGGTCGGTTATGAACGGCCTGAAGACGCATTGCGAGACGCAGACATGGCCATGTACCGAGCGAAGACGATGGGCAAAGCGCGGTACGAAGTGTTTGATAAGAGCATGAACGCCAATGCTGAAACTCAGCTACAAATCCAAACTGATTTGTGGCGGGCCGTCGAGCGAGATGAGCTGGCGTTGGATTATCAACCGATTGTGTGCCTGCGTACTGGTCGAATTGCAGGATTTGAAGCGCTACTGAGATGGCAACATCCGTCTCGAGGCCTCATCTCTCCGATGGATTTCATTTCGGTGGCCGAGGAAACGGGTTTAATAGTTCCCATTGGGCGTTGGGTAATGGAGCAGGCGTGCTTGCAAATTCGCCAATGGCAAAAGGTCTATTCAAGTGATCCCCCTTTGTACGTGAGCGTAAACCTATCAGCGAAACAATTCATGCAGCCCGATCTGATCGATCAGGTGAGCGTGGCGCTCGACCGCAGTGGACTGCCACCTGCCAGTCTCAAGGTCGAGATTACTGAAAGTATGGTCATGCGCGACGTGGAGTCAGCTACCAAGATGCTAGTGCATCTGAAAGCACTTGGCATCGATGTAAGCATCGACGATTTCGGAACGGGTTATTCCTCCTTGAGTTACCTTCATCGTTTTCCGATTTCCACGTTGAAAGTCGATCGCTCTTTCGTCAGCTCTATGAGCCACAACGTCGAGAGTATGGAGATTGTGCGCACCATTGTGGCGCTTGCCGGGAACCTCTCCATGGAAGTTATTGCAGAAGGCGTGGAGACTCTGGATCAGGCTTCGAAGCTCCGACAGATGAATTGCGGGTTCGGCCAGGGCTACTTCTTCTCGCAAGCTCTCAATGCCGAAGGCGTCGCCAAGCTGCTCGCCAGCGAATGGACGACTAAGCTTCCGCCTCCTATCGCCGATAACATGATTGAGTACGAACACACCGCGATCGGCTAAAAAAGTCACGAGTCTGGAGTCTGGAGTCAGAAGTCAGGAGTTGCCAGAGGTCAGTTGTCGGTTGTCAGTTGTCAGTTGATCACTGACCATTGATTTCCTGACTCCAGACTCGCGACTCCAGACTCCCGACTCCTGGCTGTTTGTCCGCCGTGTTATCCTCCCCTCTGGGAGGCGCGATGAAGCGAGCAAACTCTAAAGCCGTAGTGCATTTTGCTTCGAATGACTTCTTTGTCGGCATTACTCCTTCCGGACATTCCGTTACGCTCGACACAAGCGGCGAACGCTCCGCAGCACCCACCCCAATGGAGTTACTCCTAATCGCGCTTGGCAGTTGCACGGCCGTCGATGTGATCGGCATCCTCAAGAAGAAACGAGAAGAAGTTAACGACTACCGAGTTGAGGTTTGGGGTGAGCGCCGCGAAGAGCATCCGCGCAGCTATCGGAAACTTGGAGTCCATCACATCGTCCGAGGCCGGAATGTCTCGAAACGGGCCGTGAAACAAGCGATCGAGCTCTCGGAAACGAAATATTGCTCTGTGGCAGCCACTTTACGACCCGCGGCGGAAATCGTTTCCAGCTTTGAGATCATCGAAGGCTAGGAAAAATTGCGGATTGCGGATTTCGAATTGCGGATTTTCAGAATAAACTTGAATTAGCTTGAACTAACTATGCAATTTATAACGTCTTCAATCATATCCTTCGCGTTGGCAGTTGGTTTAGCGCCCCAATCGGCCAATGACGGCACGCTGGCATCCATCAGGCGCAGTGACCGCGAAGCTCGAGAAGCAGGCAACAAGATAGGACGGCTGACTCCGGCCGAGCACTTGCGGCGAGCCAATGTTTACATGTCCAATCGCGCTTTCGAGGAGGCTAGAGCGCATTGGCAAGCTCTCATCGACAACTACCCCAACGAACCAAGCGTGCCCGAAGCATTGTTGGGAATCGGACGATCGTATTTTCAATCGAAGCGTTATCACGAGGCATACGACACTTTCGATCGGCTGAGTAGGCAATATGCCGAAACAGAAGAAGGTCGTGATGGACTGAACTACAGTGCCGCTTCCCTGTTGCGCATGGGGAAACCTGCTGAAGCTGTTGATAGGTATATCGACTACATCAATAAGTACCCAAATGGCGAGCGCATCGATACTGCTCATCTCAATGTCATCGATACCTTAAGAGAGGCTGGACGGCCTCAGGATGCCGTAGCTTGGGTCGGACGCACGCGTCAAAGATTTGCTGGAACTGCAACAGAGACGAACGCGCTGTTTGCACGTCTTCGACTTCATGTGGCCGAGGGTGATTGGAGACAGGCGGTCGCAGCGGCTGATGAACTCAGCCGGCGCGCGTTTCAAAAAGGCGTGCTCACAACATCTTCGGAGGTGGCTTATCTCCGCGCTTACAGTCTCGAGCGTTCCGGGGCTCGACGTGAAGCAGTGGCGGCGTATCTCGCCATCCCTGATTCGGCGAGTTCTTACTATGGCTGGCTAGCAGCAGGCAGACTCGCGGCTCTGGGAGAAGCAAATCAGAAATCAGCACGAGCGACTGTTCAAATCGCTAATGCTGCCGCGGACTATCCAGCGCCGTATCGGCAGGCAATTCTCACAACTGCGAAAGCTCGTAAGATTGATCCACGTTTCATTTTGGCAATCATTCGACAGGAAAGTGTCTTTAAACCAACAGCTAAGTCGCCCGCGGGAGCCCGTGGTCTACTGCAACTTACCATTGATACTGCTCGGAAATACGCACCCGACGTGGGCTTGAGTTCGTTAACTGAAAACCAGCTTTACAGGCCTGAGACCTCCATTCTGGTTGGTGGTGAATATCTGGAGGAGCTCGCAAAGCTATTCCCGAATATGCCTGAAGCGGTGGCTGCTTCGTACAACGGCGGTGAAGACAACGTCGCTCGTTGGGTACGACGAGCCAGGCACAATGATCCCGGCGTCTTCACCGCTGAGATTGGGTTTGACGAGACGAAGGCGTACGTGCAGAAGGTGATGGCAAACTACCGCGCCTACCAGCAGCTTTATACTGCGGATCTTGTGGCGAGATAAGAACGTGAATAGGACTTATAGGTCGTATTCGTCCTATTAGTTAACCCTACGGCTCGGGGCTGAAGCCCGTTGAACTTTCACGTCGCCTCAGTGCGTCCGGTGGATAATACGGTCGCGGCATGATTCCCAACCGAACTAACGCCGGGTAGTACTCATATCGAATCGTCACCTCGGCGGCTGGACGTGAATCAAGATCCATGTTTACCCAGCGAACGTCGTTTCTAACTGAACGACCGATGCCCGTGGCGGCATGTTCATCGTCTGGCAATCGAGAAAGGTCCTCTCCGCGTCCGCTTGGAGCATTCTGAAGCGTCCCGCGATCGCGCGGCGTGCTCTGTGGAGTGCTCTGACCCCTTCCAGCCGATTGCCTTTCCACCTTATCGGAAGAAGAGTCACCACGCGTTTTCCCTTCCTCGTACGGTTCCACTTTGGGCGGCGTTATCGGAATCGGACGGGAGCGATAGGATGATTCTCGATAGAAAACAGCCGAAATCACGCCAAGGTTTGCAGTCTGGCCGAGCTTGGCCGCGTAGGAGTCGCGCTCGGTCGTGAAGTAGAAGCGGCGTGCACGCTCGGAGCTCATTTGCCATCCGCCTACGTGAATAGTGCCGTACGGCTCAATCACCCATTTGCTCGCATTCCATGCAGATGTGCGACGCGCATCGATCGAGTTGAGTCCATCAACTGACAGGGCAACCGCGACTCGGTGCGGTAGAGGGTTGTGGATTCTGACTTCATATTCTTCCCCGTCAATCGCCTGAATGTATGATCTTCCACGCGCCCAGTACTCGTCGAGCGGACGGCCGTTAACCAAAATGTCGACGTTAAAGCGGTAATCGGCGACAATCCGGCGATCTTGGACAAGGGGCTCTGAGGGAGAGGACGTATTGGAAGTAGCCGCGTCGGTTCTCCGAATGGACACGAAACCGAGACCGGCGATGATCGCGATCAGTGCAGCGCAGCACAATATTTTTATTTTCTTTGTCATATTTTTAGCTCCCCAGAAGGACAGAAGTTCACCCAACTAGACACTGAACGCCGACGGGAGTCTATTCTTGCAGTCCTTTGCTGATTTCAACTTGTTTAATCTGCGTAATCTGTGGATAGGGTTGAAGCGGTGCGAATTTTGCTACATTTTACTGGCGCAATTAAGGGGATTGGTAAAACGCGCCGGGGAGGCTACAATACGCCTCGATTGCCCCTTAGAATTTGTGCCCGGTGCAGTACCAGACCAAGCAACTGGAGGGTGAGGTTTGAATGGAGTTTGCACTGACGGCCACTAAGACCGAAGCACCGGCCGGATCTTATTACGACAAGATTGCGCGCCTTTACGATTTAACTTTCAAACTCAATGGGTATGGGCGTTCTCTGGACCAGTACTTTGCGCGCTACCCACTTCCGGTCACCCGCGGCGCCCGTATTCTTGATGCGGGGTGCGGTACGGGATTACTGACACTTGCTCTATTACGCGCGTTGCGCTTTCCGGTAAACATCATCGCTCTCGATCTTTCCGCTACCTCAATTGTTGAAGCGAAAAAGGCGGTCTCTCATCGTAAAGGACGAAAGAACGGAAAAGCTCGCAAGCGACAAGTTAGCTTCGCTCAGGGAAATGTCTTATCACTTCCCTTCTCCAATGACTCTTTCGATCTGGTGGTGACCAGCGGAGCGCTGGAATACGTTCCGTTGCAAGAGGGGTTAACAGAGCTTGCTCGCGTGATTGCGCCGGGAGGTCATTTGTTACATCTTCCGTGCCGGCCGTCTCCGGCCAGTACGTTCCTGGAAATTCTCTTTCGCTTCAAGTCCTACTCACCGGGCGAGGTGCATCGAAATACGTTGCGCCACTTCCGTGTGGTCCATCACTATCGCTTTGCTCCGCACGAGATCATTGGGTGGAGCAAGTCCGCGATCCTGGCCCAAAAGACTTAATCCGCAGATCACTTGACTGGTACGAGGCGAATGATTCGATCGTCATCGCTGGCTGGTTTGCCGCGACCGTCACGGTTGGAAGTTGAGAAGTAGATCGCACCATCAGGGCCCTCCGCCACGTCGCGAATGCGGCCATACTTGCCCTCTAATAAATTCTCCTGACTAACTACGCGCCGGCCGTCAAGCACCACACGAATGATGCGTTCCCCACGCAAGCAGCCGAAGAAGAAGTTGCCTCGAAACTGTGGGAAGGTAGAGCCGCGATAAAACATTCCACTGGCCGGAGCAACCGCAGGTGTGTATTCAAGCAACGGTGCCTCGAGACCTGATCGAGTTTGTCGATGATGAATAGTTGGCCAGCCGTAGTTCTTCCCTCTTTCGACGATGTTCACTTCGTCTCCGCCTCCGGGTCCATCAAAACCCGAAGGTCCATGCTCAGTTTGGAACATCACGCTGGATCCGGGCTGCCAATCCATGCCTTGTGCGTTGCGATGGCCATAAGACCAGATCTCAGATCTGGCGTTCGGCTGGCCGACAAATGGATTGTCCTGCGGAATAGTGCCGTCGTCGTTCAGCCGCAGAGTCTTGCCGGCAAGTGAATTGAGCTGCTGCGCAAGGCCTCGCTCAGTGGCATCGCCAGTTGTGATATGGAGCTTGCCATCAGGGCCGAATCCAATCCGGCAGCCAGCGTGGAACTCCGCCGACGGAATACTTTCGATGATGACTTTCTGATCCACGAGACCACTGTCTGTATCACGGAAACGAACCACCCGCACAAACTCACCATTACTTTTGTATGCGTATGCAAGATAAAGGAAGTGATTGGACGCAAACTGAGGATGCAGCGCTAAACTCATGAGTCCACCTTCGCCCGACGCCTCCACATCGGCTACTGTGTGGAGTGGCTGCGGACGCAACTGGCCATTGGCAAACACACGGATACGTCCGGGCCGTTCGGTGAAAAACATGCGTCCATCCGGCGCCCACGCAATGGACCACGGAACTTCGAGTCCCCCGACAACTGTTTCGACTCTAAAGTTGACTTGCGACTGAGACTGAGACTGAGACTGAGGTGCCGACGTGGCCTCTACTTCGCCGGCGCCGCGTCCGGGTGGTGGTTTACTACACGCAAATGCGAGCAGGCAGAAGGCGCCAAATGCAGCTAAGGACCATGTTTTTGTAGCCCTTTCCCGTTGGTTCATCCTGGCGAGTTTTCAGGATTGATGTGCGGAAACTATCTAAGGGAGTTACGGAATCTGTGTAATTTAGAAAGTGATAAGTGATGAGTGATAAGTGATGAGTGATAAGTGATAAGTGATAAGTGATAAGTGATAAGAAGGCAGTGCCTATTCCTCATCACTTATTACTCATTCCTTATCACTTATCACTTATCACTCATCACTCATCACTTCAATGCTGAATATATTCGTGCAACAACTTGATCTCGTCGCCCTGTTCGCTCAACTCTACCCGCATCAGGTCGCGCATTGAGAGCATGCCTACCCAACGTTCTCCGTCCACTACCGGCAAGTGACGTGTCCCGATTAACTCCATTCTTTCAAGCGCCTGGTGAGGAGTTTCGTCACACCTGATAACCGCACGCACTTCACTCGTCACATCGCCAACCTGCAAAGTAAACAGGTCACGCTTCTGCGCGACTACGCGTTGGACTACATCTCGTTCGGAAAAAACTCCGAGCAACTTGCCGCCGTCATCGACGACGCAAACCGCGCCAATGTTTCGCGATGCCATGAACTCCGCCGCATCCTGCACCGACGCGGACGGCCTGATCGAATAAGGCTCACGGTTGCGAATGACGTCTCTGATCAACATGACGACGGCCTCCTGATTTGTCCGGGGTTTCCCGGCATTATACATCCGCTTCAACGCAATTCGTGTGTTTTCGTGATTCTAAAAGAGGCTTGGCTGATTGGAGGGGCGGCGGAAGGTGGTGTGCGCGGTCGCTTCGCCGCGATGCTTCTGATTGAAGCCGAGTCGCTTGCAATGAATCCTGAACAGACGTTCGATTGCCGCCCAGTACTCACCCTTACCGCGCATACGCTCGCCAAAGACGCTCGAGTTCAATTTACCGCCGCGTGCTTCCCTGATGCGATTCATGACGCGATCGGCTTTAGTCGGAAGCTTCTCGTACAAACGCTCTTGAAAGTAAGGCGCGACATTGCCGGGCAGTCGAAGCATGTTGATGAAGGCCTGAGTGGCACCCGCTTCCTTTGCTCTCTTCAGCAACACGGGAATGTCGCTGGTTAGTCCGGGAATGACCGGCGCGATTCCTATCCCGACTGATATTCCTGCTTTTGCCAGATCAGACATCGCATGAAAACGCGCGTCTGGAAGCGGCGCGTAGGGCTCTACGGCACGTGCTACTTCTCGATCGGTAAAAGGAATCGTGAAGAACACGCCGACTTTGGCATCGCGCGTGAGTTGCTGGAGCACGTCTATGTCACGCCGTATTAGAGCCGACTTAGTAATGACGCCTAGTGGATTGCGAAACTCAGCGCAGATTTGTAAGCACTGGCGTGTCAGCTTGTAATGGCTCTCTAAGGGAATGTAGGGATCCGAGGTGAACGAAAAAACGATCTCATCGCCTTTCCACGAGGGTTTCATCAACTCTGCACGCAATAATTCAGGCGCTTTTACCTTGACGATGATCTTCCGATCAAAGTCGGTGCCTGCTCCATAGCCGAGGTATTCATGCGTAGGCCGGCTAAAGCAGTAGGTACAGCCGTGAATGCAACCGCGGTAGCAATTGATTGAATAGTCGAAACTGACGTCGGGGCTGTCGTTGTAGGTGATGATCTGCCGAGTCTCAGTCTCTTCGAAGACTTCGAGTGCGGCCTCGGGCGGCTCGCCGAGGTAGTCCACCGAGTGAGTAAGCCAGGGGTTTGGAGGATTTTGGACTAAATGCATGAGTGCAAGCCTGTGCCAACGATGCAACAGAGCTTACCAGAAAGCAAATGATTTGGCGAGGAAGCCTGGAAGTAGGGTACATACAGCCTGAGGCGTGAGCTAATTCGCTTTACGTTTCTGACGCCACGTCAAGCGGGACTAGCGACTCTACCGCGTTGAAAAACACAAAGGTCGGCGTCTTCTCATTCGCGTCAACTAAAGAAACATAGTCGTTAGTAATCTCCGTCACACGTCCTTGGAAAACGCCGCCGGAAACTGTCTTCAGAACAATCACCTCTCCTTTAAAACGCCGAAGAAGATTTTCAGTGTGTTGGGTTCCCAAGGTTACTGCCCTCCATCGTTCCAGGTTACGAAGAAGTAACGGTACTTGTCCGGGTCTTCTAAGGTTATGAACCGGCCGCCCCAGCCTTCATCAATTGGAGGATCCACTTTCGAGCCGCGCTCTCTCAATCTTTCATAAACCGCGTCCACGTCATCTACTCCAATAAAGAAATGCGCGCCACGGCCGCGACGCAACATCGTCTCGAGATTTTGTGCGAGCTTTAGTTTCAGTTTGCCGGCCAGCAATGTCGCCATTGGCGGCTCGTGCTCAGGATTGTGTGACTCCATTTCAAAACCCAACTCGCCAATATAGAACTCCAGCGAATCCTCCAGATTGTTTACTTCGAGAAAAAGCAGATCCAGTCCAGTAATGTTCATAAGTGTTAAGGGACGCTGGTCAGGAGCAGGTAAACGCCGTAGGTACCGGCTACCACTGCGCTCCAAAACATTGCTTCCTGAATCCGCGTGTGACGGCGAATCGGGTTAGTAATCGGCAATGAAGCATTGACTGCAACCATGGCACTCCGCGCCATCATTACTCCGAAAAGAATCACCAGCACCGCCAGAATCACGAGTGGCCACAGGAACCAAAACCAGTGAATGCGAACTAAGAACAGTAGGAAGAGGCCCAAGAGCAGGCACAAGAACGCACTCAAGCAGTGTCCAAACAGTCCGACGTCCTGAGCGGTAGGCGCCGAAACGGGCCGCACAGGCGCAGTCGCATGCGTGCGTCGCCGCTCGTCGTACTCTCGTCGTTTTGTTGGATCCTTTAAGGTAGCGTATGCCTCGTTGAGTATTTTCATTTCCTCTTCGTTGCCGCCGCGATCTGGGTGGCGGCGCGAGGCCAGGCGCTTGTAACGCTTGTCGATGTCGGCTGGCGAGGCGCCCTCGTCGGCGCCGAGAACGTCATAGTAATCTTGTTTTGAAGCCTGTTGGGTCACTGCGGCGGCTTGACGTAGATCGGAATTTCAGATTCTAGACGATTTGCGGTTGAGATTTTAGGTTTGCAATTTCGGATTTGCAATTCATGCTAACCTTGAGCTTGATCGTAGATCTCAGATCTGAAATCTGAGATCTCTGACCTAATAAAATGGCGCAATCCTTTTCCCCCGGCGACGATCTAATTTTCCAACTCGAAAGCGGCTTTGGCCTTTTGCGCGTGCTGGCCGTTGAAGGTGAAGGGCCACAGGCCACTTGGCACTTGATGGCGTACGAAGACTTCTATCCGACTGTAGAAGCTGCCGAAGAAGCGCTCGCGAATCCAGAGACGCTAAAAGTAAGAAGATCACACATGGCGCTTACTGACAGGGCGTTTGAACGCACGCCCGCAGCCGTGCTCGGCAATCGGCCAGTGACGGACGAAGAGTTGAGTCATTATCGAGAGTGGCTCGACTCCGCAAGCCGGGAGGTCTCTGATCGTTCAGCTCTATTGATGCTGGGAATACGGTGAGATGGTCCAAATACCAGATTGAACAAACGAAACCCAAAATCACGCCAATTGGTTCTTGTTATCGCTTGGTTCCTTATCTGGCCGGGGCTGGCATTTGCCGCTCGCCAGGAACGCTTAATCGATGGTTGGCGGCCGGTGTTTTACTCAGTACGTCTCACTTTCGATGAACGTGTGACTACCATCACAGAGGCTAGCACCGAGATCACGGCTTTGATCTTGAAACCGGGACTGAAAATGATTGACTTGGATTTCGGCGAGATGAATGTTTCCTCAGTCACTCTCGATCATCGTCCTGCTGAATTCGAACGCTCAGCGGGCAAATTAAATGTACTGCTGCCTAAGTCACCGCCAGCGCAATCCCGAGTCATCATTACCGTCACTTACCACGGCACTCCCAGAGATGGATTGATTATTACGACCGACAAGGACGGTAAGCAGTCGGCTGTAGGAGACAATTGGCCCAATCGACTACATCATTGGATTCCCTGCTTCGATCATCCGTCGGCTAAAGCCGGCGTCATCTTTACCGTCAACGCGCCAAGCAACAATCTGGTAGTAGCGAACGGACGGTTCGATCACATTTCCAACCCTGGGAATGGAACCCGCACCTGGGTTTATATCGAACCGGATCCGATTCCTCCCTATTGCATGATCATCGCTGTCGGGCAGTTTGCGAAGTTGGTCCCGCGGAAGCCTACGGTGACGCCACTGTCGTATTACGTGCCACAGTCTGACAGAAAGTTCGCGATGCAAGGATTTGCTCCGGCGAATCCTTCGCTGAAAGTCTTTTCACAGACAGTCGCGCCTTATCCCTACGACAAGTTGGCGCTGATCGTAGGTGCTACTCGTTTTGGAGGCATGGAGAATTCCGGCGCCATAGTCTTTTCCAGCAACTTGTTCACGCCGCGAAACAGCGCACAACCAATGAGCAGTGTCTTTAATATTCCACGCGGCACGGTCAATCTGATCGCACACGAAATAGCGCACCAGTGGTTTGGCGATTCAGTGACCGAATCGACCTGGGCCGATCTGTGGCTGAGCGAAGGTTTTGCCACTTATTTTGCAGGCGTGCTCGTTCAAAAGGCTGAAGGCGAGAAAGCTTTTCAGGACTACATGAAGCAGACTGCTGAAACTTATTTCCGTTACGCGCGCTCGAGACGTACGCCGATCTTCGATACTGAAACTGAAAACCTGCTCGGTTTGCTCAATGCAAATAATTATCAAAAAGGTGCGTGGGTACTACACATGCTGCGTACCTGGTTGGGCGACAAAGCGTTCTTCCGAGGCGTGCGCGCGTATTACAACAAGCATAAAGGCTCTACTGCGAACACTGAGGATCTGCGGCGCGCGTTGGAGAAAGCTTCTGGTGTTGACCTAGGGCCGTTCTTTAAGAGTTGGATTTACGGCGGCGGGCATCCGAATTATGAATTCTCATGGGAATGGGATCAGGACAAGCGAGTCGTCAGACTTAAACTTCACCAGGTTCAAGCCGAAACGTTTTTTCCGAATCCGGTGCCGATTCAAATTGTAACCGCGCGCGGAAAGCGTCGATTGTTTCTTGTGCCGAATGGCAAAGAGTTAGTTAAGGAGATTCCGTTTCGGCAACGCCCGATCAGGGTTGATTTGGATCCTGATAACCAACTACTCAAGGAAGTATCCGCTTTGCCGTTCACCAAATGAGGCTCGTCACCCACAGCGTCAGGAAGAAACCGTAGAATAAAGCCAGCGCAACCAAAGCGACTCGCCGCCACCATGGAGGCCTTAACTCCACTGGCAGCAAACGAGTATTTACGTACAGCAAATGCAGTGAGCTGATGATGAAAACAATCCCCGCCATGTTCGCCCCTAACGCGAGGAGGACAATAGGTTGCGTCATGCGCAGGGCAACAATTCCCCAAAGCGTAACCAGAGTGAGTACGGTGTAATAAACCACCCTTACATCCCCACCTCGCCAGGCACGTATGCGCTTACTGCCAGTCCAAAGAATGTCCGTTATCGCTCGAGTCATTCCCTCCAGAATGTCGAGTTGAGTTTTAAAAAGGATCCAAACACCGAGGACGGCAATCGCACCACCGAAGATTGCGCCCCTCTGTGTTGCAACGGCTTGCGCCAGCGCGGCCGCAACTCCGAGACCGCGAATGTCACTGCCAGACGGAAGAAACGTCACGTAGAGCAGCGCCGGCAAAGTCATGCCCAGTACAGCGCCAATGAAGTAAACACCCCATTGATCGACGCGCACAATGCGCCACCAACCCCTCCAACGCTCCAACGCCGAAGCGGTAGGTTGAAATGTGCTGCCCGAGTGGGCCAAGGCTACTTTATGACCACCAACGGCCGCTGGTATGTAACCGACAGTGCTGCTCATACCGTAACCCTTGTCGCGAGCCCAGTTGGTCAGAGTCAGGTTCGCAACACCTCCACCGCCTGTGTAAGCAGCAAATGCGCCGAGCAAGAAAAAGTCAGCGCCCGCGGGCACGAATTGGAACGAACGGCTCCCGAGATCGAACCCAATGAAACCAGCGACAGCGCTTTGCCAAACTGACAAGGGAACGAAAAGCACTGCGAGCACGCCAAAGCCACCGATGATTAATGCAACCAGAATCCAATTGAGATATTCGAGTGTGCGTTCGATGCGCCGGCCTATGAGCAGTATCATCGCGCAGATCAGGAACAGACCGACCCCAATGCCGTAAACGAGGCCGGCTTCATTTGCACCTGGAAGTCTTTTAGTGAAGAGGAAAAAGACTGCACCGGCCGCAGCACCTGCCCAGCCAGGCCAACCCATTTGCAAGAAGTAGAGTATCGAATAAAACCCGGCCCAAAACGTTGAGCTCGGTTGCGTGCGCATGAAGCCAGTGATGACAGGCTCTCCTGTCGCCAGCGTATAGCGCATCAATTCCACGTTGAGGAGCGTTTGGAGAACGGAGGCTATGCTTACTACCCACAGCAATGACAGACCATGCTTGACGAATGCCGCTGGGCCAAGCAGAAACTCACCACTGCCAATGGAGACTCCTAGAACAATTACTCCTGGTCCAATGGCACTGAACCAGCCGAGACCTTGTGGTCTTGGGGCAGGTGGCAGTTCGGCGATTCTCCAGGGCTCGAGCCCCGACCGCGCCTCCGGAGGTGTGGGAACTAGAGACACGAAATGACGCGAATGACAATGTCAGATGTTAAGGCTTGATACTCGAATTGTAGTCGTCCAACAACTTCTGCGCTTTTATTCCGGGGCTGATCAGAGCCAGCTTTTGCGACCAGTCATAACCGCTGAACACGCCCACTACCTCGGCGTTTTGGTTGTAAATTGGACTGCCGGAATAACCATCGCGCCCGTCGATCCTCGCAGACCAAAACTCCTGACCCCGGAACATGTAAGAGCCCTCGAAGCTGCCGTGGCTTACGGTTTTATCGCCGTGCGGACGGGCAATCAGCAACAGTTTGTCGTCTTTGCTGGGAGTTGCCTGGAATGAAGGAGCTTTAACCTGCTTTCGCGACCCGCAAATCTCTAGCAACGCGAGATCGGCCTCCTTATCTACTTTGATCACATTAGCCTGGCAACCGTTTACGAATACCCGAACCTGCAATTGGTCCTGAGGCTTGAAACCCAAAGCAATCTTCTTCGAATCGCTCAGTTCACCCGAGACCACGTGGTATGCCGTCATCACCAAACCGTCCCCAACGAGGAACCCCGTCGCATGTCCGTTCGGTCCAAGGGCCAACAGGACCGACATAGCTTTCTGTAGTTGATTTCGATTCTTCTTCGAGAACTCCAACTCCAGAGAAAGCGTGTACGCAGCCTGTTGTTTTGCGACCTTGGCGGTAGAGTTTTGGCCCGCACATTCAAATGAAGTTGTCGATGTCAAGAAGAGGAAAAGAACGACACCCCAAGTTCTAGGTTTCATACGAAGGTCTCCTGTTGGAAAGAATGAGCGAGTCTTCTACCACAGAACGCGGTAATTTTGTAAGTATTTTCTATCGGCTCGCGCGAAGTCAGAACCGGGAGCGATAGCGATCGGGTAGTCGTACCTTATCGTACAAAATTAAAGTTATAGGTGGGTGGCGAGGAACTGAGTGGTCCTCTGCCAAGCGTCGCGAGCAGCTTTTTCGTGGTAGACTTCCGGCCTCTCATCATTGAAGAACGCGTGATCGGCGTTCGGATATATATGTATTTCCGCCGATTTGCCGAGTTCTTTCAATTTCTTTTCCAGCTCGCCTACTAATTGAGGCGTGACAAAGCCATCTTTTTCACCATAGATCCCGAGAACCGGGGCTTGGAGATTTGGCAAGTCGGGTTTGACATTCGGGTGTCCGCCATAGAACACGATGCAAGCGCCGATGTCCGGGTTTTTTGTTGCTGCATACAAGGAAAGGGCGCCGCCCATACAAAACCCAACAACGCCTACTTTCTTGCTCGTCGTAGCTTCGTGATTGAGCAAGTAATTAACAGCTCCGCTTAGATCCTTCTCAGCCTGATCGATGTTCAGGGCCATCATTAACTTGCCGGCTTCGTCCGGAGATTTTGTTGTTTTCCCGTGGTAGAGATCTGGAGCCAGGGCCACGTAGCCTTCTGCCGCAAATCGATCGCAAACATCCTTAATATGATCGACCAAGCCCCACCACTCCTGAATAACAACAACTCCGGGCCCATTACCCTTTTCTGGAATGGCTAGGTACCCCCTCGTGGTGTCGCCGTTGTTTGAAAACTCCACATTCTGACCTGACATGCTAGCCTCCTGACCCTTTTCTAATCCGTAGTTGTTCGGCGCTGGCCGTCCGTCAACATGGTCCCATCCCACCTGTTCATGACATCGAGGTGGATATCGAACTGATCGATGATTCGCATAGCAATGTGATTGATTACGTCATCAAGATTCTGTGGTTGATTATAAAACGCAGGCATTGGTGGCAGAATCACGACCCCCATCCGCGAAAGCTTCAGCATGTGTTCCAGGTGAATCTCATTGAGTGGCGATTCGCGCACGACCAGCACCAGCTTGCGGCGTTCTTTGAGAATGACATCCGCTGCGCGATGAATCAGATTGTCTCCAAGTCCCAGTGAAATCGCCGCCAGCGTTCGCATACTACAAGGCGCCACGACCATTCCCAACGTCAAGAAAGAACCGGATGAAATCGCTGCGCCCTGATCGTTGGAAGCGTACATGTGCGTTGCCATGCTTTGAACTTCTTTAAGTGAGTATGGCGTTTCATGGACCAGCGTGCGAGCCGCCCACTTGCTGACGACTAAGTGAGTTTCAATCCCTGATCCGTAGAGAATTTGCAGCACACGTACACCGAAGATGGTGCCCGTTGCACCGGTAATTCCCACGATGATCCTTGTAGGTTTTGGTTCTGTCATCTCAGTTGATGTGAAAGCAAAATAATCGAATGCCGCAGAATTCTCAATCCGTTGGACCTGCCGGCACTGAATCCAAGTCTCAGATTTATCTTGCTGTGGTCCACGTTTTTCATCCGAATTCTAGAAAACTCGTCCACGTTTTAGACATTTTCAAGGTTTAAAAATGTCCATCCCGCAAAAACGCTAACAAAAGAGGTAAGTTCTCGTGAAGCATCGTTGCGGCCTGAATTTTGCTGCAAGTTTTGCCGCAAATTCCTAACTCAACCACAGTCGTGCGGGAAAAGGGGGGTATTTTGTATCGAAAGAGTCTACTTACAGTAGCGGTTGTTGCAATGCTCTTCACGGTCGCCGCTTCCGCCAAAGCTGATCCGAGCTTCGATCTTCAGAGCTTGGGCAGCGGTTTTGATGGGCCCGGTTTACACTTGGCTTTAGGTCAGTTCGACCATTCCGGTTCCGGCCTGCATCTGGCACTTGGTCAAACGACTTTTTCCGAATCGGTTTCTGCTTTTTCGGCAAAGGGCTTTGGCGGAGGAGTAATGTCGGGGATGAACTTTAGCGTAGTATCAGTACCACCGGACTGCAGGATCGATGTCGGCAGCTCGGTTACGCCCAGTCACGCTCCGGAGCCAGCTACGATGTTGTTGCTAGGGACGGGTTTGGCTGGAATTGCTGGATTGATGCGCCGGAAAATGAGGGCAAACCGCAGCTAACGCCGAGTGCGTTTGGTTCTCCGTATCGCGTGAAGATCATTTGATAGCGCCACACTAACGGGCAACTTCAGGTGGCGCCAACCAACAAGCTACGTCACATCGAAGCGATTCGTGGGATCGCATCGAAACGGCGCATCGCTGAAAAAATGTCTTGAAGGCCGCTTACCCCCGGGCGAGCGGCCTTTGTGTTTGCCTGTTGTTATTTCGCCCCAACGGCACGCCTTTGTTCTCTAATCACGCGTTTGTCTCCAATTAAGAAGGGCCGCCCGTGAGCGGCCCTTTTTGCCTTTGCCACCTAAAACACTCTGCATCCGCATGATAGTTTTCGTGCGAACTCTCCGCCTTAGTCATTGAACTGCCAACGGAACTGCCTCGACGCAGAACTTACCGTTAACGAATGCTACAACGACTAACTAACTTCAAAAGGAGAATTTACACATGAGAATGCTAAAACTCACATTCGCACTGCTAACCCTGGCCGCGTTGATCTTCCTGGCCAATTATTTCGGCGGACAGAGTTCCCACGCCGCTATCCAGCCCGACAATCTAGTTAATCCTCACTGGAAAGGCGCATCAGCCTTGACTCCGGTGAGCGCTGGGCCGAATCCCGCACGTTGCGGGCCATTTCCCAAAAACGTCGAAGTGATATTTAGTGGCGCCGGCATTGATACAGGCGGAGGAATGTTCAGTAGTGACGCTTCGACCTGCACGAATACGACGACAGGTTGCATCTTTGATCTGAGGGCCAGTGACACTTACCAGACTGGCGATTCAATTTTTATTGAAACAGATCCGTTCACGCCGGTGCTCGATCCTGCCACTTGCGTTTCGACAAACTCGCAAGCCGTCGGTTTCCGCGTAGCGGGCGGCACGGGCGTGTACGCTGGCGCGACTGGTCAGGGGCGACATTAAGACGAAGCGAGTGCGTGAGATATTCTCGCCTGCCGAAAATGAGATTCGCAGCGTCGATGTTTCGCCAGCCGGCGATTTTCTTTACTTTTCAATCCACTCAGCGGAAAGCGACATTTGGTTGTTGGATTTGGAGTGAAGAAACGTGACAGCGCGTTGACTGCGACAATGTCTGGGTATAGAGTCCGTCGTAACCCAATTCTGTTTTGGCGGATCGGATAACACGGAGCTTGCGCGCTACGTTGTCGCGCCCGACTTTCCTCCGCTTACCGATCCTCCTCTTCCAGCGCCGCACGGCGCCCTGCCAAGGAGGATAGTCTATGTTCAGCTTCAGCAAGTCGCTTGCCGCACTCGGTGGGCTGCTACTCGCTTCAATGGTTTTTGTGAATCTGGCGGCTGTAGGCGTTCAAGATCCGAAGAAAACTCAGCTTGAAGGTGCTTGGAAAGTCGCGGAAGTGCTGCCACCAGCGACGAGCGCAAATCCGAAACCGACTCCGGTAACAAGCCCTCAGCCAGGTTTGCTCATTTTCACTAAAGGCTACTACAGCGGCATGTCGGTAACGGCACTTCAACCGCGAACTGCAGCAGCCCCACCCAAAGACCCCAGTAATCTAACCGATGCCGAGAAAATTGCCCGATATGAGCAATGGGCCCCGTTTATCGCAAATGCAGGTACCTATGAGGTCAAGGGATCGACCCTTACCCTGCGTCCGATGGTGGCGAAGAACCCAAACATGATGACCGGTGAATCGACGGTCACATGGGAATTGAAGCTGGAAGGCGCCAACGCTTTCTGGTTAATCCCGCCAGCGGATAGGGCGCCGAACAGCCCTCAAGTTAAGTTTACGAGACTAGAGTAAACGCCTTGATAGCGGTTTGATGTTTATAGTCCCGGCAATAATGACCACTTTCTTCACCCCGTAGGGGTGACATATTTATAGCCCGCGAACGCGACAGTTCCCTCCGCCGTTCGGAGGAGCGGCACTCTCTTGAGATGTGTCTTTCAAGATTCATTACGCTCCTCCGAACGACGGTTGTATTAGGATGTAGTAGATCTATAGACATCTCACTCCTAACGGAGTGAGGTGGGAGATTCTCCTGCCACTCCTCTCTGAATTCAAAATGACCTAATAAATCAGTTTGCCCGACCACCTCGATGTCATCGTGCTCGGTTCGCGCTGATCCCTAGCAAATCACTCAGATTTTGAGCAGGTTTCGCTGTGCCCAGTAGCGGCACAGGCCATGCAAAGTGGGCAAGTTGACGACGGTATTGTTTGACTAAACGTCCGAAACTAGCCGGGTGAAAAGATGAGAATTAGGAGCCTATCCACCGCTGCTTCACTGCTCACCCTCTGCGCATTTGTTTTTGGTTTTTGCGCCGTTGGTATTAACCCACAGCGCGTCGGCGCTGAATCAATTAGCGTCAAGAATCCAAAGGTACCGCGCAGCAAGAGTGAAAAGATCTCACAAACTTTGAGCGGGCTACATAAAAGCTCCATCACAAAAGATGACAGCAAACTGGTTCAGATCATTCTTCAGCTCAATTCCGCGCCGACTGGCCGCTTGAATGCGTTGTTACGGCGCGCGGGGATCCGCGTTAAAGACCAATTTGCCGAGTTCAACTCTTCCGTCGTCGAGTTACCGGTGAGCCTCATCGACGAGTTGTCTGCGTTCGATGAAGTCGAGTTCATTTCTCTCGACAGAGAAGTCAGTTTGTTGGGTCACGTCGAAAAAACGACGGGTGCCGCATACATGCGCACCCTGTCAGGAAACAGTGGTCTTAAAGGCAAAGATATCAATATTGCGGTGCTTGACTCCGGCATTGACAAAGACCACCACCAGATCGGAAGCAGGATTGAAGCGCAATTTGATTTCACCGGTGAAGGCCGCGTTGACGATCCGTACGGTCACGGCACACACGTCGCCTCGCTCGCTACCGGCATGGACCACGTCGCGCACGGTGCCTATACCGGAGTGGCGCCGGAAGCCAAGGTAATCAATCTACGCGTTCTCAACTCGCGTGGAATTGGCGCGGTTTCCAACGTGATGAAGGCGCTCAACTGGATCCTTGCGCCAGTCGATCCTACCAAACCACTTGGAGAAAAGAATTATCAGAAGTACAAAATCAAAGTGGTCAACCTGAGCCTGGGCGCGGCGGCAGTGGATTCATATAAAGATGATCCACTATGTCTCGCTGTTCGTCGGGTGGTTAATGCCGGAATTGTGGTTGTAGCAGCTGCCGGTAATGACGGAACGGATGCCACCGGCAGAAAGATCTATGGACGCATTCACGCGCCGGGAAACGATCCATCAGTAATCACCATCGGATCATCCAATTCTTTCGGCACCGATTCACGCGCTGATGATGGCGTTACCACCTATAGCTCGCGCGGACCGACGCGAAGTTATCGAACTATTGATGGTGTTCGCTATTATGATCATCTCTTCAAGCCAGATCTTGTGGCGCCTGGCAACAAACTCGTCGCCGCCCAGAGCCGATCCAATAAACTCGTTTCGGAATACCCGCAGTTGGAATGTACGCCGGCTAGTGGCAGCAATCATAAGATGATGAGAATGAGTGGCACCTCTATGGCGACGCCACTCGTCTCGGGCACCGCTTCTCTGCTCCTCCAGGCAAATCCAAAACTTACTCCAAATCTGGTCAAGATGGTTCTCATGTACACGGCGCAACCTCTCGCTGGTTACAACATGCTCGAACAAGGTGCTGGCCAGTTGAATATCGAGGGCGCCGTTCGCCTCGCGAAACTGATACGCACGGATCTATCAAATGCGACATTGCTGGGCGCACCGCTGCTGATCACAACAACTCCTCCCAATCCCTATTCTTCGATTGATGGTTTCACTTTCCCGTGGGCGCGAGGAATTGTTCTTAATCGAGGATACGCAACTGGTATCAACCTTATCACTCGCTACCACCGGATTTACGATCTGGGAGTAGCACTTGGTGACGGCGTAGCACTTGGTGATGGCGTTGCTCTTGGTGACGGCGTCGCTCTTGGTGACGGCGTCGCTCTCGGTGACGGCGTCGCTCTCGGTGACGGCGTAGCACTCGGAGATAACGTATTGATCAGCACAGGTGTGGCGCTTGGGGACGGTTATATCTTCATCTTAGGCAGTAGCCTCTCAACTGGCGTGGCTCTCGGTGACGGTGTAGCCCTTGGCGACGGCATCCTTTTGTCCGATGGAGTCGCACTTGGCGATGGTGTGGCGCTCGGAGACGGGGGGCCGGTTTGGGCCTTGTCAGTGCTCTTAAACGGTGACGCCACGAACGAAATGGCTGCTGTGCAGGAAGACGGCTCTATCCAGTGATCCTTTAGTGAATAAGACCTATGGCAACCGTAGCTTGTAAATTAGAGGGCCATTTGGCGCAGCCGGCGGAATACAGCAACATCGTTGCGCCTGCCACAGCGGAAACGGCGACGATCCTCGGTATCACTCCTCCGTTCCCCGGAAGTGAGCAGCACATTCTCTCACTGCTCTCGAGTGATTCGTTGACGAACCTAATCATGGCAGGGTTCATTCGTGACAACGGTTTTATTAATCCCATTAACCGTGGTCAATTCTATGTCTGTCGTGATGGCAACGACAAAATCGAGGGTATTGCGCTCCTGGGCCATAGTATCCTGTTTGAAGCTTTTAGTGATCGTGCTATCCAGAGTTTTGCAGCGTTCGCCCGTCGCGAGAGTTCGCCTCATTTGCTGATGGGTGAACATAGCGCTGTGGAACGCTTCTGGAGCTACTATGCGATTGAGGACGAATCGCCGCGCCTCGTATGTCCGATACTTTTCTTGCAACGACGCGGGCCGTTTGAGCAACAGCCTGAAGTTTCCGGTCTTCGGCTCGCGACACGCAACGATCTCGAGCATGTGGTCCAGGCGCAAGCGGCGATGGCCTTGGAGACCAGTGGGGTTGATCCGCTAAAAACAGATGCTGCTGGATTTCGCGAACGTTATCTGCGGCGCATCGAAAAGAAACGAGTGTGGGTCCTGATCGAAAACGGGCGACTGCTCTTCAAAACCGACATCATTACGGATACACCACAGGCTAGCTACATCGAAGGTGTATACGTAACGCCCGAAGAGCGCGGCAAGGGTCTTGGGCGTCGTTGTCTAATTGCCCTCGGCAGCGTTCTTCTTGAACGTTCGAATGGGATCTATCTGTTTGTAGAGAATCAAAACACCCGCACAAAGTCGTTTTATCTAAAGCTCGGCTTCAGTATTGCCGGCCAATACGATTTACTCTACTTCTAATTCCAACCTCACCCCGCGATCTATCACGTGACTAACCCTACGGGAAGACAAAGATTCATTAGCCGCTATCTGTGGCTGGTCGCTGCAGTTGGCGGCGCTATCTTTTTTTATTCAGTCATCAGCTTGCCATACCGGCAACTCGACTTTCGTTTCCTTTCACTGTTGGTTCTAACCATACTCATCAGTACACGCATCGGCATTAAGGTCCCGCGCGTCAATACAACCATTACAGTCGCTGATACGTTCGTTTTCCTTACGCTTCTCGTTTATGGCCCAGAGGCGGCCGTCGTAGTTGCTGCTGCCGATGGATTGAGTTCGGGGCTGCACCTCAGCAAGCGGTATGAAACGGTTTTGTTCAATGCCGGCGCAAGCGCAAGCTCCATTTTTATCACTGGCGCCATAGCGCGTTTACTCTTTGGCAGCAACATCAATATCGCGTCGCACTCCTACTCGATCAGTCTCGTTATGCTCTGTGTGGTGGCTATGGCGCAGTATCTGTTCCACACCGCGCTGGTTGCCATTGGCCTCGGTTTAAAAACTGATCGGCCTATCTGGCAAACGTGGACCAGGCATTATTTGTGGTCGTCACTGACTTACTTTATTGGCGCGTTCGTAGCCGGCGGTATTGTGAAGTTGGAGAATACGATCAGCTTCTACGCCGTTCTGGCCCCTCTCCCTCTCATTTCCATCATCTACTTCACCTATGAAAAATACCTTGAAGACATCAGAGCGACGGCGGCGCAGGCAGAGCGAGCCGAGCGTGAACGCGCTGAGGCCGAACACGCGCGCGCTGAGGCTGAAGGTCTCCGAGCGGAACAAGCTGAGCAGCACGTTGAACAACTTAATCGGTATGTTGAAAAACTCGAGCGCACCAGCAAAGAGCTACAGGAAAGTCGTGAGCATTTTCGTCATACGGCTTTTCATGATTCATTGACTGGGCTGCCCAATCGGTCATTGTTCATTGAACATTTGCGACTTGCTCTTGGAAAGGCCCATCAAAACGAGGACTATCGATTTTGTGTTTTGTTCCTCGATCTCGACCGATTCAAAAATATCAACGATAGTCTCGGCCACCCGTGCGGCGATGAGCTGCTGATTCTGGTTGCGCGTCGCCTAGAGACGTGCGTGCGGCAGACAGATGTAGTCGCGCGTTTTGGCGGCGATGAGTTCGCAATATTGCTCGACGGTATGCAAGATCCTTCAGACGCCAGACGGGTTGCAGAAGAAGTTCAGCAAACAATATCGGCGCCTTTCAAACTTACAAACCATGAAGTGGTCACGAGTGCCAGCATCGGCGTTGCGCTGAGCTCGGCGAACTATACGGAGGCCGAGGATATTATTCGCGATGCCGACACTGCGATGTATCGCGCGAAGGATGGCGGTAAAGCATGTTACGAGATTTTCCATACTGCCATGCACACACGCGCTGTAACACTTCTGCGGCTGGAGAGCGATCTGCGTCGCGCCATCGAAAACCACGAACTATGTGTTTACTACCAGCCGATTGTCTCGGTAGAAAATCTACAACTGCACGGGTTTGAGGCCCTGGTGCGCTGGCAGCATCCGGAACGTGGGATTGTCTCACCCACCGATTTCATTTCGGTGGCGGAAGAGACTGGATTGATCCTGCAACTAGGCTTGGGTGTATTACGCGAGGCCTGTTGTCAGTTGCGGAGATGGCAGCAACGATCGTTATCAGACAGCGATTTGATAATGAGCGTCAATCTATCCGGAAGACAGCTAACGCAGCCTGACTTGATCGAACGCATAGAGGAAATATTGCATGAATCGCAACTGAATCCCTGGCATTTGAAATTGGAAGTTACCGAAAGTGTGGTCATGGAGAATCCGGAATTAGCTGCGGTAACGCTTGGGAAGCTTCGTGGGCTGGGCGTGCGCTTGAGCATCGACGATTTCGGCACTGGCTACTCGTCTTTGAGCTATCTGAATCGATTTCCGTTGGATATCTTGAAGATCGATCGTTCCTTCATCTCGACGATGAATCGCAGTGATGAAAATCTGCAGATAGTGAAGACGATTGTGACACTGGCTGGAAATTTGGGTATGCAGGTCATCGCGGAAGGCGTCGAGACAGAGGAGCAGTTGAATCAACTACGGCTGCTGAAGTGCCAATATGCTCAGGGCTATTTGTTCTCTGAACCGCTGGATGCGGTTCAGGCAGACTTGTTTGTTTTGAATCGCGTTAACAGTTCACCGATTCCACTACAGATCACTGAGAATGTGAGCTTCATGATGTGACGTTCGCAGCAATGTCGAACCCGACGGGTGCATTTGACACCGAATGCGGTTTTGTAGGGGCGGCCCTCTGTGGTCGCCCCTTCGTTATTTACGCGTTCGAAACAAAAAAGAAAGGCAACAAGGGGCGGCCACGGAGGGCTGCCCCTACAATAGAAATCCTGTATATGGATAAAACTGTGGGTGAGTGACGTAGCCAGCACGGACAGGGTTCATTGCGATGTAGTCGAGATTCTCCTGGAGGTCGAAGTCGTTGCGGATGACGTGATCGAAGAGTCTTGTTTGCCAGAGCCGCTTTTGAAGGAAGTGGCCGGGCTTTACATTGGGCCAGTTCAGTTCTACACCTTCTGGCCTCAAAGTCGCGCGCCGGTTTACTAAAGCTGAGATCAATGGACGTGATTCTTTTAAAGTTGATTTGACCACGCAGGTGGAAGGCAGAATGACCTGACCACTTTGAACAATCTCACGACTGCGTTTCCAGTACTGTTGAGTTGTGTAACTCTTGAAGACACCAATCAGATTGGGCAGTTTCTTTTCGGCGTCCCGAACCCCCGCAAGAAAATGAATATGATCGGGCATCAGAGTAAAAGCACGGAGGCGCATATGCTCCGTTGTTTGATCGCTGAGCAGACATTTGAGAACGCTTTTTGCCATCGGCACATCAGCAAAGAGCGGCTTTCGTAGATCTGTAACTAATGAGATCGCACAGAGTTGCCAAGTTGAGTTGTAATCGTAACTGAGTAAACGAAGCGTGTTGTGACGACGAGGATCAGGAAGCACGAACTTAGGCATGGTGAGGTATCTCCCGTGTGAGAATTAAAACGGAGTGATAATAACACAGTAGGGGTGGCCCTCCGTGGCCACCCCTTCGTTATTTTGCGCATGTTAAGATCGCGCGATCAAGGCACACAATCAAAGAAGAAGACCTGCCTTGCGTATCCAAACGTGCGCAACGAAACAAGGGGCGGCCACGGAGGGCCGCCCCTACTGACTCAAGGGAACTTCTTTACTTGATCTGGTAACAGCACGACTGGGAAGAAAAAACGGTTTCGTTGCCGGCTGCAACTTTCACCGTCTGTGAGCCAGCAAGAGATCTAGTTTGTTCCGGAATCGTCTTCTCATCCAACAAGAGTATGTGCTCTCCAGGTGGCAAGTCGCCGATAATGAAATAACCCTTTTCATCCGTTAGGGTGTCGCGGCCGCTACCCGTCACAACGCGCACATCAGCTAAGACCTGTTCCGCTTCATCCAGCCGTCCATTTTCGTTAGCATCGAGCCACACCACTCCACTGATGTGGCCAGTGCGCACAACACGAAAATCCACTATGACGTCACGTCTCGAATCGAGCGTGACTATTTGCTCTGTGTCATCCAACAATGTCAGATCAGCACGTACAGATAACAGGTCCAAATAGACCGAGTGCTCACCCGCGGCAACGCTGTCGATTCGAAAATTGCCGGTAGCGTCCGAAACCACATAACGGTTGCCATCCACACGGACTCTCACATTCGCTTGCGGCTGATCGACGCCGAGATCGAACCGGCCGTTAAGATTCACGTCCTGGTAAACCCGGCCCGTTACGGCGCCGTAGGAATTCAAATTTTCGAGTGGACCATTGATCGCACGCTCGGCCCGTTTGGAAGAGAAAACCAAGCCATGCAAAGTCAGCAATGCTGTCGAACCCGTTTGTGTCTTTAAGTAGCTGAATTGCAGTGTGCTCTTCCGCGGCAACTTAACGGTAGCTGATAGATGTTGCGAAGTGTGAAACGGAGCGGTATCGCTTCTTGTATAGCCCAGGCCGCCACTCAAGGCTAAGCGATTGCTGAATAGACTCGAGACTTGCCACGTTGCCATGCCGCTATGAAGGCCCCGACTACCTAACGACTGGCTCACCTCAAGACTGTTCGATTCATTGATACGGATATTCCCGCCAACTTGCGCGTTGAGCGCCGTATTCCCGAAGGTCTTAACGCGCGAGCCGTTGAGAAACATATTCCAGCGATGAAATTTTTTCGTCGCAGTAATCAGAGTAAAGGCCGAGCTTCTCAACTGTGTCGTACCGCTTTGCGTGTGAGAGATAAACAAAGACGGCAAAGAATTATCCCGCGCGATATTTACAGTCGCAGTTACGTAGCGATTAAATTGGCTCACCTTCCCTGGTGTAGTCGCAGTGCTACCACTCAATGTCGCCGTTAACCATCGGTAGTGTCCTAATCTGAATTCTGGAATCGTGCGTTTGGACAACGTTTGTCCGCGTCGTACCGACCTCTTCGGCACAAGTACAATTCCCTAATCCAATTCCTGATACAAAAGACTCTTGCTAGTGATGTAAACTTCTCACGCGCTTAATCCTTTACCGACACTTTCACCGTGGGAGGCTCACCCTATGCGCGAAGAATCAGACTACCTCTCAGCTTCTGTAATAATCGTCATCGTCGCCATTATTGCAGCTTTCTTACTCTGGCTGGCTCGCTGAGGATGCAAATGCTAGTTATTGTCCTCTTGGGTGCGCAAGATGCGTTAGGCGCGGCGTTCGGCCTCGCAGTTATTTTGTGGTCTGTTTGGCTTGTCTATTATTGGGCAATCAAACCGGATAGAGAAGCGCGGGGGCGGCGCGCTGATCAGTTACGAGAAGACATGCACAAACGTCATTGGGAACATTGGAACTAAGCCTCTTTCATTCCTCGGGAGATTCACGCCATTGCCTAACACTAAAGAATCAAAGAAGAAGACATACACAAAGCCTGTCTTCATCAGTTTCGGGCAAGATCCCAAAGCCAGAGATAAGATCATCGATTGGGCAGTTAGTAAAGGCGTATCGAGAACGGAACTAAATCGGCTGCTGCGGGAGCTACGAAGCAGGCAGGTCTAATTTATCGTTAATAATGAAAACCGTTGAGAGTCCGATCAATTCCGCGTACTTCACGATGATCGGCAAGGTAAGGCAAGCCAATGGCTGACAGAACGGGCGAGTGGTTCAACTGCTCGCCTTTTTGTTTTGAAGATTACAGGAGGCTACTATGCAGAAGTGAGAATATCTAGTCACCTCGTTACCGGCAAATGAGACCGAGAGACTCATGCAACTTAATCTTAATGGCTCGCAAGGATGGGAACTAGTTGCCATAGATGATTATCTTGTTTGCTATTTTAAGCGGCCCACCTAAAAATAATTTCTGAATCTCAGATTAGGACACTACCCAACAAAACCCTTTTATTGACACGTTTCTAACGTTGGAGTACATTGCGCTCCTCGACCAAAAAGCCTCGCCGTTAACGCGCGACTAATCTCCCCCGGAGCCTCGCGTCAACGACTCGATCAACAACTCCATATCGTCAAGTGGATGTCCGACGTTCACGACGCATCGGTTTGTGGTCCAGGAATGTCTTGGCCGCGTGATCGGTGGTCCAATTTCCTCGCCATCAAGTGAAAGGACAATTATGAATATCAAATCATTGACCTCGCCAAATTTAGAAGCGACTGGTTACAAACGCCGCAACACGTGCCTATCTAGGCTAAGATATCCGTGTCTGCTACTAGTAAGTGTGATTTGGGCTCTCGCTATACCGAGTGCAGCCCGAGCTCAATGGACCACCACCGGCAGCGATATCAGTAACACAAATTCCGGCAACGTCGGTGTAGGGACAACTGGTCCTGGCCGTAAACTAAGCGTTGTCAATACTGCCGCACAAGCCGAAGAAATTATCAGCGTTTACCGGCCGGCTTCTGCCAACACGTCCGCCGGCAGAAATCGCGTTTCATTTGAATTCCGAGGCGATGCCTACAGCGACAACCCAAACCTCTTCGGCTGGAGTATGTTTCCCGGCATTGTCATGGCTAAGATTAGCGTCCTTCCTTAATCCTTTTCGGAAGTCGGCAGTGGAATTTCCGGTACCCATGCGAGCTTAGGGTTCTTTGTGAGCTCAGCCGGTCATGGCGGCCTCTCGGAACGGATGACCATCGTGGGCAATCGTAAAGTTGGCATCGGCATCACGGCGCCGATTTACTCCCTCGACGTCAACGCGGCGTCAATGCCTTTCGCACGAAAGCCGCCACGACTTCATCCAGTGATGCGATTGCGACGTTTGAAAACAGCAGCGCGATTCAGATGATCGTGCGCGGCAATGGAAACGTCGGCATCGGAACGGTAAATCCGGCTAACAAGCTGCACGTTGCCGGCAGTATCACGGTTGACGGCAACATCAACGCGAAATACCAGGACGTGGCCGAAGGCTTTGCAATGAAGTCGGTTCCGGTTGAGATCGGTGGTGTTCAGATTCATCGTCCCGGCACATTGATCGGTAAGGCGCTTGAGCCACTCCTTAGCGGCCAGGGCGACATACTGTGCCTTCTTAGATTATGATTTTGACGGCACCCGCAGCGGGCATGCCTCTCTACCAGGCATGTCCGGCGTCTTTGGAACCGTATAACCTCAGTGATCGCCACGGCCGGCGAAGAGCGATGTGAAGACATTGTCGATGTAGAACCCATTGCCAAAAGTCGTCGGAGCGGCAGTGCCAGATATGCGAAACAGCAAAGTTTGAACGGGCACGCCGAGAGGGTGTTCGCTGGCCGCAAAATTCCGGTAGAACTGCTCCCAACTGGGTCCCTTGTGGACTCGCTTGGCATCAACGAAGTAATCGACCTGGTCGTTATTCTCTCCATCTTTGAAGGTTGCATTCATTTCCACGGTGTGCCAATCGGTGTAGGACAAACCGGATGCGATGGTGATCGGCCCGATGAAGATCCCATTCTTGTCGAGATCAAACGTTTCCACATCAATCCCGCTGCCCGTATCGCGTAAAGCCACGAAGCTCTGCCGTGCGCCCTGGCCGTTGTCAATGCTGACCGTGATCCTCAGTCCAGGTTGGGTGGCGCCAGTCTTCGATCGGAACGAAAACTGCGAAGAGAAGCCACGAGCCGCTGCCCCTGTCGATGATTCGCCCGCGAAGAAAAGCGGTTCGCTATTGTCAGGGTCGTTCACGGTGTCGGTTGGTATGCCGCCCGGACGAGGCGCAAATGGCTGGTCCCCAAAGGTCTCGCAGGTCACCGCGTTCGAAACTCGCCACACCCTGTTGCTGACAAAGTCCTCGATCTCTTCATCGTAGGGACCACAGGCGCCGATCGGGAATACGCTCCAGCCCTCGCGGAGCTGCGTTTGAAAACCCACACTCACTCCCAGTATGAAGTCGTGGAAACTCGTACCGCTGAGCGGTCGCGCGAAACGTCCTTGGCCGTCGTCGGCCGTCGTGATAACAGGGGCAAAAAGAATTGCGAAAATTAATATCCCCGCCGGTAGACGAGTTTTCTGATTTCGGATTTTCATGATTGTCTCCTTTTCGCTTAATGGTAGTTGAATTGGCACTGCTCGGAGGAAATAGATGTCTGGACGATTTCTTACTGCTGCGCGAAGCAAGTGCGCACAGTCCGTGTCGGAATGACGTGCCTTATATCACACGGGCCTGGAGAAGAACAATAAACAGTAGTGGGGTAATTGTGTGTTGCTAGCTCTGAAAATTGAACCGCCAAGGCGCCAAGCGCGCCAGCCATAATAAGAACGAACTCCAACGTCGCCCGATCAGCAGCGGCGACCCTCCTGCCCAAAAATTCTTGCTGAAGATTGTGTAGTAAAGCTATCCTGCTCTGTGTTGCCTGGCAAAACCGCTCCTTATACGGCGTCATCATTTGCGTCTGTGTTTGAGCCATCTCTCTCGAGGTGATTCATGATCAACTGGATCCGTTTGATACTAATCATTTCGGTCGTCACCTGTATCTTTTACATTCGAATCGAACCTGCGAATGCATCACTCGATGAAGGATGGCTCTACGATGCGTCCGGTTACACTCGTGCACTGGAGTTGCAGCGGGAGTTGAAGGTTCCGCTCATTGTTTATTTCTACACAGATTGGTGCCCCTACTGCCGCCAGCTGGATACCGAGTATCTCCCGAACCCATCGGTGGAAGAGTATCTGCGGGGTGTGGTTAAAGTTCGCATTAATCCTGAGAATGGTCCAGCAGAACGCGAAATAGCAGATAGGTATGACGTCAGAGGCTTTCCGCAATTCTATGTGATTCGCAATCCATCGTCGGTTCCCAGGAATCTTCAGCCATTTAGAACTGGTGGTATCCTCACACCTGAGCAGTTCGCCAGGGCCTGCCAACAAGTTGCTCCCTCGTCATTGCAAAATATGCGTAGCGTTAGTCGGACCTCTCAGATCGCGATTAACGTGACGACGCGCAATGTCCGGAATTCAACGCGCCAGAAAAAAGGTGAAGTTATGCTCGGACCAGCGCGTCCAGTAATTGTCACCGACGCCACACTTCCTTCCCTCGAAACTGTTCTTCAGAAGTATGTAGATGCCATTGGAGGAAAAGACGCGTTGGCGAAACTTACAACCCGCGTGACAAAGGGAAGAGTCGATCTCATTGGGGTGAGCCGCGGTGGACAGATGGAAGGTTTCATGAAGGCGCCCAACAAATCGTTGACCGTGCTGGACATGAAGCCGCTGGGCGTTACCAAGCACGGATTTGATGGACATGCCGGCTGGTATTTTTCGAACAAAGTTGGATTGCGGAACCTAAAGGGTCCTGAACTTGCTGCCCTCACTGCCGATGCCGACTTCTATCGCGATCTAAGAATTAGAGAGTTGTATGCGACAACCAAACTGCTTGGTAAAACAAAGTCCGGCTTTCGTGAACTATACGTCGTGCAAGCTGTACCCCGCGGGGGCGTCGCGGAGTATTTTTATTTCGATGTTGAGACTGGATTATTGTTCCGGCGAGATACCACACGACAAACATCCGAAGGGACGGGGCGCGCTGAAATGTACTACGGTGATTGGCGCGAGGTAGACGGAATCCGATTGCCTTTCAGTATCACACAATCAATGGCCCGGATGACGTTTGCATTCACAGTCGAGGAAGTCAAGCATAACGTGCCGTTAGAAGAAGCGGTGTTTCGTCGTCCGTAGAAAAGCAGACTGAGCCAGCCAATCCGAGTTCCCACGCAGGCTGATAACACAACCGACAATTTCTGACAGATAACCTGCTATGCTCTTCGACGAACGGAGAACAATGGGATGATAGACAGATCGAAGAACCTGCTGAAAGTTTCCCTGTTTGCGATCGCGCTGTCAATTTTTGGTTCTATGACAACGGCACGCGCAGCACAAGAGAACGTTCCAACAAGCACCCTGGCACCAGCGCAATCACGAGAGATTGGATCAACAGCCAGCGGTCAGGAGGAAAACGAATTAGGAACTCCAGAGGCTGCAACGGCGCAGTCAAGTACCGGTAGCCAATCATCAGGCACCTCAGGTCTTGCAAGTCGCGTGAAGGATTTTAGCCGTAACGGACCAAGGCGCGAGAGCCGGACCATCATTAATCTCGGCACCAAGTATTTTAATGCAGTTTTTGGTGGATTGGGTGGCTTTGGATTTGGCATTCAAGCGACTACCGCCGACGTTTTTCGTTTCGTCGAATTTCGCGCCACTGCATTAATCTCGACAAGACTTTACCGGCGGTTCGAGGGAGAAGCTTACTTTCCTGAAGTCTTCCACAAGAATACTCACGCGGATGTCTGGTTCGACTATACCAGGCGCACTAAAGAGAACTTGTATGGGATTGGCCCGCGTATACCGAATACGTCGCAGACAAATTTCGATCTCGAGGAGCGCAGCTATAACGCAACGCTTTACCACGACTTTTCGCGGAACCTTCAGGTCGGAGGGTATTTGAGCGTTTCCAATTCGGCGACTTACCGAGGGAAAAGAGACAGAGACATTCCGATCGATCAACTTTTCTCGGGAGATCCGGCTACAGTTCCCATCGCAAATTGGGCTCCGGGGTTATTTGTTAACACCAGGATTCTCTCCTACGGCTGCTTCGCCGAATACGATGGGCGCAATAACTCCCGCGGATTGACAAAGGGAACCTACTTCTACGGTCGCATCGGCTCCGCCGAGGGACTTAAGAATCAGAACACGTTTTCAGATTATGGCTGGCTGGAAGCGGAGCTTGACGGCCGCGGCTATGTCCCGTTGGGTAGTGATAAGACTTCGCTGGCGCTGAGAGGCTATGCCTCTCTGAAGAACCCGAAGGGTGGTAGCCAGATACCATTCTATGAGCTCTCATTTCTGGGAGGCCGCATGCACGTACGCGGGTTTAGACATTTCAGATTTAGGGGCAACAACGCTGCATTGGGTTCTGCGGAGTTACGGCAGACGGTCTGGACACAAAGCGAAGTTCGAGGCCTGGACGTTTTTGCTTTTGGTGATGCCGGCCACGTGTGGGGAGATAACCGGTCACAAACTGACCCGACGATTTTGGCGAATCAGGAGTTTGACTCGAGAAATTGGCGGGCGTCCGTCGGTGGTGGATTGCAGTACCGGTATTCGAAGAATTTTGCGGGTCGAATTGAGATAGGACACAGTAACGAGCGCAACCTGATCTATGTGTCGATCTCTCGTGGCTTTTGACGATCCAGTTGGAACGCCGCCCTTACTATCCCCTTGACAGTCTAGGGAAGTCTCGGCTAGTCTCTGCCCAAGACAATCTAGGGGAGAGGCCTTCATGGCAAATGAGCGCACAGACTTATTGCAAGGCACACTGGAGTTGTTGATTCTGAACACTCTAGCGCGTGAGTCTATGCACGGCTACGGCATCGTGCAGCGAATACATGAAGCTGCCGAAGATTTACTCAAAGTCGAGGACGGCTCGCTTTATCCTGCGCTTTATCGCATGGAGGAACGCGGCTGGATTAAATCAGAGTGGGGAGTGTCAGAGAACAATCGGCGAGCCAGGTTTTATAAACTCACTAGAACAGGACAAAAAAAGCTGGAAGCTGAACGCGCCAACTGGAACCGCGTCTCAAATGCCGTTACCAAAATCTTGCGGGCTACATAACGATGAAAATCGCATTTCCCAACTTGCTCATTCGCCGTAACCGCGGAAAAACTGCATTCGAGATTGAGGAGGAGCTGCAATTCCACATTGCCATGCTCGAGCGTAAATACACGCAACATGGAATGCCCGCTTCAGAAGCAAAGGCAGCAGCGTTGAAACGCTTTGGAAATCTCGAAAGAATCAAGCGGCAGTGCGTGGATATCAGCCGGAGGAATAGTCTTCTTCGACGCTTTCTCAAAACGTCTTCAATTCTTATTGCACTTACTGGGCTCTCAATACGCATTCTTAGCTCGGATTACAAGGTCGCGCGCATTGGCGGCACATTAATCATGATTGCCGTGGCGGGCCGATTGTTACTCTACGTGCGCGGTTTGAGCCCCTGGTCTTTCTTTCCTCGAACTAAAGAAGCCTCACTGTCGGTAGTTACCGAGACTCCTAAAGCCGTTCGATAAGTCACCGCTGTTGCGGTCGCGTCGTGCAGAGAACCTAATGCTGATCATCAGAGACTTGATGAAAACTTACTCGAGCGGTGTTCAAGCGCTCAAAGGAGTAAGTCTGGAAATCGAACCGGGCATATTCGGATTGCTTGGACCGAACGGCGCCGGCAAGACAACTCTGATGAAGATTCTCGCGACACTGCTCGAGCCCGACAGTGGGACAGCGGAGATGGATGGCCTCGATCTCATCAACGCCAAGGCTGAAACGAGGAAGAAGCTTGGTTATCTGCCGCAGGACTTCGGCCTCTATCCGACGCTCACGGCAGCCCAGATGCTTAACTACTTTGCAAAGCTCAAAGGGGTTACCAACAAAAAGGAAAGACGTTCGCTGGTCGATGCCCTGCTCGATAGAGTCAATCTATTCGCTGAGCGTAATCGCCGTCTTGGCGGATTTTCGGGCGGCATGAGGCAGCGCGTTGGGATTGCGCAGGCATTGATCGGTAATCCGGAGCTTCTGATTGTTGACGAGCCGACAGCTGGACTCGATCCTGAAGAACGATCGAGACTTCACAACCTGCTGGCAGAGAGTGCGCGCGAGAATACAGTCGTACTGCTTTCAACTCATATCGTTTCCGACGTCTCCGTCCTCTGCAACCGCTTCGCTGTGATACGCGGCGGCAAGATTTTGGCCGCGACTTCACCCGAAGCCGCGCTCGCCGAACTCGACGGGCACATTTGGGAAGCTACGCTGCCACGCGAAGAAGTCGCGCGTTTCAGAGGCGACGGAAAAGTTCTTTCGACTCAGATGACCGCCGGACGTACGCGAGTGCGCATGCTTTCCAAAAATGGAAAGCCAGCAGACTCTTTCGTAGCCGTCAGCGCAACGCTTGAAGATTATTACTTCATAGTCGTGAATCGGGGCTAAATGGCCGCGATCAATTCAATACGCACATTCGCAGCCATCGCCTGCAACGAAGTCCTGCTTAATTCCAAGCGCGTCGCGCCTTATGCGCTCATGATTCTGTTTAGTGCTGTTGCGGTGATGGGCTGGGTCAAGGGGCCAGCCGTCGCATTAGGCTGGGCTACAAACAGCGAATTTTACATAGCCAGGAACCTGAAGGCCTTCTCTTTTTTATTTGGGGTTCCGATCTTCAACGCAATGATCATGGGAGAGGCAGTAATAAGGGACTTTCGTCTGGGTATTGACCCGTTGACCTTTTCAAAGCCTCTCAGTCGCGCCCAGTACCTTCTCGGAAAATTCCTCGGCAACTTCTTCGTGCTGGTTTGCTGCATGGGGGCTTTTCCGCTGACCCTGCTGGCACTACAAGCATTTCGGCCGTCGCAGATGGTTGTTCAGCCCTTCAAGGTTCTTCCCTATTTCACGCATTTCTTTTTTTTCGTGGTGATAACGCAATTAGCGCTGGCGGCCTTCTTCTTTATGGTCGGAGCGCTTGCGCGCCTCAATAAAATCGTTTATCTCCTGGCCTTCTGCGTCTATGCGGTCTGCATCTCGTCTATGGCTTTCCTGCTAAGCGGACGTGTAAGAGACCTACTCGATCCTTTTCTGCTTAACAGTGGTCCGAGCAACAACGGGTTTGGAAATAGCGCGGATTATCTCAATCAATACGTCTTCAGCTATACGCCGGATATGATCTGGAACCGAGTAGGGTTGATCCTCGTGGCCGTTGTTTGCCTGACCTGGCTTTACCTCCGCTTCACAACCGCAGATCGATCAGAGAGCCGCGAAAACGCTTCGCACGCCAGCGTTTCGCTTGATCTTTCGACGGCAACGGATCCAGTTCCTTACGATTCCGAAAGCTTAGAGCAGACACACCGTGAGCATACGGAGAAGGCCGCCGGATTAAGCAAAAGCGTTAAGACGAAAAGCCGCTTCGGGACGGCGTTTTTCGCAATCTTCCAGAATGAGGTGCTGCTTAATTCCAAGCGCGTTGCGACTTATGTGGTAGCAGCTCTGTGTGCAGGCAATGCCGTGCTGTGGTGGGGTTGGGGACCAGCCACCGGACGGGGCGTGGCCACTAACAGTGATTTCTTCATTGCCGGCGTCCTCCCACCATATTCTTTCCTGTTCTTGCCTCTGTACACGGCGTTGATGATGGCCGATCCGGCGATTAGAGATGTTCGTGAGGGCATCGGCCCGCTCATCTTTTCCAAGCCGATAAGCCGCGCCGAATATCTTCTGGGAAAATTCTTCGGGAACTTCTTTGTGCTGGCGTGTTGTCAGTCGGCGTTCGTCCTCACCTTATTTGTGCTTCAGTGGGTGCCTAAACAGGGCGTGACGGCCCTCCAGGAAACAAAGTTCCTGGCTTATCCCAAACACTTTCTGGTCTTCGTCGCGCTCTCTCACATGTTCTTGGCCGCTATCTACTTTACAGTTGGCACGCTGACGCGGAACGCGAAGATCGTGTACGGGCTGGGACTCGCGTTTTACCCAATCTACATTGGCTATCAGACGATTCTATTGAACAGCTTGCCATGGCGATGGAAACGCGTCCTTGACCCACTTGTCATGAACCGCGCGATTGGCCCCGCAAGCATTCATAGTGACGACCCTGCGTGGCTAAATCAGCTCGTCATAGTTTACGACGCAGACCTGATCGCCAACCGTGTAGGAGTGATTCTATTGACGGCGATTTGTCTGACGATTCTCTACGCACTCTTCTCAAGCACCGAGCGCTCCGGGCCTGTAGAAAAGTTTTCAGTTCTCAATCTTTCGACGGCAGCCGAAGGTGTCTATTACCCGGAGAGTCCGCTGGTCGAAGCTGTCGAACGGCCTGACTACAAAGCAGGGGCGATCGCCATTCCTGAAGTGCTCAGGGTGAACGACGGGATTCGCGCCAACGTGAATAAACTAATTGCCGCGTTGGGCGTTGAGTTCCGCCTGCTTCGCGCGGAACGAAGTCTCGTAGTGATCATGCCGCTGGCTATCTTCCTCTCCATTTTCGACGTTGCCTTTTATAACATTCCCCCGGACATCTCCATTTCCGCCGCTTATGCGACGCATACGGCAAAGTGGTTATTGCTATTCCTGATCGGAATGGCGGTCTTTTACACGGGCGAAGCAATGCATCGCGATCGCGAAGTGAAGATCGAATCAGTCATGTGGTCCACGCCCGCTCCCAACAGTGTCTTAATACTCTCTAAGTGCCTCGCTACGATTGTGTTGACGTTTTGTCTGCTGGCTACAGTTGGCTTAATTGCAATCCTCATCCAACTCGTGAGAGGACATACGCCCGTTAATTTGTCAGCTTACGTGATGGTCTACGGCGTGGTACTCGTGCCCGGCATCATTTTTCTGACTGCAGGAGTGGTAGCGTTAAATGTCTTGTTGCGGAATAAGTACCTGGCGTATGTGGTGGCGGTTGGCACAGGCGTGGGACTGTTCTATTTATATAACGTCGGTTACAACCACTGGCTCTACAATCCTCTGCTTTATCAGTTGTGGAAGTATCAGGATCTCACGAGCGCGAGAATGCTTGCGTACAGAGTCTACTGTCTGGCTCTGGCCGCGGCATGTCTCGCGCTCGCGCATCTCTTCTTTGAACGTAAATCGAGATGAATAGCGAACAGCTAACAGCTAACAGCTGACAGCTAAAACGCAACGGCCAACGCTAACAGGTGGTGGGGTAATTCTGTGCGGTGGTGGGGTAATTCTGTGCGGCTAACCGGAATGCGTAAAATAACCGCCAAGACGCCAAGCACGCCGAGAATGCAAAAGAACTTGCTGTCGAATGGCGAGATACCTCGGTCTTCGCCTAGCTTTCGTTCTTAACTCAGCTTGGCGCCCTTTCGTTGTTAACGCAGCTTGGGTCCTTTCGTTCTTAACGCGGCTTGGCGTCCTTGGCTCTTGGCGGTTCAATTCCGAGTTAGCGAAACACAATTACCCCAATTAACAGCGACTAGTTCTTATTTAAACGGCTTTTGTTGAAGTGGTCTTAAAGCGAATAATTGCGGAAAAAAGTATCATCTGGGCCCGACAATTTTTTGCGAGCATTTAGATGGGGGTAACAGGCAGACTTATCCACGGGCAGGTTGTGGCAGCTTAGCAAAAGCGTCGTTCACAGGTATGATAACGATGCCTAAGCATCAGATTGACCCCCGACCAAGTCTATCGGAGCTCGTTATGCGCAGATCGCCTTTCCTTCTCGCGCTTGTCTGCTGCGCTGTTGCTGCGCTTGTCGGTTTTCCCACGGCACAATCTCAATCACCTACGCTTGTCTTGGAACATGTGAATATCGTTGATGTCCGTGCCGGACGTTTGGTCTCGGATCAGACCGTTGTGATTGAACAAGACCGCATCACTCGAGTGGGACCAGCTAATTCTGCACGACTACCGCTCGGAGCAACTGTTCTTAATGCACGCACGAAGTATCTTATTCCCGGCCTCTGGGATATGCATGTGCACGCGGCTTGGAACGGCATCGACAAGGTGTTTGCGCCGCTGTTCGTAGCAAACGGTGTCACCGGCGTACGCGAGATGTATGGCGATCCGGCGGTAATTCGCGCTTGGAAGAGCAAATACGGATTGGGAGAACCGTGGCCGCGCATGATCGCCGCCGGTCACATCCTTGATGGTCCTAATCCCATTTGGCCTGGATCCACTGTGGCGCGTAGCCCGGACGAAGCGCGGCAAGCGGTTGATTCATTGCGCGCGTCGGGGGCTGATTTCATCAAGGTATACACTCGGTTGCCACGGGATGCGTACATCGCGGCAATCGATGAAGCAAAGCGTGTCGGCACTTACGTGGTCGGCCACGTTCCTGACGCGGTATCCATTGGAGAAGCGTCGGACCTTGGTCAGCGCTCGATCGAACATCTCACCGGCGTAACAATCGAGTGCTCAAAGGATGCGGACGCCCTGCGAGCGGAGCGGGCCGCTGTGGCGAGCGAAGCATCAGCGCTCGTACTTTCCGTTTACGCGCGCCAGACACAACGCATTCTCGCCACACAGGATTCCGCGCGCTGCTCCGCTCTGATCGCGCGGCTCGCTCGCAATCACACCTGGCAGGTACCCACGCTTGTGCAGCTACGAGGCTTCGCTTCACTCGACGATGAACGTTTTATCGCTGATCCACGCGTTCGGTACATGCCGCAAGAGGTCGTCAAATCGTGGGACTGGCGCAAGGACTTCCGTTTCCGCGAGCGCACGCCTGAAGACTGGTCGAACGCGAGACGGCACTACCGGCGTTATGTCGAAATTCTTGGCGCGGCGCATCGGGCTGGCATACCAATTCTCGTCGGAACCGACGTGCTTAACCCATTCACATTTCCGGGATTCAGCCTACACGATGAATTGACGCTTCTGGTCGAAGCCGGGCTTACACCAGCTGAGGCACTACGCGCGGCGACACTGAACCCGGCGACATTTCTAAACACACAAGACTCTTTGGGTACAGTTGAAAAAGGCAAGTTCGCAGATCTCGTCGTTCTCGATGCAAATCCCCTCGAGGATGTTCGCAATACAGCAAGGATAAACGCTGTTATCTTGAACGGCCGACTCTACAATCGGACGCAATTAGATAAATTGCTCGTGACAGCGGAGCGAACTGCAAATCCGCGACCAAGTGCACCGATACCGTGAACGTGATCTTCTTTTTACGTTATCTCTGTAATCTGTGGATAGAGCAGTTAGCGAAACGGGCGGCGCAGCAGATAACCAATGTAATAATATGTTTCGTGCGCCAATAGACTTACCTGACTCCGCAGTCCCTGATACCTGGTAGTCGGCGTTGGGGATGGATCCGCTACGAGGCCCAGGTCTCTTGCCATTGTCACTGCTCTCTTCATGTGTAAAGGATCACTAACGATCAGTACCTTTTTTATGGCGTGAGCGTCCGCGAGCTGCTTCGCATAAACGATGTTCTCATACGAGGTATGAGATTTCTCTTCGATCAAAATGTCGTGAGCTGGAACCCCGTTCAATAGAGCGTATTGCCGGGCGGCGGAAGATTCCGTCGGCTCACCCGGATTTCCCTGACCGCCGGTGAATATCAGCTTTCGCACCCTGCCCTTTCGGTAAAGATCAATGCCGTGATTAATGCGCTCTCTGAATACAGGGGAGACGTCCGTAGTCCAGACTGCAGCGCCGAGCACTACTGCGGCGTCGGCGGGCCCATCAGAGTAAGAATTGCGAAACGAGTAGATGCGTGTGGCGAGTAGCCCCACCGCAACGAGCGCAAACGTCACGAGCGCTATGGTAAGACGAAAGATAATTCTCCTCATTTTTCCACCGCCTCCCGTTACATCTTAATTGACGGTTCAACAGCCGAAAAAGCGGGATTGCCACGTATTGTTGTTGTAGATGCCCTCAGAGGAAAGCGCCGTCAGCGGGCGGAATTGTTGATGAGTTGGTAGTAAAACTTCACGCTCGCTGCGTAATCCTTCACTGATGTTCGTTCGTTTACGCCGTGTAGCCTCTTCATGTCTTCTGGACGAAGATGTAGTGGAGAGAAGCGGTAAATATCATTTGTTAACCTAAGATAGTGATCAGAGTCGGTGCCTCCAACGCACAAACCAGGGGCTACGAGCACGTCTGCGAATACCTGTCGCATTGTCCGCTGAATAATCTCATACCCAGCCGTGTCGGTCCGTGAGATTGGCGTTGCTTCGTTGTTTGACACTCCAAACCTGTTGATCTTCACGCGCGAGTCATTAACGACTTCGGATACGTGCGCAATAACACGGTCGATGGTATCGCCCGGCAAGATGCGGAAATTCACCACTGCTCGTGCTCGGGTTGGCAGGACGTTCTCTTTGACGCCACTCTCAATCATTGTGGATGCCGTTGTGGTGCGTACAGTCGCATTCGTACTGGGCGCCGCAGCAAGTTTTCGTTCGACTAGCGGTTTAAGGAGCCAGAGGTTTGCGATGACGAGACGCTTCCCAAACGGCATTTCCGGTCCTAAGTATTCGAGTGTTTGACGCTGAACACCTTCAAGGCTCGCAGGCATCGGCTGGGCTTCAAGTTTGCTGACAGCAGCACTCAGAATTCCGATTGCTGTTTGCGCCGGCGGCATCGACGAATGGCCGCCTTCAATTTCCACGCTCAATTCGAGGCTAAGATAACCCTTATCAGCAACTCCTATCAGTGCGACCGGTTTGGCGATATCCGGCACCGCTCCATCCGTAATGGCGAGCCCTTCATCAAGCACGTATTCAAGCTGAACATTTCTCGACCGCAGGAGCTCCGCGATCTTCGCAGCGCCGTGGTGACCGCCAACTTCTTCATCATGTCCGAATGCTAAATAGATTGTGCGTTGCAACTGGAAGCCTTCAGCGAGATGCATATCAACCGCTTCCATGATGCTGATGACGGCAAACTTGTCGTCCATCGCGCCTCTGCCCCAGACATAACCGTCGATCATTCGCCCTTCAAATGGAGGCTGTTCCCATTTCGGCAGTGTCTCAGGCTCAACGGGGACGACGTCTTGATGACCCATTAGCAGAATCGGCTTTAACTGTTCATTCCGACCTCTCCAGGTGTATAGGAGGCTGTAGTCACCAACCACCTCTTTGGTCAACACGGAGTGAATCTTCGGAAATGTTTGTTCGAGGTAGCGATGCAGTCCAAGAAACTCTTCACCTTTTGTTTGCGTGGCCGCTTCACCTTTTGTCTGCGTTGTCTGTTCACCTTTGTTTGCGTCTTCACCTTTGTTTGCGTCTTCACTTTTGTTTGCGGCGTCTTCACTTTTTGTTTGCGTGGCCTCTTGATACGAGACAGTTTGAAAACGGAGAGCTTGGGCTAAGCGGGAAGCAACTTCACTCTCATTCACGGTAGGCGACTGAATTGGTTCGACTTGAATTTGTTTTGAGGTTAGGCGGAATGTATTGATCACGAGTACGGCGCCGAACACAACGATCGCCAACATGATTATGAGTAAGACTTTCGCCTTCCGCGACTTCATCATCTCAGCACCATCCTCAGCCGGCTATCTAATTCTCCTTGATAAATTGTCTGAGTTGGTGCATGAAATCGCGATTGTCACTTTTGAGGTGAAGACTGCGTACGGGAACATTATCTCTGCTTACTCTACTTATTCCGGTCTCGCGCCGCACAGGGTAAGAATAATTGCCCTCGCCATCACTAACAGCAACTGCCCCAGATGCCTGTGAGACTACTATAATCAGACAAATCTTCTCTTGGTCCCTCTCTCCGACAGCGACTTGGCGGAGTGACACTATCTCGCGGTCATATTCAATGTGCTGTGCGATCACATCAGCTGCGACCTTTAGCCGATTTTCGAGTTCACGGCCGACACCGATGCCCACAACTTCCCTTCTGTCATTTACGCCGACGACAAGAACTCCACCAGAGGTGTTTCCAAAACTTGCGACATCCTCGGCGAACTTTTTCTTAGCCTTACGTCTCTCTGATTCATTGTTGATATGCCAAATCGTGAGGGTTTCTTTGAAATCCCACAGTTGGGATTCGCTTGTTTTTGCGTTTCGCGCTTTCGTGATGAACTCTCGCCAAAATTCATCGCTGTCAAACAGGGCACGCTGTTCCTTGTATTTTTCAATATCGATCAGAATATTTCTGAGCGAATCTCTTATCTGAGTAAAATAGGTAACGCAGTTCTCATAAACAGCGTACGCAGTTCTTCTGATAACGGCACTTTCAGGAACAACAATCTCTGCATCGTCCTCCGGATCCAAGCTGTCAAAGATAAAAAATCCGATCTCCATGTGGGCTCTGTTGTAAACCAGAATTCCTCCATTACGAATGCCCAAAACGATCTCAGTCAGCGTACGCAGCTTGCCAATATTCGAGCTGGCGTTCTCTTCATCTTTAACATTCAGCTGCCGATCACCTCTTCGTGTAGAGCCCCACACTCGGTAGGTAAACAGTATGCGCGGAGCCATCATATCTCGTTTCATAAGCCAGCCTACATAGTCATGAAGGGAATCGATTTCAACGCGGTGTTGCTCGGCAAAGTCCTTCAGCGTCACTAGCAATCCTTCATATGATTCTGGCTCTTTGCTTTTTAGCTTAGAGGCTGCATCTTTCAGAGTCTGCGCTGACTCCAGCGTGTTTTTAGTTCTGGTGAACAATTCATCAACGTCAGTTTCTTTTTCAAATATCCACCAGTGAATCTCATCTCCTCCGACTTCCTTCCCAAATTTCGTAAGTCCTCGCGTAGAGCCAATAGGTCCCTTTTCAACTTTCCATTGCTTACCATCCATTAGCTCGGCAGACTTCAGCAAAGTCCAGTGGATTTCACCAAGCTTGAGTGTGGTGTCTGAAAAAACCACCTCGTGCATTTTGTCTTTGTCGTCCAGCATGCTAGTGGAAGTGCTTCGAATCGACCTTGCAAAAGCCTATCACCGATTGGCTTGGATTTCTTTTTTGAGAACGCTTAAACGTTACTCAACCTCTCATTCTCCCCAACCTTAGGTTGGGGTTCACGTCGCGTATACTCCGGCGGAACCATTTTAATGGTTTCTCAAAATTTACTCTCACACAAAGGAGATCCTCACATGTCTACTCATTCTTACTCACGTCTGTGGACACACCTGATCTGGGAAACACTTAACCACGAACCAATGCTCGATAAACGGGCAGCTGCCAAAGCTTCGTCATTCCTGACCGACTACTCACTGCAAAAAGGAATCTATATGAAGATCAATTACTTCAATGCCGATCACACTCACGCGTTGATTGACCTTCCGACTCGTTATTCGATTGAAGAAGTGATTAAGCTTCTCAAAGGAGGATCCTCTTACTGGATCAATCAGAATCGAATAATCAAAGGACGCTTCGCGTGGGGTGTGGGCTATGGAGCATTCTCAGTTTCGCATTCTGATGTTGGGCCTGTTGCTCGTTACATCGCCAACCAAGAGGAGCATCATCGTAAGAGGACGTATTCGGAAGAGTATGAGATGTTTGTTAAGAAATATGGTTTGGAGTGGCGGTCGGAGAGAAACCATTAAAATGGTTTCGGATCATTCTTGGCACCGCTGAACCCCAACCTAAAGGTTGGGGAGAATGAGAGGTTGAGGTTACTGCCGCAGGACGGTGGTGGGATCGACTTTTGTAGCCCACATCGCGGGGCCGATGGTCGCGAACAAAGCGATCTCAAGACTCACTAACGCACCCTGCAGCCGGCGCGTTTCACGCCCGGAGCTTGCGCCGCTAAGCGCTCGCAAGGTTTGCGCGGGATCCATCTTCGCCAGTTGAAGCGCGGGCGCAAGACCAAAAACAATGCTCGTTAGCCCTATCGTAGCGAGGCAGAACAATACGACGCGGAAATCTATATTCGACTCAGCTACTTTAGGCAGTTTTAGAAGCAGCCATAATTCGAGCACGCTGAGCGCGAAAGCTGCCAGCAATAGGCCAACTACACCGCTGATGGTTGCGAGCAGAACGCTTTCAGCAAGCAACTGCCTGATCAAACGACCGCGACTGACGCCAAGCGCAACGCGCACAGCGATCTCTTTGCGCCTCCCGATCGCTCTGGCAAAGAGAAGATTGGCAACATTGGCGCAGGCGATCAGCAACACACACAAGACTACTCCGCCGAGGATCAGCAGTGGCATGCGAGTGTCGCCGATTACTCGATCGCGATGTGAGACAGATAGTACTCCCACTTCATTCTCAGCGACAGTGGCAGGTTGTGCTTCCTTCAACCTTTGAAGCACTGTGCTGAAGTCCTGTTGCGCTGCGTCAATGCTGGTGCCCGGACTCAACCGGCCGATTGCAAGAAATGGCGTGGAACGATCGCTCCAATCTTCCCTTTTCCGAAGCGAAACCCAAGCTTCCGCATCGTTGCCGAATTTAAAGTCAGCAGGCATGACGCCGATGATGGTGGTTTTCTCCGCTTAAGCGAAGAGAGCGCCCTACCACGCCAGGATCGTTGCCGAATAATCTTGACCAAGCTCCGTGACTGACGATCACAACCGGAGCAGCACCGGGTTGATCATCTTCGCTGGTAAAGCCGCGGCCGAGTAAAGGATTTACTCCGAGGACTCGAAAGAAGTTCGCGGTAACACGACAACTTTGGAGTAGTTCTGGTGTCTCTCCAATGGAGACACTCAAACTCGAACCCACGACGTCGTAAGCAGCGAGAGACTCTAGCGTTCGGTTATTTTGTTCAAAGAAACGAAAGCGCGCGTAGCTGAGCAGGTAGAAAGGACCATTGGTTTGAAGCCGGCCGATTTGGACCAGACGCTCCGATTCAGGGTAAGGTAGCGGGCGGAGCAGTAGTGCATTCGCGACAGTGAATACCGCGATGTTGGCGCCGATACCAATTGACAGTGCCAGCACTGCGATCAAAGTGAACGATTTGTTATGGGCGTAAACGCGCAGAGCGTAACGCAGATCCTGAAGCATCGTTTCCATATATCAAACGATCCACGAAACTACACGAAAAAGATCCACGAAATTACACGAAGGCTACTGCTGAAAGGCGAGCCCGCCGGCAAAGAGCCTGACAACAATGACCGCCGCCACTAGGGCCGCGATATCCGCCCAACCCAAGTGAAGGGTCCGGCCGCCCCCTGATGGGGTGTTCCGACTCATTAATATACCCGCCGCGCCGAAAACCCAGAACGATGTTTCCGCCAACCGTCCGAAAACCAGGGCGGAAGGCATGGGTATGAAGGACAATGCCAGGATAGCTGTGCCGGCGACGACTGGCAGGATGACCATTTCGATCATTGCGCGCAACCTGCTGGAGCCAGCGGGCGACAGCCTGCGCAATTCCCAACCGGCCCAGAAGTGCAGACCGCAGAGTAACAGTAAGCCCACAAGACTTGTCGCGTAGCGAACAGGCATCGGCAGGCGCAGGGCCAGCGCCGCGCGGCTGAAATCCCCGACGAAATCTCCTCCGAAGGCGGAAGACATAAGGTTACCGAAGAAGGTGCCGACGCCGAACGTAGCGAGGTACAGCAGCATGAGTTCTGAGCGTGATCCCCTAGCCTGCCTGTAAGAGAACCAGCAAATTAGACCGATTATCAGCGAGCATAGTGGGCCCACCACCCCGATGGCCGCCCGCTCCGTGATGGTGCCTCGGTCGCGTGCCAAGTTAACGCCGAAATGGAACAGGGTGAAGGGTACGTCAAGAGCGTAGGCCATCAAGGCGTGCGCCGACTCGTGTGTGATATTGATGACGATGTAGGCCGTGGTCAGGAGGATAACAGGCCTGAAGAGCCATGCGCTTCGATTATCGCCGGCAGTGTGATTCAATTCGCGCAAGCAACCTTATTAGTTCGCCAGTCTCCGCACATAATTATCGGGTGGTGTGAAATTGTAAAGACAATTTCGGAACTAGATAATCATAAGGTAGGCGTAAAAGCACTGAGGAAAAGGAACCCACATGACACAAGCAGAGATTGCCGGCATCTCACCGTTTTTTATCGTGAACGACGTTCCGACCTCGCTTTCGTTCTATCGAGACCGGCTTGGATTTGAGATCACTTTCCAGGGGCCTGCTCCTGACGACATCTTCTTCGGCATCGTGCGCCGTGGTGGTGCGCAGATCCTGCTCAAAGCCATTGGTGTAGCTCCGGTGCCGAACTACACGCGAGACGTCAAACAAGGTATCGCACGGTGGGACGCCTTCGTCGCCGTCCCCGATCCTGACGCACTGGCGGCCGAATATACTTCGCGCAATGTCGAGTTTTTCGAACCGCTAAAAGACAGTCATGAGGGTTTGCGTGGTTTTGAGCTCAAAGACGCCGACGGCTATGTCTTGTTTTTCGGCCGTCCTCGTTGATGAGCGCCAGTCGAAGTGGACAAATGAACAGAGCGGTATTTAACGAGTGGATTCGAACCACCGACGATTAGGCACGAGTTAATAAATGAAATTCGGGAGCTCTTACGCTGTCATTCTTGGTTCGATATTGATGGGTGCCTCTGTCTTGTTTGTGAGTAGCAATTCACCAAACACAACGAAGACAAAGAGTGGCGTGGAAGTCGCGATCTCTTCCTTAGCGGGCCAACAAAGTGAAGACGTTCGTCTTTTCCACGTTCGCAAGGATGGAAAGTGCGGCTATATCGATAGAACCGGCAAAATAGTAATTCCTCTGCAATTTGAAAAGGAGTGTATGGGTTTCAACGAAGGAGTTGCCGGCGTAGGAGTGAACGGCAAGTTTGGCTTTATAGACAAGACCGGAAAATTTGTCATTGAACCGAAATTTGATAGCGAAGGGATATTTTACGAAGGTTTTGCCGCGATCCGGCTCAATAAAACTCCTGGATACGTCGATAAGTCTGGAAAAGTCACTCTGTATCCTGGTTACTTTATTGTTTACCCCTTTTCAGAAGGCATGGCTCCAGTTGAGAAATGGGAGTGGCAAAACTATACGGAGCGGAAGGAGTTTATGGGGTATGTTGACCGCACCTTGAAGGTCGTAATCCCTTTGAAGTTCAAATATGCGAGCCCATTTTCGGATGGTCTCGCTTACGTAACTGAATTTGACGATACCAGTCATTACATTGATCGTAGTGGGGCAAAGGTGAACTTGCCGCCGGCAGGAAAATGGTTTTTATTTGTCGATGGATTGGCGACTACACAGAAAAATGGGAAGGAAGGATACATGGATAAGAGTGGCCGGATCGTTATCGCGACTCGGTTCGATGAGGCGCGAAGATTTAGCCATGGTCTGGGTGCCGTGAGAATTAAAGACAAGTGGGGATACATTGACAGAACAGGACGCATGATCATTCGCCCGCAGTTTGAGGAGGTTGAAGAATTTGACGAGGAAGGATTTGCTTCGGTCGCGCGAGGTGAAAAGTGGGGATTTATCGATAGAAGCGGGAAGGTTGTAGTTCCGTTTATTTATGATGGCTTCGTTTATTACTGGGGCGGCTTGGTCGGATTCAATGTTGATGACAAGTGGGGTTACGTCGATCTAGTTGGAAATACCATCTGGCCACCCTCGAAATAAGCTTTTGCACAAAAACCGAAAATCTGATCCGTAAACTACGCGACGCTATACACATGCAACCGACAGAGCTAAGCGAGCTGCGGTGGAAGCGGTGAGACTTACTCGCAATCAGCCTCTGCCTCAATTCTGCCACAAACGACAAACGGCCGCTTTTGAAGGCAGCCGTAAATCGTTGATTTTATTGGTCGGGGCGAGTGGATTCGAACCACCGACCTCACGGTCCCGAACCGTGCGCTCTACCAGGCTGAGCCACGCCCCGACATGAACAGCGATTCTATGGGAGCCCCTAGAATGGTGTCAAACAAGGCAGTTATGTGAAAACTGCGGAAGACTGATCGTTACCGAAGCCACTGACACCGAACCGGGAGCGAAGCGACCGGGTAAACCACAGCGGCGTTGTTGGGTAGACATGACCCGGTCAATCTCAGCGGCTTCTTGGATAAACGTGACCCGGTCGCTTCGCTCCCGGTTCTGTTTGACCGCGCGGTGCTATTCCATCGCCGACTCGCGGGTTGCTTCGGCGGCTGCGGCTTCCGCCTTATCCTTGCGCAAGTGGCTGATGTGGCGCCAGACCCACCACACAGCTCCCAACAACAGAATAATCCCAATCACGAAGTCGAACCGATGGAACCAAGTCTTCAGCGTCTCGTCCTTATTCCACTGCTCGCCCAGCTTCTGCCCGACATACGCCAATCCGAGACACCATGGTAACGAACCGGCGAACGTGTAGATGATGAAACGCGGTATGTTCATCCGAGCCACACCGGCCGGGAACGCAATGAAGGTGCGAATCACAGGCAACAACCGGCTCGCAAACACGATGATCTCTCCGTAGTTCGCAAACCAACGATCTGCCATATCCAAGTCGTGTCTCGAGACCAAAACGTACTTGCCGTACTTTTCGATAAACGGACGGCCGCCGTACATTCCCGCCCAGTACGCCACCATCGATCCGAGTACGCACCCAACCGCTCCAGCGACACCGACCGCCCAAATGTTCATTTGTCCTGTTGAAACCAGGTAGCCCGAGAATGGCATGATGATTTCAGAAGGAAGTGGAATACAGGCGGACTCGATGGCCATCAGTAGCACTATGCCTGAGTAACCGAGTTTTGAAATGGTAGCGACAATGAAGCCGGAAAGAATTTCAATTATGCGTGCGATCATAATAGTCTAGAGTCGAGAGTCAGGAGTCAGGAGACAGAAGTCTGAAGTCTGAATGGCAGATTCTAGAGTCATGACTCCTACTCGGGACTCTAGACTCAAGACTCTAGACTCGTTAGTTGGACCAGCCGTGTTGGCCGATCAAAGGCACAAACGCGCATCCTCCGTGATCTTCTGCTTTCGCGCCCCGCTCGGTCTTGATGACGCGAACCAAACGTTGCGACTCGCGGTTGTCTCCGACCGGAACCACCAGCCGCCCTCCTAACTTTAGTTGCGCTACGAGTGGCTCAGGAATATTTGGACCACCTGCGGCAACCAAAATGGCATCGTAGGGAGCATTCGCAGCCCACCCCAGCGTGCCGTCGAAACACTTCACTGTTGCGTTGTAGATCCCGAGCTGCCGAATGCGAGCCTGGGCTTCTCGAGCAAGATCGGCAATGCGCTCGATCGCATAAACCTGTCCCGCGACTCTCGCGAGCACGGCAGTTTGATAACCGGAGCCGGCACCAATCTCGAGCACCCGACACTCTTTGTCGATCTGAAGCAGCTCTGTCATCCGAGCGACGATGAAAGGTTGGGATATTGTCTGGTTGGCACTAATGGGAAGAGCGTGATCGCCATAGGCACGACTTTGAAGCGCTTCCGGTACGAATGCATGCCGTGGAACGGCTCGCATGGCTTCAAGGACGTTCGAGTCGCGGATGCCGTAATGATCTCTCAACCGGGCAACCATTCGTTCGCGCGGAATCGCGAATGCTGGAGTTCTCTCCGAAGGCTGTTGACCCGTTGATTGCAATTCAACTTTTCTCGAGCAGCTCGGCGGCTTTCAGGTAGTTCCAGGTTTCAATCGCGGTCAGCGCCTGGTGGTCCGTCATATCACTCTTCAGCGGCGTGACGGAAACGTAGCCCAGTTCGATCGCGTAGTAGTCCGTCCCATCGGCGGAGTTGGTATTGAAGTATTCTTCACCGATCCAAAAGTAGGGCTTGCCACGCGGGTCGATGTGTTCAGTGATGACTGGCCTCGCGTTCTTAATTCCCTGCCTCGTTACGCGGATACCTTTGATCTCACCCGGCGGAATATTAATGTTCAGAAGTGTACCTTCCGGTAGTCCTTCTGACAGCACTTTTTGCACAGCCGTGACGGCGAACTGTGCCGACTCGGTGAAGTCGAAATTCTCGCGCGCTACCAAACTTAGCGCCAGTCCTGGCACGCCGAGAATCGTAGCCTCGAGCGCTCCGGCAACCGTGCCTGAGTAAGTCGCGTCGTCACCCAAATTTCCGCCGTGATTGATTCCAGAGACACAGATGTCGGGCAATCTGTCTGGTGGAAGGATCTTGTTTAGCGCCAGCGTTACGCAATCTGTGGGAGTGCCGTCGACTGTCCAATGACGATCGTCCATCTGACGAATACGAAGGGGCCGCGCCAGCGTAAGACTGTGCGAGGCGCCGCTCATCTCGGAAGCCGGCGCGACAACGTAGACATCCCCTACGGTCAATAGAGCTTCTTCCAGCTTGATCAGGCCGTTTGAATGAATGCCGTCGTCGTTTGTGATCAGAATGCGCGTCATTGGATAACCCAAACCGAACTCTTCGCTGTAGCCATGCCGGACTCCCGCATCGCTTCGCTCATCAATACTGCTCTTCGTTATTGAGTAACTGAGGGATTGAGCGCGGATCGAATGCAGCAATTCGGGAGGCTATCTCGACTAGTCGCGAGGAGTGCTGCGCATGCGGCCCTTCTTCTTATTCCGTTTGCGCGCGAGCGCCGATTTAAGCTTTGCTTTCTGTCCGGGCGGGATGAAGTAAGTGTGCTTCTTCGCGTCCTTAATGATTTCTTCGGTCATTACCTTGCGCTTGAAGCGGCGTAACGCGCTTTCAATCGATTCACCTTGATTAACAGTAACTATCGCCATTCGTTCTCCGTCTTTGTTGATGTTTCAGCCGTTTTTACAGCCAGCATATTTAACACGTCAATTGCACTCGCGGTCAAGGCACGAAACAACCTGTCCACAGATTACACAGATTGCGCAGATTACAGAGAAAAAACTTCGAGCTTTGTGCTTGATGTCTCTGTAATCTGCGTAATCTGTGTAATCTGTGGACAGGCGTTTTTGGAACTCTAAACCGCCACTACTTCCGCTTCAGCGGGTGCGGCGCTCTTACGACCTAGGCCCTGGATCTGCACGGGCTTGTCTGACTCTTTCGTCGGGAGCTGCTTCTTGAGCACCATCTCCTGGTACATCTTGCGCATCATCACAGCCTCTTCGTGCGCCGTCTTCGGCCCCTCCATTACGGGCTTGTTGGGTCGAGCCAAATCGATTGTATTGAGCACCATGCTATGTGACTTGTCGCTTAGCTGAACATCTTTGCCGCCTGCAAAAATCTCGTGCCGGCCGTGCTCTTCATACCACTTAGCGACGGTTGCGTTTTGGTGCATGTTCTCGATGATGTTTCTCCAGCCGATCCCAGTGTTGTAGGCACAGAAGGAAATCTCGCCCTCCTGAGTGCCGTACGGGATGATGCACATCTCAGTGCGCCGGAAGTCGTAGTTGAAAAGATCCTGGAACCACATGCCGGCAATGAAGAGGAAGTTCCATCGATCGGCGCGGCGTTTCTCGATGTCATCCGCGGTGCGGGCACCCGTAACGTTCCCGTAGTCTCTGCCGGTCAAGCCAAACGACTTGTCGAACTTCTTGAACAACTCGTAAAGCGTAAACTGCGACGGCGACTTGTACGGGTTGTAGTGCTTCAACAAGGCCAAGCCCATCATGAGGTTCGACATCCACTTACCGCGAGCCGCATCCGTAATCTTCTGCATGTCTTTGACGAGACCCGGAATGTTCAGGAACTCTGGGACGGGCTTCATTTCCTTCGTTTGTTTATCAACCATCACTGCAGTACCGACGCCGCAGTTTGGGTGGCAGCCGCAAGACACCTGACCCCATTCGGCTTCCGGACCATGAACCAGATCCGCGAAGTCAGCGAATGCTCCCATTAATGAAAGCGGGAACCAGTCTCTTGTCGGTTCAGTAATTCCCACCTGCTTCTTCACATCATGAGCAAGATGCGACAGTGTGTAGCGCTGCTGAAGCCGGCGATACTCAGTGATCTCTTCGTCGCGACCAGTAAATGAAACTGGCTGGAACGACAGGAAGGCAATCTTCTTTGGATTGTCCAACGCGAAGCGGATGATCGATCCAACCTGATCGTTATTGATGCCATTGACTAGGGTGGTCACCAGCACGATCTCGACACCCGCTTCGTGCAGGTTGTTAATCGCACGCATCTTGACGTCAAACAGGTTCCCTACTTGACGGTGACTGTTGGCGTCATTCCCGATTCCGTCGAATTGCAGATAGACGTATCGCAAGCCTGCTTTGGCAGCTTCGTGGCAGAACTCTTTGCTCTTAGCGAACTCGATACCATTCGTCGCTGCCTGCACACTGTTGTAGCCGACCTTACGAGCGTACTTAATCGCCTCTATGAAGTATGGTGAGATTGAAGGCTCGCCGCCGGAGAACTGTACTGACATCTGGCGTCGAGGCTTGATGGAAATCGCGTTGTCCAGGATCTCCTTGACCTCTTCCATGCTGAGCTCGTGAACGAAACCGACCTGATTCGCGTCCATAAAGCATGGGTCGCACATCATGTTGCAGCGATTGGTCAGGTCTACAGTCAGAACGGCGCCGCGACCATACTTAATGGTGCTCGTGCCGTGATTGTGCAGCTTCTCATCGTTGTGAGCGTCGATGTCGCGTCCGGGAAACATCTTTTCGATGTGCGTAAGAAACTTGGAGTCGATCGCCATCATGTCTTCGAAGTGGCCGTGGATTGGGCAATCTTTCACCATCCAGATTTGGCCGTCTCGTTCAATGATCTGCGCTTTGATCTCGCCGACCTTTTCATTGATCAGCATGCTGACATCCTGCTTGCCGCTCAGGATTGACTCTCGAGCTTCGATTACGCAGTTCGGACAAAGCGAATCGGTCGTACGAGGCCATCCGAGTGTCGGCTTGCTCTTTTGCCATGATTTCAGCAGGGGTTTGTCTGACCATTTGGGAGTGAAGGACGGGTTAGGTTTGTACTTGTTCACTGCCTGAATGGCGTCATGGGCAGCACCTGCGATAAGGGTCAGGCCTCGTTCCACGTGTTTGATCGGTTTCATCTACTCTCAGTCTTCTTTCGCTTTTGATATTGATTGCTGGAATGCAAGCTTGGGGAATGCACACGAATGCTTGCACAGATTCCAGGAATCCGTTGGCAATGCTTGTGCCGGGAAGGGTATTTACGATCTAACTGCAGAAATAATTAGAGTTAGTGGGTGAGAAGTATGAATAAGAAGAGTGTTGGTGTGGCGATCGCCCGTGTCACAAGGGAACAGCGGGAGCAGCAGTCTCTGGCCTGTGGCAATTTGGCCCAAGGCCGTTTGAACAAGCGGGGGCGCGGCGCTGACGCGCCTTGACCCCCTTCCTAACCTGCAAATCTTCAACCTACTCTTCCTAACTGGGAGAATTCTAGCGGGGTGAATTGAGCTTGTTAGCGGCGGGAGCGAAATAGCCGATGCGGGCGGAGACACGATGCGTCGGGTCAGTCGTTTCAACCTTTACACGCCTGAAGGCCCCGTCTCGCTTCTTGCTCAATGGAGAATAATAAACGGCGTACTGGTGTCGTAGCTCGTCAGCGACCTCCCCGTAGATCCGTTCAAGATCGTCGAATGACTTCGGCCGGTACATCCTTCCACCGGTTGAAGCCGTCAACTGGTCCATGTTGCGCTCACTCGCACTCAACGCTTCGAGACCCAGACGCAAATCATCAATGCGAAGCTGATTGAATTTCACGGCTGACGAAGAACCGGAAAGCAGCGTTTCAAGCTCAGCCTCTTTCCGTGCACGTTCCATTTCAGTGTTGCTCACGACATAGACTGTCGTTTGCGACATCAGTGCCGCCCGTAACGCTGTGGCGAACGTAGCGCCACGTCCACTATCGATTCCGTCCGTTAGCACGATGATCGCGTGCCGAGCATTGGCACGTGGAGCTTGATCGCGAGCTGCGAGCAGCATCGCGTCATTAAACCGCGTAAACATTCCCGGAGATACTCGCCGCAGCGCGCGACGCAATTGGACCAAGCTCTTGGTCCAATCCTGAAGTAGCAAAACCCGATCGTCGAATTGGATCAAGCTCACGCGGTCATCCGCAGAGAGGTGCGCGGCAAAGCCTTCCGCCGCACGTCGAAAATCATCAAGGTTTTCCGACACCGACGACGAAGCATCGACCAGCAACACTACATCGACCGGCGCCTGCCGCAGACTGAGATCGCTCAATGGCTGCACAACACCATCTTCGAAAACACGAAAATCGTTGCGCGTCAGATTACTGACGAACTGTCCGTTTTGACTCCTCACCGTGACCGGCAACAATACTTCAGTAGTGTTGACTGAGATGACGTCATCCGGATCGATTTCCTGAGCCTCTGGTTTTGGTTGAACAGGTGGTGGTGGAGGCGGAGGACCTATCGGTAACTCCTGTGCATGGGCCCAGGGTGAGCTTTGGACCATTGCCAGACAAATCAATAGCCAAATTGCAAACTTAATTAAAGAGTGAATCGTCGGAGTGGACTGAGCGAACCTGCCGGGCATGCGGCTAGCTCTCCCCATTTCTGCCAGGCGAGTTTGTCTTTGGCACTGACCCTTCCATTGCCTGGGTCATCGCGGTAATTATAGGTTCAGTAACGCGCCGCTTACGCAACTCGGACAGTTTGTCAGGTGAGAGATCGAAGTCGGCTGGCGAATCCTCGATTCGCTTGATGATGGTGCCCTCCGAGAAGCCCGCTTCTACTAAACGGATAATCGACTCGTTGTTGAGGGTCGGAGTTCTTTCTAACTTGAGTGCCGCGCCGCCCGCTTCGGCAGGCGGACGAATTATTCGGACTGTAGCGCTTCCGGTGGTTACGGTTTCGCCTTGATTGGAACCTCGCAAGCCGCGACTTTGGGTTTGACTGTTGGAGCCGCCGCTAGAGCCGAAAATATTTGTCTCTTCGCCATTTGGATCAGCGGAACCGTTACCGCGCGAAGGTTTATTATTTTTAAAAAAAGAATCTTCGCTCCAGTCATCGTCGGAATTCGATGAGAAGACATCCAATTCCAACATCGCCATGATGATCTTCTCCGGAACGCCATTACGTTTCAGCTCAATAAGTTTATCCGGGCTGAGATCGAACCTATTGGGACGGCTGCGAATGATCGCGATTAGAAGCTTCTCCTTGAAGCCGGCGCGGACGAGCTTGACTACTTGCGCATTGGTGAGAGGAGGCTCGTACTGTTGCTGAGCGGCAACCGGCGCAGCTATGAAAGCGAGGCAGAAAATCAATGAAGCTATTCTCAGCAACCGTGTTTTTCTCCATGTCCAACGACAAGCTAAAGCTTGTCGGACCTTACTTATAATTCGCCCGCTTTGGTTGCAGCAGTGCCGCCGGCCGGAACTGCGGGCACGGGCCGTTTCGCCTGACGGTACCGATAGCCGACGCGCTTAACATAATTCCGAGTCTCGCGATATGGCGGCACTCGATAACCAAACTTCGCAACTGCACCTTCGCCCGCGTTGTAGCTCGCCAGGACCAAATCAACTCGTCCATTGAATCGCCGCAGCAATTCCTTCAGAAAGCGTGTGCCGCCAGCGATGTTTTGTGCTGGGTCGAAAGGTCGACGCACTCCAAAGCGTGCTGCCGTTCCCGGCATTAACTGCATCAACCCCCGGGCTCCTTTGGGCGACACGGCGTAGGTATTGAAATGAGATTCCTGCTCCATAACGCAAAAGATCAAGGATGGATCGACACCATACTTCGCGCCATTCTGCCGAATGAGTGCATCGATTCTCGGACGGCCTGTACTCCAGCGTAGCTCCCTGGTCTTGGCGACCGTAGCC
>DATEDU010000204.1:0-7266 GCA_035281525.1 Pyrinomonadaceae bacterium | reverse complement strand
CATAGTCCGGATTCAGTCGTGTGATCGTCGGCGTGACATCGGGAAATGCCTCAGCCCATTCGAGTGCATCCCAAAAAACTTCCAAGTTGGTTCGCAGGCGCAAGCGACGAGGCGTGCCGGGCAGAAACACGTTCGTCAGGTCTACCAAACAGATCTTTTTCCTTCCGGCGGGGAAACCAAGGTTAGGATGCGCTACTCGCCAACCACCGTTTCCGTCCGGTACTTCCAAACTCAACGGCTTCGGCGGTTCGCGCTGCCCCTGGCTGATAGCTACATTAATTGACGAATCGGTCGGGTGCATCCAACCGTGGGCGATTAACCACAGAGGTTTGTTGGCAGGCACTTCATTACCCAAGTCCACTTCCACATAGTGATCCCGAGTAACGCCTTGATAAGTCCCGCGGCCGAACGTGTCGAGATATTTGCCGTCGAGCGACTGCACGACGTCAGTCACATCCTGGCCACGATCGTCTAATGCTCGAACTATCTTCTTCGGCGTCGAAACTGTGGTTACTGCAAGCTTCGGTGGTGGAATTACAAACCGCTCATCAACGAATATCTCAGTGCCGGGTGGGTGGTCGACGACCATCAGAGAGAGATAATCGTAATAGTATGTTTCCCAGAGTTCTGCCGTAATGCGCAGATCATAATAACCATCGCGCGGCACGAGCTGGTCGCGCCCAATCTTGAACCATTCTTCCGTGGCTTCGACGCGCGCTGTCCCAAGCGTGTTGATGCGCAATCCGATTGCAGAACCCCACGGCACAGCGTCCTTAACAAATTCCATTTCCTTCCCGTTAAAGGCGAAAAGAAACGGGCACGAGCCCTTGAGTCGTTGTTCTGCGACGACTGCTTGATCGGCTTTCAATTCAAACTCTGCGCGAACGGATCCATTGGGCCAGACGATGCGCACGACGTCCGCAGCTGGTTGTTCGCCTAAACCAAAGTGGACAACCGGACCAGTAATTAATTGCTTTTGCAGCAGCAAGCCTGATCGGAGTTCCATCTCCCCGCCAATGCCGAACGAGTTTATGCGCTGATCTCCGGCAGCCTGTTTGGCTCGGGGACGTATCACCTGCCAGTGATAATTCTTGTCGCCGCGATTTAATGCTTCGACTGGCTGACCGTCTTTTGACAGTCCTATTAGATCCAACCGGCCGTCATTGTTGAGATCGGCTATGTCAAGGACGGTCGCGGGCCCGGCAGGAGTTTCGAGTAATTTGAAATTGCCCTTCTCGTCGCTGAGCCAAATGAGAGCACCGGAGTCTGGGCTCGCAATTCCTGGGTCTACGGTCGCTATGTTGAAAGTTGAGGCTAACACCAGATCGTGTCCACCGTTATTGTCGAGGTCGGCGACATGCAGTCTTGGATCTTTGTCCTGGACGGCCGCTTCCGTCACGCGTGCAATTTCCGACGTTTCCCATCCCTGCCCCTCGTTTTGATCTGAGACTCGAATAATTGCACCGTCGGTTTGCAACGCCAATAAATCAAGTACGCCATCGTTGTTCACATCCGCCGCAGTTATCGACAGGAGTTTTGAAAGGTTTGGCGCAGGGCGCTCGATGAATTGGCCCGTGCGTTCGTTATCAAAAACCTGAAGCCGGGCTGTACCGTTGATCAAAGACGGATCGGGATCACCATCCGCGTCGAGATCGGCCCAAGCAAACGCGATGAGGCCGGACACGTTTGGAAATGGATGTATCTCGATGAATGTACCGTCGCCGTTGTTTCTTAGCACCGGTGGATTCCCGTCCTGGACGCCAAGAACGATGTCGAGATCTCCGTCAGCTTCAATATCTGCCGACCAAGCTCCAATATAAGCTGCATTCGTGACTGCCGGTGGAAGCTTCGTGTCTTGAGTGACATCGGTGAATGCATTCGCACCGTCCTGACGCATAAGCCGAACTCCGCCGAAGCCCGTCAGCATTAGGTCGGTTTTGAAGTCGTAGTTGTAATCGATGGGTAAAAATGAGTCCTGAAGCGGAGTAGCAGCTGATGGGCCCCCTGGGAAAGGAAAAGTTGCTCCCGAAGATAGATGGACTTCGCGACCGTTGGCTACTAGAACGGCCGGCGGCCCCTCAGCGCCAGTTGAAAACGTCGTCGCGCCTTGCCACTTACCACTTAAGTTCGCGACAGGCTGCTGAACAAACTTTATCGACGTGTCGGGTGCGGCTGGTGCGAACTGCGGCGACTCAAGTTTCAAGAAATGCTCAAATGGAGTTGCCTCTTCTCCCGGCGGCGGCTTGATGGCTGCGAGATGCTTGCGGTATTCGAGAACACGTACGAGCACGTTGCGCAGGAACGTGATGCGGGTGGCCGTTGAGCCCGGATCGTTGCTGGCTGCGGCAGCCTGCACGGCGCTCAGTTGTTCTTGAACTTCGGCAGGCCAGGCGGACGATCGAGCTGCAATTTGCGACACTGTCGATTTCAGTGTCTCCGCGTCCCCACGCTTTGCCGACACACGTCCGAGTTCAAGCAAGGCGGCGAGATTCTCGGGCTGAACAGCAAGAATTTTTCGAATTAGCTCTTGGTATTCCGCTTCACTGTTGCTGCCGCCTTCACGTTCGACTTCGCCGGCGAGGGCGTAGAGGGCTTTCAGGTTTTTCGGATCGAGTTCAGTCGCCTTGCGAAATGCAGAGATCGCTTCGGTTGATTTACCCTGACTGCTTTGCAGCAAACCGATAAGGTAATGAATTTCAGCATTGTCCGGAGCGATCGAGCGTGCTCGCTCGAGCCGGGACGTGGCGGCGTCAAAGTTTCTTTGCCGTAAGGCAAGGATGGACCAGTTGGCCCATCCGGCCGGTTCGTCTGGCGCGAGCTCAGTTAGTCGGGCGAGTTTGCTGTCAGCGCGGACGTCGTCGCCAACCTGGAGTGCGGCGAGGCCTACGTAGAAAGAGGAGACGATTTCCGTGTAGGCTGCGGAGGATTTGTCGATCTGCCGCGTTCCCGTCCGGCACGCGGTAAAAGGGATAAGAAGAATTGCTAAAAAAAGAATTAAGACTGTGGGGGGAATTGTCGTTCGCGGGGTAACGTGCATAGGGGGGTCGTGGTATCTGGTATTCCCGAGCTCCTTTGAAAGCGAAGCGCACAAGATAGCACAAAAACTTGATGAAGCCTGTGAAGCAGGCGAAAGCATAAAGCCTGGGGCGTAAGCCCTAGGAGAGGGCGATACATTGATAGAGCCCACGAAGTGGGTGACAGCCTTGATTCTGTCGCCCGCTTCGCGGGCTGGTTGTGTCTTATCCAATAGCTACCTCGGGCTTACGCCCCAGGCTTTATGCCTTCGCGTCGCTTCGCACGCTCCAGAGCCGTTACTTGACAATCAAGTGTTCGGCCTTATAGTCAGAAACGTCTCCGAAACGTGAAGATCCCTTTACGCTTAAGCGATCCGCTAATGAACCGATTCAATCACTACTCTTTGCTATTCGGTGGTTCACTATGTCTGCTTATTACGGTTTGGCTCTTAACCGGTACTTCATTGGCTCACCAGACCAAACCGACAACAAACGTCCGCGAAGAAGCTTATCGCGCTAACAACATCGGCGTTGCTCTGCTAGAACAGTTCAAGCACAAAGAAGCCGCAGATACCTTCAGACGAGCACTACAACTCGAACCAACTTTGACCCTCGCTCGGATTAACCTCGGTATCGCGCTCTTTAATTTGCCCGATCTTCCGGGAGCACAGAAGGAATTGCAAAGCATCATTGCAAGCAATCCTTCAGCTCCTCAGCCGCACTACTTACTCGGTTTGATTGCCAAGTTGCAGAACCGTCCGGAAGACGCCATCTCAGCTTTTCAGCGCGTTCTGAAAATTGATCCGAACGATGTTGGTGCGAACATCAACCTCGGTCAGATCTATGCGCAACAGCGTAAATATCCTGAGGCTATAACAGTCTTGCGCACCGCTCTTGCGGCTGAACCTTACAACACGACCGCGCTTTACAACTTAGGAACATCGCTGATGCGCGCAGGTCAACGACCTGAAGGACAAAAAGTCATCAACCAGTTCCAGGAGTTACGTCAACGCGGAAGCGGTACCACACTCGGCAACAATTATTTGGAGCAGGGCCGCTACGCGGAAGCAATTGTTTCTACCGGAGCCGAGCCGGAGCTCGTCGATAAAACGGATCCGGCTATAACTTTCACAGACGCCACGGCGACAGTCCTTGGCGCCGCTGCAAAAAGCGCGTCGGTCGCATCGTTAGGCAATCCTTTGAAAACTGTCGACCTCGACGACGGCTCAAAGACTGAACTGGCTCGCTCACTTTCCGGCAACGTAACGCTTTTCGATTTCGATCTCGATAACGATCTCGATCTGTTCTGGACGTCGCCCACGGCCCAACACCTTTGTCGGAATGATGCCGGCAAGTTCACCGACATTACCGAACAGTCAGGCCTGAACGCGAAGTTCAGCGGGATGGGCGTTGGCGCTGTTGCCGGCGATTACGACAACGACTCTAAACCTGATCTTTTCGTCATTCGCTTTGGCAGCTTGGCGCTGTACCACAATGATGGCGCGGGTAAGTTCTCAGACGTGACTGCCGCTGCCGGCATTCCGGCTTATCCATATTTGCCATCGTCGGTCGCATTCGTCGACGTCGATCATGATGGCGACCTGGACATCTTCATTGCAGGATTGGCAAACCTCGCCAAGACGTCGAAGAGCGGCGAGCCCATAACGTTCCCCGACGACTTTGAGAATGCTCCAGACATATTGTTGCGCAACGACGGAAATGGAAAATTCAGCAACCAGACAGAAGCTGCGAAACTAAGCAATCCAGGCCATTCATCGGCTCTGGTCCCGACGGATTTCAATAACCGGCGCGACATAGATCTTCTGGTCGTTAGACATGGCAATGCGCCGAAGCTCTTTAGCAATCAACGCGATGGCAGCTTCCGCGATGTTGCCGATGAAACGGGACTAAACACGCGTGGTCGTTGGACCAGCGCTGCAGCTGGTGACGTTAACAAGGATGGCTATACGGACTTCTTTTTTGGCCGCGAAGATGGGCCAGCCCTGTTTGCGATTAGCGATGGGCGGGAGAAATTCAAGTCTGTTCCGGCGCCTCAGGGTTCAGACGCCGTGCGAGCAGCACAATTCCTCGATTATGACAACGATGGTTTGCTGGATTGTGTGGCGATAACCCACGACGGCTTGAAGATTTGGCGCAACCTTGGCACTTCATGGAACGATGTGAGTGCGCGTTCGATAAGCAAGGAAATCGCAAGCGAAGTTTCGCCAAGCAGCCGGCTGCTGAACAGTGGGGACATCGATAGCGACGGCGATGTGGACCTCATCTTTCTTTCTTCATCAGGCGAGTTGCGAGTGGCCCGCAATGATGGTGGCAATGCCAATCCAGCGGTGCGCGTGAACCTCGCCGGTAAGGTAAGCAATCGTAGCGGTGTCGGCGCAAAAGTCGAACTCCGCGCGGGAAGTCTCGCTCAGAAACTCGAGGTCTACTCTGCTTCGCCAGCCCCCGCTCCCGCGGACCTCATCGTGGGTCTCGGCAAACGTAAGTCGGCCGATGTTGTGCGTGTTCTGTGGCCCGCTGGAATCGTTCAAGCCGAAACACAAATTGCAGAATCGAGAGGTAACACGTTGTCCGTTACCGAGTTGGACCGCAAGCCATCCTCATGTCCTTATCTCTACGTCTGGAATGGTGAACGTTTTGAGTTCGTCACGGACTTCATGGGTGGCGGTGAGATGGGCCACCTCGAAGCGCCGGGTGTTTTCAACACACCCGATCCGGACGAGTACGTACGTATTCGTGGCGATCAACTGAAAGAGCGCAACGGGCACTACGAAGTGCGCGTGACGAACGAGCTCGAAGAGGCCGTCTTTCTGGATCGCCTGCAGCTGATTGCGGTCGCGCACCCGGAAGCTGTTGAGGTGTATCCGAATGAAGGCTTGAAGGCGCCGCCACTTGCGCCTTTCAAACTTTACTCGACGCGCTCAGCACGCCCGCCAGTTTCCGCAATCGATGATCACGGCCATGATGTAGTTTCTCGCATCACTCATCTCGATCGAGACTACCCGGATGATTTTCGTCTTCAAAATATTCGCGGATTCGCAGACGAACACTCGCTAACGATGAGGTTGTTTGAGGAAAAGTCCAACGTCCAACGTCCAAAGTCCAACGTCCGCTTATCGACCTCCGCACACGACGTCGGCGGTAGAGATTCAAACCGCGCCAAACAGACGTTGGACATTGGACGTTGGACTTTGGACGATGGGGAACGAATCTTATTGTTATTAACTGGCTGGACCGACTATGCATGGTCGAGTGATAACCTGGCCGCCTCGCACAGTGGCAGAAGTCTGAAAACTCCTGCGCTGCAAGTTAAAGATGCGCGGGGACGCTGGCGTACGGTGATCGAAAACATCGGCATCCCAGTTGGGCGGCCGCAAACCGTAGCAGTGGATCTGACAGGCAAGTTCCTAAGCTCAAACCGCGAAGTTCGCATCGTCACAAATATGCGTATTTATTGGGATCAGATCCTGGTAGATACTTCACCGGGCAATTTCCCGTTACAGATGACACGGCTTAAGCCTGCAATCGCCAGCTTGCGCTGGCGTGGCTTCTCTCGTGAGTTTTCGATGGATGGCCGTCAACCTCTCGGATATGACTACGAGCAAATCTCTTTTACTTCGCCGTGGAAGGTCATGACTGGACGTTACACGCGCGAGGGCGACATTCGCGAGTTGCTGCTCAAGTCAGACGATATGTTCGTTATTTCGAAGCCCGGGGATGAAATCAGTCTGTCGTTCGATGCGAATGCTCTGCCGCCGCTACCTCGGGGCTGGTCGCGCACTTTTCTTCTCTACGCGGACGGCTTCAGCAAAGAGATGGACATCAACTCGGCGAGCCCTGATCAAGTTGGGCCTTTGCCGTTTCACGGAATGAGCAAATATCCATACTCCTCGCTCGAGCGGTATCCGATGACTGAAGCGCGTCGAAGGTATTTGGAAAAGTACAACACGCGCCTCGTTACGTCGCCAGTGCCAGCTATTGAGAGCGAGTTAATCGGACGGTTTTTACCTCGTTAGGGGACATGTTTATTCGGACGGTTTTCACCCCGTTAGGGTGAGATGTTTATAGCATCGGCGCATTACAACTTCGGTATCCGCTCGAACCATAAAACGCCTGTCGTCTATAAACAGGTCACTCCTACGGAGTGAAGAATTTAATCCTAACGAGCACTGGAATAATCGATGGATCAAATTAGGTACTCAGTCGCGGCTTGCCAAACCGATCTCCCAAACCC
>DATEDU010000203.1:0-7963 GCA_035281525.1 Pyrinomonadaceae bacterium | reverse complement strand
CGCGTCGAGTGAGACAAGCCCAGACGTTTGAAATAGTAATCGGCGCCAGTCTCGGAGAGGTAAGTGTCGAGCTTATCGAGGCGGAAAGACGTTGTGCCGGAGAGAATCGCCTGGCCGGGAGTGACAGTCCCGATGAATTGTGCAGTAAGGCCCAAGTCGCCTGGAAGAGGCGCTAGATTTACATAGCCTTCCTTTTTAAACGCTGCTACTGACTGCTTCATCGCCGCTCGCATCTGGGGAAAGTCTGGGCCAAAAGAATCCGGATCTGTGAAGTAGGTCAATGTTTGCACTTCGTCATCCGGGATGGGGATGGAAGTGATCGTCGATCGTGAGATGTAAGCAGGTATGGGCGCTTCAGTTTCGTGTACAAGCCGGTAGACGCGACTCAGTTTGGTTGCGTTCCGGGTTTCGTAACGCAAAAGCCATTGCATACTGCCGCCACTAAGGCGGTGAGACGGTGCGACGACATATCCTCTGCGAGCGAACACCACATTCAACGAGTTGTGTCCTCGCAGGCCGGCCCTTTTGATCTCAAATTCGAAATGACTTCCGGGGGGCTTAATCACTAATACGACGGTGGTCAAAGGGTATTCGACGAGTGAATTGATCTCCGCCGATGTATCGTCGGAAACCCAGTAAACATCTGCACTTCTACAAAGTAGTTCCAGTATTCTCGCTTCATAGCGCGGCAATAGTTTTATCGCTCGATTCGCTTCATCGACGGCATAGCGAGGCTCCTGCGTGTCGAGATCTCTCAATCCATCGGTGATCTGCAAACGTTCAAAAATCTCATCGACCACCTCTTCGGGTGTAAACAGATAACGAGCAAGACTGAGTTTGCAGTCGTCGCATGACAGTTTGAAGAAGTCGCGCAATGCCGGCCCGGAAGTCTTTGTGCCGTTGATTTTGTTATGGACACGATCGAGCCTTGCGAGTTTGCGCTGCAACTCAGCTACGAAGTGACGAGGATCGGTGGTTGAGTATCCCTCGCGAAGTACTGCTGTGGTAATTTTTCCTGATGTTTCTCTGAGGTCGAGACTCTCGAGGAGAAACTCGAATTCTTTCAAGTTATGCTGGTCCAACTTTCTGATCTGATGCTCGAGCATCAGCACAGCCAGCCGTCTGACGTGCCACGATGCGTCAGCTTGCCGTGCAAGGGCGAGCAGTTTTACGCAGAAATCATGGTCGTAGGTTGTGAGTCGCAGAAACTGAAGACAGAGATTGTAGTAAAGCGCAAACTCGGGAAACTCATCCGTGAGCATCGGCAAGAGATAGCGAGGGCCTTTAAGGTGCGCGCGCCTTGCAGCGTTTTCCATATCGATATGTGCTTAGTTTCCCGAAAGCTTGGGGGATGTAATGCAGAACAGATTGACAGTACTGCACGAGAATCAGTAGCGCGCGGTGACGAGGGTCACTACGCGCTACTGATCCTGTGGGCAGCTATGGCTATCGTGTCTGGAACGAGATCGGTTCCGCGCTAAAGGCAGCGGTCGGCTTATCGTCGTCCTTTGCTGGAGCGGCCACCGCCGGGCTTGCCACCGCCGGGACGGCCACCACCACCGGGTCGACCTCCGCCTCCGGGCTTGCCACCGCCGGGACGGCCGCCACCACCCGGTCGGCCTCCGCCTCCGGGTTTGCCACCACCGGGCCGGCCGCCACCACCGGGCCGACCTCCGCCGCCGGGCTTGCCACCGCCGGGCCGGCCGCCGCCACCACCGGGCCGACCTCCGCCTCCGGGTTTGCCACCACCGGGCCGGCCGCCACCACCCGGTTTGCCGTTGCCTCCAGGTTTCTCGGGTTTCGGTTTGGGCTTCGGCTTCTCTTGTTTCTTCGGCTTTGGCTTGTACTTGTGCTTGCTGTCTTTCTTGCCGTCTTTTTTCTTCCCGTCTTTCTTCTTGCCCTTTTTCTTTTTCTTCTTATCGTACGAGACTGGTCCAAGCGCGATAATCAGCGCGTTGAGTAACTCTTCTGCCAGGTATCGCCGGAGAATGATATTGACGACGTCCTGCGAGTACTTTCCGGTGTCCCAGCCTTCTTTGCCTTTAGGCCGTTTACCGCCCTTTTTTTTACCGCCTGCCATAGGTCCCTCCTAACGTTTGGAAACATTCCATAGTTTGCGCCTTCTCAAACTGCACGATCTTTTCCAAACGTCTTCAGCGGACAACTCTGTGAGCAATGAAGAAAATCGTTTTGCAGTCAATGTTCGGCGTTGTGTGGGTTTGCCGTTTAAACCTCCATCAGTGAACTAGGGCTTCGCATTCTTGTTAACTGGTGTACGAAGGAATCGTTCGAGATCGGGGTCTTCCACAATTGGTAAAACTCTACTCGGCGCCGGCACTGGCACGCACTGAGCATTTGGTTGCAGCGGTTGATTACTACTGCCAACCCTGAATAGACCCCAGGCGCCTAACCGGATCTGCGAAGGATGAAAGACCCCGTAGAGGTAATCACCTTGCTTCTCTCGGTCACCGCCTGCCTTTCCAAGCACCAGCTCGAAGTGATCTGTCGATCCGTGATTGTCGCGTGAACCCAACCACTGCGAGAGACTGTTGTTTCCAATCTCGCGCGAGTCGGTTTGAAAAGGATTTCGCTGCCACGCGTGGCCATGGACCGTAAACACCTGAGAAGTGCCAGTCCCGAACGGATGCGCCATGCGGAAGCGCACGGCATCTCCGGGATTAGCCGTAAAGATCGGTGTTTGCGGATCCTTCACCGGTGCGGCAATCAGTTGGTTAGACAACATACACGAGAAGTCCTGTGTACTATTGCCGGCATATCTGAAGTTCTTCGGCTCTGTCCGGTAGTTAACCGAACTGGTGGTCGCACTGGTGGAGCCCTGAAAGATATTGATCGAATCACTGATCATTACCACAAACTCACGAAACTGCTTCGTGGCGTCTTTGGGCGTAACCGTCGCCGAGGCCCGGGTGAAGCTAATCGGATCCTGAACGCTGGCCGAAGCCGTCGTAGAGCTATCCGCACCCTGAGGCGGGTTAGTCACATTTCGACTAACGCTACTCGCGTCATCGCAGTCCACCTGGATCATATTACCGTTGGAATCTTTCGCATCACACCGCCAGCTACTGCCTTCCGGTTCAATAACCATCGATCCAAACAGGCCGTTTATATTTTGAAACAGTGGATCCGACGGAATCAGATTCAGTGTTCCAAACTCGACTGGTGTGTGATTCAAGTTTCCGGTCGCATCACGTTCGATCTTGCCGGCATACCACTGGTATTTCTTCGTCTCTCCAAATTTCACCAACTGGTCCGTCTGATTTTTGGAGTTGAAACCAATGTTCGTTCCGGCGCTCGTAAGAGCATCGTAGGAAAGCAACTGCGGTTGCAGACCTACGGACATAGAAGGTGCGAGCTTGATCGGAACCATGGTGCCGAGCGGTTGCGCGTAGGTCAGATTCTTGTCGAGGAAAACGTCCGATCCGTACGACAGCGCGTTCGTTAGCTCAACCTCGATGCAGTCTCCGGCGTTGGCCCGCAGAATCAGCGGCTCAATCGGAGCCCCGTCTTTCAGCCGGCCTTGACCGTCCAGATCCTCCGACCGCACATAAAGCAGTCCATTAGGGTTATTCAATTGTTTCGAAGGACCACCGCGATCATTGAAAACCAGCGTCCCTTTCGCAGGGCTGGTTGCGGGGAATACAGGCGTCCTCAATGCCAACGCCTTCTGAGCCGTTACGGCCGTGACGCGAAATGTTCGCTTAATGCCGGGCGCCGGCAGTGGTGACGGACAGGTCATGTAATCCACTTTTGCGGTTGGCCCAACTGGATTATTCGGAAGTGGCTTTAGCTGCTTCGCTTCCGCAGTTGGAGAATATGCACGGAACAACCCCCACATGCCGTTTGCGAGTCCAAACTCATCCATGCTCGCGCTGTACAAGTAGTCGGTACAGTTCGCATCTGACATGTTATCCGGGCATTTCCGACCAGTGCTCGCAGCCGAGGATGATGGCACCTGGAAGAGCAACTCAAAGTGCTCTGACAACCCCATCGGCTGCGCGGTGCGATAACCGGAGTTCTTCCATGAAGGCTCTGCAAACCACGTCGGACCCAACAGGTTGAACTGGTGGGCAAACATGTGCGCGCCAACAAGGAGGCGAATCTGCGTATTGTCACCCTGATAGGCACGCAACTGCGGCGTGAACGGATCTCCACTCATTCCGGGAATGGAGCCGGGCTGGACAACGCTTGAATCAAATGCTTTTGAAGGGTCGCCCGTACCGATACGGTAAGGCAGCGGCTCGTTCCGGTAATTGATCGTCTGCGTTCCAAGAGTTCCGGCAGTACTAACCAGAGTCGGCTTGTTAGTGCCGGACGGAGGGCCGACCGCATAGGACCTGTTGCGGTAGCCCATACTTGGGTTTGGGTTAGGCACCGAGGTGGCATCAGGAAATAGAGCCGGCGCCTTGTTCGGGAGCTTTTTGACCTGATAAGCAAGTTGAAAGTCCTGGAACTCCAAAACAAACTCGCGATAACTGACGTCTCTATTTTGGCTATCCTTCGCCCAAATGTCGGCCTTCCAACTCGTTGGCCCACCATCCATTCTCGATCCCATCATGACGCCTGTTTCTGAGTTGCGCCACGTGGAATTGAGGGGCTCGATAACCAACCCTGCATACAACCCAGCCTGCTGGTGCGTCGATGGACCAAAGTGATCGTGCGTGAACACGGTGCGCATCGTACGATCCACATCCTGGTTATCAACCAGAGGATCTATAAACCACCGCTGTATAGTTGTTTGCGCGCCGCGCCAGCTCGGACATATCGGACGGGAATTGACGGTCCAGTTGTCCGGGCAAAGCTGACAGCGCGGATCGGTCGGATTGGCAGCGCAGTCGAGAATATCGCTGGGCGGCAACTTGGCGTCCGGCAGCATTTGTTTTACTCCACCGACCAATATGCCGCCTGCCTTGTTGATTGCCCTGATCGTATCCTGCACTTCCTGCGGACTGAAGGTGCCGTCTTCATAGTTGAACCCATTGCCCGCGCCATCGGATGAAGTCACGTCGAATTTCACGAGGTGAATGTGTTGGCCCAGAATGTCGGTTGGAGTGCGCACCTGGAAATCATCGACGACGTAATAATTGGGTACGAGGTTCGTGTGCCAGTATTCAATTATGTCGTTTGAGTTACCCCGGAAGAACAGAGGTTCCGGCGCCCGACCAGGTTTCCCAAAGCTAAAATCGATCGACGGCTGCACGTCTTTCCAGAGCGTGAGCATGCGATGTTGCGGGAAGTGCCATGCAAGTGGTTTTTGACCTGTCGGCGGTACTGGTTGTGACTTGTTGTAGACGACATTCAATTGAATGGCGGCGGCCTTGTAAACACGCTTCGTGCCGATCGCATTACCGTTGTCGTCGATTGCCGGATCGGCAAAGGGTGCGCCTGATTGTGGACCATTCGGCAAACCATTTAAGACGAAACCGGTCGGTGGAGTGTTTAGCGTGCTTTGCGGCGGAGTACTGTTGGACGACGGACAACTGCCTGCCGTTCCATCCGGCCGGAAGGTTGCATAACACCGGTTCTCGAAAAATGCAATCGCGGCTTTCTCAACCGCGGTGCCGTCTTCCGGAAGTTGGACGGCGTTCATCGTCTCGAGATCTTTACTCCAGTCAAACGGCGTGTGACGTTCATAGGAAATCGAGCCGCCGCTAATCAGGTGTCGCGGTAGTCCGCCATCCAGGAAACCCCCGGCCCCATCAGGCGCAAAATCGAGTGGCGGATGTGGCGCACGAGCGCCGGCTATTCCGGGAATAAAGTACGGGAAGCCTGGATTCTCGATGGCGTTGTTGGCGGACTTCTGAAACTGGCCCATCAAATTGGTGCCATCAAACCGGCTATTAATAACGGTGCCGTTTAGGTGCTCACCGTTGGTGCAACCGCCGATGACGTCCATGCCGTTGATCTTGTTGTTTTGGCATTCGCCGCCTATTACAACCTGACCGCCGAAGTGAGTGTCGGCGCCATGCACTTTGACGTTGGTTTTGATCTGGGCGTAGGCAGGCAGCGGAGCCATTGGAAGCGTAGGCATTGGCACTACCGCGGGAGTAGGAACACCGGCAATGATTTCACCGTCGGGCAACGCGCGCGCTCCGGGCACCACCTGGTCGCCGACATTGACTCCATTGAGGACTTTGCCCGAAGGATACACGAAAGTACCCGACTCGAACGTGTCGTGCGTACGCCACATCGCCCACATGCCGGCGGCGAAGTGCGGGTAAAAGTGGCAGTGGAAGATCGAGTCGCCCACCACTTTGTTCCGATTGCCGCTGCCGTTGTAGACCATCTCGAGTGTGTAGCTGGCACCGGGGCTGATCATTTGGCTATCGAGATAGCTTCCCTGGTCGCTGTTGGGTGATTGCAGCCACTGATGTGCGTGCTGGTGATGAACGTGGGTCACGCCAGTGCCACCATGAAGAATTCTGAACTTGAGGTGATCGTTGATATAGCTGTGGTAGGTATTTGAAGGATCGTCCGGGAAGAACGCCGCCTTCGCCTTCACCGTCGGCTTCAGCGTGTAAGGCTCGGTCGCAGACGAACGCTGACCTCCACAAGGTGGCGTATTGAATGACGCCGTCGTTGTGCAGGGGGCCTGCATATTGGAGTTCGCCGGCCTGTCAACGAGCATGGCCGCGTCGCCCACCGCCCACGCGCTCAGGAAAAACTCTTCAAACTTGCAATCGACGCAGTCGCCCATCGGACCAACGCCGATACGGTTTGCATAAACTTCGGCAGCAATGCCGCCCGTACCGTAGTTGATTGCAAAGGCGTCTTTGCCTGCCGCAACCGTACCGTTGCCCGCCTTCGTCTCCGTCACAGGATCGGTGAAGATCGGGAAAGCCTGCTGCGTAATCGGATTCAACACCTCGTGATAAATGATGGTTACTTCGCGATACGGCTGTTTCCGATCGGGCGAAGCTGGATTTGCGCAGAACAGCGGATCGACGGCGGGGTTCGAATTGTCCTTCGCATTACACGGCGGTTCCGGATTGTTTGGACCAGTCGTGCCGGGGAATCTTCCTGCGTTTGGCCCGGTAATGATCGCCGTCAGGTCGGAATGCACGATTTTAGTGCCATCCAAAATCTTCAGGATTGGAGTTCCATCCTGGTATTTGGCGTTGTAGTTAATGAGCGGATGATTGTCCGGCGTGTTTAGAAGACCACCCGGCGTCTTCAGAACGTTAATAACGTTTCCGTTAACGTTGAAAGTGCAGTTCGTCGGGGTGGTGCAATTCAAACTCCCGGGAGGCACATGATCGGGTTTGTTGGCGTTGTAGGTTGCCTGCTGTAGGTCGTCGGCCGTCACCTGACTCCGGTACCACTCTGCAAGTTTCGGCTGAACATTCAAAGCACCGAATAGCCCGCGCGCGAGCTGCGAACCCTGCGTGCTCGTATCGCCCATGGTGTAGAGGAGGAAGGTTCCCTCCTGTGCTGCATAAACAGAGTACGTCAGGGTCTGCGGAGGCATGGGAGAAGGCGCCGGACTCGGAGAAGGAGTTGGACTGGCCAAACTGGAATTATTTACGCCTACAAACGAACCATCGTCCTGTGGGCCCTGCACCCACTCGACACCCTGGATATGCAGTGACACCTCTTTGGTGCCGGTCTTCGCGCCCGGCATTTTTGTCGAGGTGAAGCGAGAACCTGGCACCGCGTTTGTAAACGTGATCGTTAAGCAGTCGCCGACATTAGCTCTTAATACTATTGGCCGTGCGCGTTTGTGTTTTCGGAGCTGGCGTCCGTATTGAGTCTCGACCGTATCTTTCTTAAGCGCAAACACCAGTCCGTCTGGAACGGACGCACCCAGGCGATTCAACATAATCGCGTGCGGAATCGCGACCACATCAGCCGTAATCGTTCGGGTGCAAGCAGGTTGCGGCGCCGCCGGCACAGTAGATTCCGGCTTAACCGGAGATTTAGTCTCCGTTGAAGCGGATTCACTTTT
>DATEDU010000202.1:0-8206 GCA_035281525.1 Pyrinomonadaceae bacterium | reverse complement strand
CACGAGCAACTGGCACAAGAGGCGTTCGCCTTCGAAGATGCACTCTTTGACGAGGAGGAGCAAAACTGGCTTGACCTGCGCATGCTCGAAGGTTCAAAGACCGCAGCAGCGTGGTGTCATGGCGCCGTCGGAATCGGCTTGGCCCATTTAAATCTGGATCCAACGCTTACCCATACATTGACACGGAAATTGGTACGCCGGGCCGCAGCAGCAACCTGGCGACTGGGGATGGGCTGGAATCATTGCGCGTGTCATGGCGATCTCGGCGCCTGGGAATTGCTGGATCATGCGATCGCCGCCGGAGAGGCGCCGAAAGAGCTAAACGCCTCGTACCTGCTCGACATAATCCTGACCAGCCTGGAGCAACATGGACCATCCTGCGGCATGGACCGAAACGCTTTCACACCCGGCCTGTTGCCTGGACTGGGAGGCATTGCTTACCAATTGCTGCGGGCTCATCCCGACAATGATTTGCCTTCGATCCTGATCCCTGGTGGAGCGAAAACTGTTGACATTAGATCCTCAACAAAGTAAAAGCTGTCCATCCACTATCCTCCCAACGCTTCGTTTCCTTAACCGACAAGGAGCATCTCATGTCCCGTTTTATAGGCCCTATAAGACTTCGTCTCTTGATCTTAACCTCGCTGATTATCGTCACGGCCTACACAGCTATGCCTCAGCAAGCAGCAAGCGCCTGCATCACATGCGTTCCTCTTTCCGGAGGACTATGTGTTGGTTGTGATCCAAATGTAACTGAAGGTTTTAATTCGTGCTGGCCGGTTCAGGCGAATTGTAGCTGCTCCGTGCAGGGCAGTTGCGGGATACTTGAAGAAAATTAGCCAGTCACCTAAGGCGGAGCGGAGCGCCAAAGGCGCGGAATACGATAGCCAGGGGCAAGCGCCAAGCGCAGCGAGGAGCGTCGCCCCTGGTTAGCAGCAGAAATAATTGAAGAGCACTGAAAGTGCGAAATATCACTGCAAATATTCCGCTCTTTCAGAGCTTTCGCGGTCATTACATTTTTTATCCAGGGGCCACGCGCTTCGCGCTTGCCCCTGGCTATTATATTCCGCGCCGTTGGCGCTGCGTCTTACTCCGCGTCGTTGGCGCTGCGCGACCGTTCGGACTCTGAGGCAAAGCCGATGTAAGCATGCGGCGAGAGCAAGGGAAACGAAATCACCGGATCATGCTGATCACTAGTCGAGAGATGTTTGTGATTCAAAAGAGGCTCAAGCAGCTACTCTCGAGCTTGATGGTTATCCTCGTTACTCTCTCGTCGATCGTCAAAGCGCAAGAATCCCAATCTCAAACATTAACGATCGATCAGAAACAAACAGCTCAGAAGGTTGGTGACGGACAGCCACCTGCTAACTTATCGAGCAACGACGCAAAGCTCGCCGTTTATCAGGTACATCGATTAGGGGAGAAGCTCCTGGCCCTTCGTAGCGTTCGTGCGAAAGCCTTCGAAGTCGCGCGACTGGCGGCGGTGTTGTGGAAACAGGATGAGACGCACGCGCGGTTCTTGTTTGAAAAAGCTTTGAGTTTGACCATCGCGAACGGAAACGACACTGAGGCAAGGGCACTATCAACGTTGCACCACCGCGTGATAGCACTGATCGCCCGTAGCGACGCTGAATGGGCGAAGCGACTAATCGATTCCGCAGCCAGGCGTGAGGCTGAAGACCAGAATTCGAAGACCTTTAGCGCCACAAACCTCAGAATCGCTCTTGGTCTGTTGGAAGAAGACTCGCCTGTTGCTGTTCAATTCGCCGAGCGGAGTTTGAAAGGTGGTGTCGTCTGGGGCTTCCGCGATTTTATCCATAATTTGCGAAAGAAAGACGAACCCGAGGCGAACAGGCTTTTCCTTCAAGCGCTCAACTACCTGTCACAACAACCAACGGTGAAGATATTGGAGTTCCATACTCTGGGACTCTATCTGTTTACCGCCCCGGATTTGATTGATTCGGACTACCACGCGACTACTCTAGTCGATCGCATACTCGTACCCAACATTACGGCGGATCGCCCCGGTATCCCCAAAGCGCTGGTGCGAGCGTATTTGGCTACTGCTGCGGACATTCTTTGGCGGATGACACCTGACTCTGAACAACGCCCGTACAGTTATGCGCTTTGCTACATGTTGCGGCCCAAGTCAATAAATGCAGCTCCCGATCTAACCGCAAAACTCGATGCGGTTTTGGCGACGCTTACACCTGAAGTTCCAGCCGGACTGACGAAAGATTCCGCGTTCCGATACGTGAACCAGCCGCCTACGACCACCGAGGAGAAACTAACCAACGCTGAGAATAGACCGGATCAAGAAGGTCGCGACATTGCCTACCTTGAAATAGCACTTCAGGCCTGGCGTAAAGGCGACTTCAAGACAGCTCGTATTGCTCAAGCACGCCTCGCGGATTTGGAAGCCAGTCAGCGTTTATCGGCGATCATTGATTTTGGAGATGGCGCCTCGGCCATTAAGGAGAACGCTGTTGACGTCTCGAAGGCAGAGGCCATGTCGAATCGACTGCCGCAGGGGATTGAACGCAGCATCTTGCTGCAGGCTATCGCGAAGATCCAGGGCAAACTGCCGAATGCAAATTTAACGGAAGAAACAGTCGATAAAGCATTAAAAGCAACGCGCTCGGTGAGCGACGGACGGCGACCGTTCCTGTTACTTACAGCGGCCGCTCAATTGGCCAATTTGAAGTCACCGGCGTTGCATACTGCCATGGCTGAGGTAATCAGGGATTTTAATGCATTCGAAGAGCCGGCGCTTTCCGGATTAGATTGGGCTCAATCGGTTCAAATTGGACCAATGAAAGCCAGATTTCCTTTGGATGTTGCCAACATCGACTTCGGCTTCAACGAGGCCTTTCGCACCGTTGCCTTCGCTGACCCCGAAGCAGCGATGGCTCGGGCGGAAGAATTGCGACATGAGAACCTGCGTGCGCAAAGCCTGGTTGAAGTTGGAAGAGCATTTCTGGAAAAGCTTCCACCAAAGCCTGTACAAAATGAACAAGCGATTCGCGTAGGTGAAGACGGCATGCGCAAATCAGCTTCCAAAACAGTCATGCCTGGTTACCCCGAGGAAGCACTTAAGAAACGAGAGCAAGGCGTGGCCGTGGTCGAGTTGCAATACGATGCTAAAGGCGAAGTGGTCAACACTACGGTTTTAGAGGCGCCGTCCAAAAGCATTGGCGACGCAGTCGTGAGAGCTACTAAACAATGGAAATTCGTGCCCAGCAAAAAACAAGATGGCACTCCTGTAAGTATTCGCGGGAAACTCACATTTTATTTCGAGATCGACAAAGACGGTAAAGGCCTGGTCCAAAACCCCAAGCAATACCGTTGAAGCTCGAACAGCAACGTCCTATGACCGCGCGACTCCTCAACATCGCTATTCTGCTTGCGGCAATCGTGCTTTCCGCCTTGTTGGTCAGGAAGTTCTTCTTTCAGCCTGCTCAGAATTCAAACTACCGGATTGCAACTAACGCCACGCTCATCATAAACGGAATAAACTGGGCTGACTCAGATCGAACTCTATTGATAGCGCTCGGGAAGGAGTGCAAGTATTGCTCAGAGAGTGCGGAGTTTTATCGCCGTTTGGCCGCAGGCATCACGAGTCAGACCAGGACCAGGCTCATAGCGGTGTTTTCAGAGAAAGAGTCGGAGGCTGAAGCATATCTAAGACAACTCGAGATTCCTATTCGAGAAGTGCATTACGTATCTCTGTCGTCCTTAGGCATAAAGAGTGTTCCCACATTAGCAATTCTCGATCGAAATGGCGTCGTGACTAACATGTGGGCAGGAAAACTTTCCCCGTTAAAAGAAAAAGACCTGACATCGAAGCTGAGACTGGAAGACACCAGGTCTCCTGATGAGTGGTCGATCAAAGAATCCGATCTCCAGCGCAGAGTTATTAATAAAGAGCTACTCGTGCTGCTCGATATACGGGAGCGCGCGGTCTTTGCTCTAAATCATAGAGACGGAGCGAGGAACATTCCATTGGATGAGTTGCCTGTCAGAGCGCAAAATGAGTTGCCCTTAGATCATACGATCGTCATCTACGGCAACGATCCATACGAAGCGGATCTAGCCTATTCTATTCTTGATACACAGGGGTTCACCCACGTCTTCGTTCTTGTCCCAAACCCAACACAGGCTACCAAACCAGTCCCCATAAACTAGCGGAGCAGATATGTCGGGTGCCGTTTTCTACGACGGCACAAGTTTGAGCGCGGCGCGCAAGGTGGCCGTGAGTTCGCTGGGGTCAAAAGGCTTGGCGAGATAACCTTGAGCACCAGCAGAAAACGCCGCCTTTTTGTCGGCCTCGGTGACTGCACCGGAGCAAAAGAAAATTGGAGTCGTTCTGCAAGCGCTCGATCCACACCCGCCCCCAGTTTGACTTGTGCCCACGTTTCGGCATAGAACACATCCTGTCAAATCCAACAACGGAATCGAGGCTATCCGAAATGAAAAAGCGAATCCATGCAATGGTTTCGTTCGCGGCGATGCTTAGTTTCGCACTCGCGTGTACAACCGCTCCGACCAATCTGAACACAAATTCCAGTGCAGCTAACAGCTTAGCTCCGGCTGAGTTGAAGCCCGCTTTAGACGCAATCACCGCAAACGACATCATGCAACACACCAAAGTTATGTCCGCGGATGAGTACGAAGGGCGTGGCCCGGGAACAAAGGGTGAAGAACTTACCGTAAAGTATCTAACCGAACAGTATCAACGAATAGGGCTGAAGCCCGGGAATCCGGATGGCACGTATGTTCAGAAGGTTCCGCTGGTTGGATTTACGGGCGCCCCAACGGCTTCATTCACTGTCGGTGGCAAACAGCTAAACCTGACATTTCCACAAGACTACGTTGCAGTTTCACGCCGGTTCGTTCCCGAATCAAAGGTCGAGAATTCGGACATGGTCTTTGTTGGTTATGGCGTAGTGGCGCCAGAGTATGGGTGGGACGACTACAAAGGATTGGACGTGCGCGGCAAGACGATCGTGATGCTGATCAACGATCCTCAAGTTCCCGGCCCCGGCGACCCGTCGACGCTGGACGACAAGATGTTCAAGGGCAAGGCAATGACATACTACGGCCGTTGGACCTACAAATATGAGATTGCGGCGCAGAAAGGCGCCGCTGCCGCAGTGATCATTCATGAAACCGGACCGGCTGGTTATCCCTATGAAGTCGTTTCCGGGAGTTGGTCTCGTGAGAACTTCGATATTCAGACTCCCGACAGGAACATGGGACGTGCTGCCGTGGAATCATGGATCACGACCGAGCGCGCTAAGGAGTTGTTTACTGCCAGCGGCCAGGACTTCGACGCGCTGAAAAAGGCTGCCCTCTCAAAGGACTTCAAGCCCGTTGCTCTCAATGCAAAAGCAAACATGACGGTCAAAAACACGATACGAGAAATCAATTCGAATAACGTCATAGGAAAGCTCGAAGGAGCGGATCCTACCCTCAAGAACGAGTACGTTATCTACACTGCGCACTGGGATCACCTGGGACGCGATCCGAAACTAACTGGCGATCAAATCTTCAATGGAGCGCTCGATAACGCTTCAGGCACTGCCGCATTGCTCGAGATTGCGGAAGCATTCACGAAACTCGCCACACCTCCGAAACGATCCATTTTGTTTCTTGCGGTTACGGCCGAAGAGAAAGGGTTACTCGGTGCAAAGTATTACGCAGAGAATCCTCTATATCCGCTGAACAAGACGCTCGCGAACATCAACATGGATGGCGTTAATCAGTGGGGCAGGACCACTGACATTACGATGGTGGGCGACGACAACAGCACCTTAATCGACCTGCTGCGTGAAGCTGCCACTGCACAGCGTCGAGCAGTGAATCCCGATCCGGAATCAGAGAAAGGGTTTTACTACCGCTCGGATCATTTCGAATTTGCGAAACAAGGAGTTCCGGCGCTCTACACTGATTCCGGTATTAACTACGAAGGGAAAGATTCGGCGTTCAGTAAACAGAAGCGCGACGAATACACAAACAAGGACTACCACAAAGTTTCCGACGAGATTAAACCTGACTGGGATCTCACCGGCGCCGTTGACGACGCGCAGTTGTTGATGATGATCGGATATCGAGTGGCGCAAGGCGATAAGTATCCGGAATGGAAAGCGGGATCAGAATTCAAAGCCAAACGCGACGAGACGATGAAGGGCGCTGCCTCCAGTGGTCCATCGATGCCGTAACTCGATTCACCTGCTCATGGAGTGAGGTCGATTCAGGTTTAGTTCGGTTTCCTCAAAAGTCGGGAATCAATGTTGGACCAAAGTCAGTACCACCTGCGGTAGCGGGTGGGTCAACCACCGTTATCATGCGTGATGGTGATCGTTGACCCACCCGCTACCGCAGGTGGTACTGACATTGGTCCAAGTGCAACTCACGACTTTTTAGGCAATACCCGGAATCATTCTTGGATCCAAGAGCGGCGGCACCTAATGCAAAATCGATTCCAAATGAACCGCGTCTTTCAGTTCTTAGTTTTTCCATCCTCCTTCTTGCCGTTGATTGCACAGAAGACGGGGGAGTTTTTGAAATCGACGAAATCCCGTTCGGGAGTTACTTCATCGTCGTTAACACAGATGACAAGATAAGCGCTTATCAGCCGTTTCGGCGTTTTATTATCCGAATGTGTATGAACGTGAAAGGGCACAGGTTGTTACGATTGTTGAAGGCGACGATGGCAAAACAATCGATGGATGAGAACGAATTTAAGAGTGTCCACAAGTTGTGGCGTTACTCACAACCAAAGGGAAAAATCGGCTGGCACGTGATTTTTGAGGCAAAGCATTGCGAAGTTTGTCCAACGTGAAATGGATCATCCTCACATGACATATGTCTATAGAACTCGCGTTAGACACTCATTAAAGCTGTTTGGAGCATTAAAATGAAAAGACTTCCATTCCTTCTCACGCTCTGTATCACGAGTCTTGCTGGTCCCTTTTTACTCACCATCAGTGAGCTTAGGGCTAATGGGCAAGCAGTTGCCGTCAAAGCTGTGGTTTTCGAAACCGATATTGAGCCATCTGCGGTTGAGCCAATTGGCAACGGCAAATTTCTCCTGGTGGCCGATGATAAGCAATCCGATCTCTTTATTGTCGATGCTGAAACAGGAGCTATTGCTGGCCATAGGTTATCGATCGCAAAGGCTACTTCCACTAACCCCAAATGGGAAGCAATGGCTAAGGACGGCAAAGACTATTACGTCCTCGGCACTAAATGTTCTTGCCTGTATCGCTTTAGCCTGAAAAATGAAGCGGAAACTGACCCGGTGAAGATCGATGTCGAGATGGTATCAGGGCCGATCGCAGTCAAAGGTGAGATCATGGGCGCAGCTGCGCGGGTAGAAGGCTTAGCAGTGTGGGTAAATGACAACAAGGAGAAAGAACTGGTTTTTGGCATTCGGGACACTCCCGGAAAGGCCCTTCTTCGAGTCGCGCGGGCAAAGATATCAGATGGTGAATTGTCGTTACTAGAGTTCTTCGCGTTCTGTGCCAAAAAGCCAGATGGTCAGCCGGTTGAATGGCATATCTCGTCGTTAGAATATGTTCAGGCCCTGGATGGATTCCTGGTCATAACTTCGACCGAGGATGACCGCACTAACCACTTTTACGGAAACAAGCTTTGGTTTGTGAGTCGAAAAAACCTGAACACCTCGGAGCCAAGCTCGTGCACTGGTACATTTAAAGATGCCACTAAGTTAATGATCGAGGGCAAGGTATTTGACTCGACAATGAAGGCGGAGGGCCTGGCAATAATCGATGATGCTAGATCCAGAGTGGCACTTGTTTTCGACAATGACTATAAGAAAACCAGGCAAACCGCAAAGCTGGCAGTTTTCACCTTATCTGATCTGATCGAGATTATTAACCAACCTTATTCGCACCACTGAGAACATCACCCCGCTGCATTTTTCTCTGCGAGCTCTGCGTATCTCTGTGTCCTTCTGCGTTAAAAATCCCGCTAACCGCAGAGAACGCAGAGATACGCAGAGAGCCGCAGAGAAGAGCGCGTCCCCGAGTCGACTTTTTGTGCGAGGGGTGCAAGATTTTAGGTGGTGACCTAATTGAAGTTCCTCCTCTGCGCGTTACGCGACTTCACGGGCTAGTCCGATCTCCTCTTCATCTACCGCAACGCGTCTTGGTGGCGCGGGACGTTTCACAGCAACAGATGT
>DATEDU010000201.1:0-8193 GCA_035281525.1 Pyrinomonadaceae bacterium | reverse complement strand
TCAGCCGGCGACAGTAGTCGTGCATTAACGAGCGACGTCGGCTGCGTGTTACGGGAATTCGTCTTTCGCGGCGCGGGCTTTGGCTTCGCGGGTCCGCGAACCACCGCAACGGCTTTATTGACGTATGTTAAGACTGCGAATCTCGCGGATGCGGATGAACTAACGATTGCGAGTCCTAAAGCGAGTGATATCAGTAAAATCAGTCGGGCGCGGGTAGAGGTCGAGAGTGAATACATGGGAGCACTCCTGTAGCTTAAGTAGAGTTGATACAACGATTGGGGAAAATGTCGGGGACAATGGGCTCATAGTCTGATCGGCCGGCGAAGTTAATCGTCGGGTGTGCCAGCGACGCTAGAGCGGATTGGGAACGCGTAGCGGCGGGTCGGAAACCGAGGTGTGGACAAGCATAAGACTTCGCTTGACCAGTGCTAGGACTTCCTACGTCTGAGAGGAGCGCAGATGATAAATCTGTTGCGGAAATCTTGCAAGAGAATTGTGTGCCTTATTTTTAGGCAGAATTCTGCCATTCTTACCCAGCATCCGCCTGATGGCAGGGCCCGCTATTTGGGCCGTTTATTTGCTAATTTGTGAGGAATCAGATGCCACGCCTTACCCTAATCATCACGCTCACTATTGCGATCCTCTCACCCGTGCAGCGAAATTCGCCCTCTGCGGGCGACGCCCCCAGGTTTGTTTCGCTTGACGGCCGGTTCTCAATTTCACTTCCGGACCCTTATACGAAGCTGACACGGCTGATCATTCCCGAGCCTTCGGGCGGCGCTGCGGGACGTATGTACGAGTGGAAGATCGATGAAACGATATTCGGTGTTGGTTATGCTGACTTTTTTCAACCTCTCAAAGACCCTCAAGCGGTCAAAGAGTTGTTCGACTCCGAGAGGGAGCGCTTCAGGAAACTTGTTGCTGCGGCCGATGCCGACAACGCTGTAGTCAAGGAGATCACAATCGACAATCATCCCGGAATTGAACAGCGTGCCAGGGTATCCAAAGGCTCGTTTATTCAACGAACGTACTTAGTTTCGCGGCGGATCTACCAAACGCTCGTCGTTGTGACGAACAGTAAGCGAGATGAGAGCAGCGCTCTCAGCGTGCTCGATAGTTTTAAGGTATTGAGTGATGCTGAAATTACTGAGGAGGCCCTCAAAGTTCTTCCCGGTCCTTTGCCGCAGACACCGGAGGCGCCACGCGCGGGATCCGATGCTGAAGAAGAAGGGTTAAGCGGCGCTGTAAAAAGCGTCCGCACCGAAGTCCAATACCCTTCTGAAACAGTGTTCACTCGAGGTGAACCGCGATTGCGGCTTACGACTTATAACGAGAAGGGCAATAAGCTCAGAACAGACTGGTACGATTCCAGGAATAACCTCGAGCGCATCACGGTATTCGGATACCTGGACGGCAGCAGAGTCTCCGCGTCGAAATACATCGAGCGCGAATACGGCCCTCGGATTGGGACAAGCGGTCCTTTATCAAACAAGAAAATGGACCCTCGCTACCAGCACAGCTTCGAGTACAAATATGACGACAAGAAGCGTTTGACCGAAAAGACGGAGTTCTTAAGCAACGGCGAGGTTGTGTACCGTTCTGTTTACAAATACGAAGGGGACCAAAAGGAAACGTTGCTCTACGCGGATGGCAACTCGCCTCCCCAGCGCAGTGTTTACACACTCGACGACAAAGGCAATGAAATCGAGCACACTGTTTTTGCGCATGACGGCTCGATCCGAACGAAGCTTTCTCATGCCTACGAGTTTGACTCAAAAGGCAATTGGATCAAGCGAACAACTTCGCGAACGGAAAACGATGAGAGGCTCCGGCGGTTCATGCCTCCAACGAGTGTTCACATACGGACGATCACCTATTACTGAGTGAACCCACACGCTCGGCTTACGGCATCGATGGGCCACCTGAGCCAGTACCCGTCATCGTCGCGTCACGCTTGGCTTTGAATTCTGAGCCGGCTTTCCATTCCGGATATTTGTCGGCTTGCGCCACGCGATATCCGATCATCGTCAACAACTGCGCGTCGTCAACCGCTCCCGTGAGATCCCAGTCAGGTTTAATCTGGTCGGAAACTTTGTGGTAGTCGTTGTTTGTGTATTCGTCGCGCTTCTGCTTGCTGAACGCGGCGTCTTTCCCTTCGTAGTTGATCCCGGAATCAGTGTAGAGCGCCGGAACTCCTTGCTTCGCAAACTCGAAATGATCTGAACGGTAGTAAAAACCCTTCTCTGATTCCGGATCGGGATTCACCACTCGACGCTGTGCCGTCGCAGCTTCACGTAGTAGATCGATCAAGGTACTGTTGTCGTCGCCAACCATCGTGATGTCCGTGGTTCTGCCCCATTGATTAACGCCGTCCATGTTGATGTTCGCGAGCGTTTTGTTCAGCGGATACAGAGGATTCTCAGCGTAATACTTTGCGCCGAGTAACCCTTTCTCTTCGGCTGTGACTGCCAGGAACAAAATCGATCGTTTAGGAGGTGTCGGAAGTTTCGTGAATGCTTCAGCTATCTCGAGCAATGCGGCAGTGCCAGAAGCATTATCGAGCGCGCCATTGAAAATCTGATCGCCCGTCAGTTTAGGATCGCGTCCCAGGTGGTCCCAGTGTGCCGTGTAGATAACGTACTCGTTCTTCAGAGCAGGATCAGATCCCTCGAGCTTTCCGATGACGTTGTTCGAATTGATTTCACGTAACGTGTTTCGGACCGTCATGTTTGCTTTTGCATTCAGAGCAACAGGCTTGAAGTCTTTCGAGAGTGCAGCTTTTTTCAGTGCGTCGAAGTCTTGCCCACTAGCGGTAAACAATTCCTTGGCGCGATCGGTGGTGATCCATGATTCAACAGCGGCGCGTCCCATGTTCCTGTCGGGCGTCTGAATATCGAAATTCTCACGAGACCAACTTCCCGAAACAACTTCATAGGGATAACCCGCTGGTCCAGTTTCATGAATGATTACCGCGGCCGCGGCGCCCTTTTGCGCTGCGATCTCGTATTTGTAGGTCCAACGGCCGTAGTACGTCATCGCCTTGCCCTTGAACATCTTGTCGTCGAGCTTTGTTGCATCGGCAGAGTCAGGAACCTGCGGATCATTGATCAGCATCACGATCGTTTTGCCTTTCACGTCCAGTCCTTTGTAGTCGTCCCATCCATACTCCGGCGCCACTACACCATAACCAACAAAGACCATGTCGGAATTCTCAACCTTTGATTCAGGAACGAACCGGCGTGAAACCGCAACGTAGTCTTGTGGAAATGTCAGGTTTATCTGCTTGCCGCCGGCAGTGAACGACGCTGTCGGTGCGCCGGTAAATCCAACCAGCGGAACTTTCTGAACAAACGTGCCATCCGGATTCCCTGGCTTCAGACCCAGGCGTTGATACTGTTCCGTCAGATACTTAACGGTAAGTTCTTCACCCTTCGTTCCTGGGCCACGTCCTTCATACTCATCCCCTGAGATAACCTTGGTGTGCTGCATGATGCCGTCTGCGGTGATTGCATCGAAGGCGGGCTTCAAATCAGCTGCTGTGCTGGAGTTTGTGTTCAGGTTGGTCGTAGGCGTTGTACACGCAAGTGCGAAACTAAGCACTGCCACGAACGAAACCACGGCATGGATTCGCTTGTTCATTCGGATAGCTCCCTCGATTCCGTTGTTGGATTTGATAGATGTTTTCTAAGCCGAAACATGGGCACAAGTCAAACTCGCCGTGACGATCTGTCGACGAATCGCCATCGAACAGGCAAGATACGCATATGAAGGCCGAGTACGATTCCACACCGAAGTATTTTCGCTATACGGCTCGGTTGATTCGCCCCTTTCCGGACATTGATTTCCGTTTCATTAAGCCCATTCGCAAACGTGCTGCTGGTCTATTGCGACTCACGCAAGGCAATCGAGTTTTGGATGTGGGTTGCGGTCCCGGCGGAAGCTTCCCGTTTCTTCTCGAGTGCGTGGGCAAGAGCGGCCAGGTTATAGGAGTTGAGATCAGTGAAGCAGTTGCCGCCAATGCGCGAAATCGAATTGCTAAAAACGGGTGGTCCAACGTGGAAGTGATAACAGCGCCGGCGGAGAGTGTGAAACTTTCAGGAGTATTTGACGGGCTGCTTATGTTCGGTGCGCCGGACGCGTATGCTTCGGCTCCAGCGTTGCTGAATGTCGCACGTAGCGTGAAAGATGGAGGCCGGATCGTAATTTTCGGAGCTAAGCTCACGGCGAATATGCCCGGGCGATTACTAAATCCATTACTGCGATTCGCGATGACCAGATTATCGTTTTGGTCAACGCCAAAGCTTACTCACGAGCCCTGGGATCTGCTGTCGAGGTGCGTCAAAGATCTGGAAGTAGAGTCATACTTTGGCGGATCTATGTTCTTAGCTGCGGGGACGTTTTGCGCAGCGAATCTTGAGAGTTGGACCACCGGCGAGTAGTGCTCCCCACATTGGATGGACCATCACCATCACCACTCAGAAATTTGTATTGACAACGATCCGGTGCGGGCGTAGACTGCGCCCACTCCCCCACAGTATTCACGCGTTGCCTCGCAAAAGCCCACTCCCGATATTTCCAGCAGGTTTCATCGATCCAGGGAAGACGAGCATTTAATGCTCAACCACTGAGAGTGTGTTCATTCTCGCGTGGTGCGGTGTCTCTCCCCGAAACCAAGTTGGTTGAAGAAAGGCCGGTGTGGTCACGGCCGACGTGTGCCTCGCATTCGCCGTGGACCATCATCCGTCGTTACTGGAAAACCATGTCCACGACAAGAAGGAGAGGAGTTCTATGATGAGACATTTACCTTCATGGAGAACCTACCGACTCGTATTTTTCGGCTCGGTAGTCCTGGCTATGGTCGGCGTTGGATTCGTCTTCCAACACAGGTGGAAAGCAGTTTCCCAGAGTGGACCAGCCGTTTTCACAATCCACCAGTACATAACCTACCAGTATAACGAGCTAAAGCATCCCACGGGGTTATTGGGCTTAACATACAGGAATGGTCAGTTCTGGTTGTACATAGCTGATAGTGGCAATCACGTGATCCGTGCTCACAATGTTAATTCCGGGTTGTGGACGGTAGCAGGTTCAAAAGGCAATGCCGGCTACGTTAATAGCGACCCGTGGTCTTCGCGGTTCAACTATCCGACAGGCTTAACCGGAAGGAACCGATGGTGGCAGGAGTGCGACCCCGAATGTCCCTTCCGTAGTTGTTGCTGGTACAACGACTATCAGTACATTTACGTCAACGATTCACAGAATTTTGTGGTGCGCAAATTGACACTCGGCAGTCCCCCCGTCGGCCAGTATGAGCACGTAGAGACTGCTTGCGGATCGGGCGTAAGAGGGATGGCCAATGGTCCAAGCTTGTCAGCACAGATGGGCTCGATGGGCGGCATAAAGGAAATCGGCACCGGCTATTATCTAATGGCGGATGCCGAGAATGGCTCACTCCGACAATGGGACGGTGTAAATGTTTCAACATACATAGGCACGGGAGTTCCCGGATTCGCCGACGGTTATGCCTCGAGCGCGCAGTTCGACGCCCCGACTCAGATGACCTACGACGCTTCCGGCAACATGTATGTGGCAGATTCGGGAAACAATGCGATCCGCAAAGTCTATCCCTCGGGTTACGTGCATACGGTTGCGGGCTACGGTCCAGAAGAAGCAGATCTGGTTGATGGTCAGGGCATTAATGCTCGTTTCTCCAGACCCACTTCTATTTTGTACAACGCCGCGGACGGCTACACCTACATTGCCGATTCTCACAATAACGTGATCAGACGCATGGACTCCGCCGGTAATGTGACGACCTACGCCGGAACGGGTGAGCCGGGACTGGTGAACGGGTCGCGCCTATCAGCTAAGTTCAGCATGCCCACAGATCTCGTGATCCACAATGGTTTCATGTTCATCAGTGACAGCATGAACAACGTGATTCGCGCGATTAACATGGCCAATGGCGACGTCATTACATACATCAGCTAAAGCTGGTGACAAAGGAGGTTCAAATGATGGCTCAGCGAATTTGCAGCAAACGTTTTTTGATCTTGAATTCTCTGATTGTGATTTCAGTGGTGCTCGCCAGCGGTTGTAAAGGTCCCGCGCCCCGCTCGCCACGAACCCCATTCGTCCGGGGAATTCGGGTACATCAGGAGGAAGCCATAACCATGGCCTTAGCCCCCCTCCCCATACCAAGATGCCGCGCAGCAGGGCAGTGGCTGGGCTCGGTTGGCCCACCAAGTCCTCAATCCGGGAACATAGGACTTTTCGTAGGGTTCACAGATCAACATGGCGATTTCGACTCCCTTAACGCCCTGGACAATTCTATTTGGGAGGTTGTTTCCGGACCGGCCGTCTCGCCGCCGTGTCCTGCGGGATCCGCCACGGCCACTGTTCCTCAGGGTGGCGGGATCTTTAACTTTATTTGTCACTTGGTGGGATAAACACATTGGCCTTTCGATACATGAAGGTTCTATGGTTGCTGGGTGCCTGCCTGTGCATTGGCTTCTTACTTTGGAGCTGCGGAAGCCGTAACCGCACTGCCGCAGGCACCGAGGCAATCATGTTTTCAAGTCTGGGTAATGCGCCCTTTCTTGACTATATCTATACGATCTCGCCTGACGGCTCTGACGTCCAACCGCTGCTGACTCCGGAGCTGGGTCGAAGCTACAAACACGCCTCGGGTTATTCTTTGCAGTCAGATCTGGCTGTGGCGGTCCATGAAACAACTTCGGCAGGGACTATAGAAAGCCACCTCTACACCTACCGTCCGGCTAGCGGTCAATGGCAGCCGCTTGTTACTGACGCCAGCGTCGGTGAAGCGCTCATGTCGCCGGATAATTCCAAAATAGCGTTTGTCATAGGTTCGGAGAACGATCTTGGAAGCTTCTGGATTATGGATCTCAAAAACCGGGAAAGGAGAATGGTGACAAACGAGGAAAAGAATATGCAGACTTGGCATGCCTACGGAGCATGGCGTCCTGACAGTCAGGAATTTCTCTTTCTCCGGATTAACAGGATCGCGGGAGGAGTCGAGACAAGGCTTATGTCGAGCAAGTTGACTTCTGATGCTGCGACCGTACTGTTCGGACCGGAAGTAAGTATTACAGCTGTTTGTTACTCGCCTGACGGAACTCGTCTGGCCGCACTTACGGCAAGGGGACTGGAGATCATCAAACTTGCGGGTTTAGAGCGTGTCGTGATCGTGCCTCGAGAATCTTTTGCCGGTAGTCACCCCTATCCTCCCGGTAGTCTGATCTGGTCGCGCACCCAAGACCTGTTAGCGTTTTCACTCCGGAATCAAAAACTCGGGCAGGCTGAGCTATGGACCGTTTCTACTGATGGCAGCAACCTGAAGAAAATACATACCGAAAAGGACGCAAGAATAACCGCCACCTCATTCGTAACAAGATAACTGTTCTTAACGAATCGCTAAGACGCCCAAAACCAAGGGCAGCACACACTCCAACATCAGACGTACGAGCGCAATCGCGGTGATGATTCCCGCCGAAAACGTTTTGTCAGCTCGCCTCGCAGCACGCCATTCCGGCCACCAGATAATCACCTCAGAAATCGCGTGTATCAGAACAAGGGACGAGAAATAGAAAACAGCGGCCATGAGTGTCAGCGGAACTGTTTGCGGTCTCATGTAGAGAGCGCCGGAGATCAGGGAAACAATTGACATGCCCACCGGCGATTTGACCGCTAACGCAAAGGCGCTGAGGAATATTAGTAACTTGGCTTCTGTTCGCGTCGCATTGCTGAGCGGCCCTTGAAGCGCAATCCTTCTATGTATCTGTTGTGGCGAAGCAGTCGGTGCTTCGGCTGCATCCTCTGCGCGAATCTGTGAAGGGTCTTCGATCATCAGTCCGCGTAGTTTGGCTCACTGGCCCAGGAGTTTCAAGAGTTCCTGAGGCGTCACACAGCGGACAATCTTCGCAACGCGATAATCAAAGTGGGACATATCCGTTATCGCGTGACACATGGTGGGACACATTTCTCCTCGTCTTCATAACGAAAAAACAAATCTTAGTGCGAATAGCGTCATTCTGCCTCGGGGGCATGCACGTTGCAGTGCCGCCTGCCGCTACGAGCGCCCGACCTGATCCCCCGATCCTCGCGGGCGCGAAATCTAGAAATACAAAAAGGAAAGACAACAGATGATTACCTCAAACAAGAAGTACAGGT
>DATEDU010000200.1:0-7273 GCA_035281525.1 Pyrinomonadaceae bacterium | reverse complement strand
TCTGGCTGCTGTTGTATTCATTGTCATGACTACCTGGAAGAAGGGGCGGCGCATTCTGACCGAACGGATTCAGTCGGAAGCACGGCCGTTGGAGGAGTTTCTTCAGGAGATAGCACGACGACCACCAACACGCGTTCCCGGAACAGCGATTTTTATGAATGGAAATGCATCCCGGACACCTTCAGCGTTGCTGCATAATCTTGAACACAATAAGGTACTTCACCAGCGTGTGTTGTTTTTGACGGTGAAGACAAGACAAGTTCCATTTGTCGCGCCTGAAGAACGAGTGGAGATCGAATCTCTTGGTAATGGGTTCGACCGGCTGAAGGTTTACTACGGATTCATGGAAGATCCGGACATACCTAACGTTTTAGAAAACGTACGCATGCCAGGATGGGCTTACGATCCGAACGACACCACTTACTTTCTTGGACGCGAAACTCTTATTGCCTCCAAGCAGCCTGGAATGGCGCTCTGGCGCGAGAAAATATTCTCAATCATTTCGCACAACGCCACCAGCGCGACGGCTTATTTTTGTATACCGCCGGATAGGGTAGTTGAGATGGGTGAACAAATCGAGATTTAGGTCTACGTCATACAATCGGCCTGATTGGACCATCCGATGAGCGAGAATACGTATGCAGCATTGCTCTTCTCGATTACCGCAATAGTTTACATCGGAATCGGTATACCACTTCTCTTTAAACGAGTATGAATACTCGATGATCGCTCTCGGCTGACGGTTCACCAGGATTAGCGTTTGAGATGGTAGGGCACGTTAGTGACGATGACTCCCTCTTTGAAGAGAAGCGCCCCCTTGAGCATCAATGAACTCTGATTGTGCAATAAGTGCTGCCACCATTTTGCGGGGACAAACTCCGGCAGAACTATTGTGACCATGTCATCTTTATGATCTCGTTCGACCCGAGCTACGTAGCGCAAAAGCGGGCGTGTCAGCGCCCGGTAAGGCGAGGCGAGGACGACCAATTCGATGTCGTCGCCGAATGTTTTCCACTTCTCTCGAAGTGTTTTTGTCGCCTCCTCATCAAGATCTACATAGACCGCAGTCACGTGACCGGGCGCTATTGACTTTGCATATTCGAGCGCACGAATCACTCCACGATGGATACCGGAAATCGGCACGATTACTTCGTGACGAATCGGCCTGAGTTTGTCGAACCCTACTGTCGTTAATTGTTTGGCTACTTCTTCGTAGTGCCGATGCACAGCACGAAACAGCATCACCAGCAACGGGATCAGCAGGACTACAATCCATGCGCCGTGGATAAACTTCGTGATGATTAATACGATTAGAACGATACAGGTGGCTACCGCACCCACCCCATTGATCACGATGGACTTTCGCCAGTGCGCTGCTTGCTCCTGCTCGTCAGCCCTATCGATCGGATTGCGGCCTGCGATCCTTTCAGGTGTGACACTGGAATGTATGTCCTCGAGTGTTGCGCCTTCTTCCGATATCTCCTGCACATAATCCGCCGCAGCATTCGGTCCTCTTTTGTTTTTGAGAGGGGCGGTCCGAGTTACGTTCTCTAAACGTCCCACCCTGAGCCAGTGCCGCACCATCCCAGTTTGCGAGAGTGTGAAAGAGAGGAAGACTCCGACAGCATAGAGCGGAATCAGGCGGCTGGTATCACCGCCAAAAGCAGCAACAAGGATGCCGGAAAAAATCGCAAGAATAATTATTCCGTTTGAAAAAACCAGACGATCGCCCCGATTCGCAAACTGACGTGGTAAGAAACGGTCACGCGCAAGCAAACTTGAGAGTCGCGGAAAGTCCGCAAAGGAAGTGTTTGCCGCCAGGATCAGAATCAGCGCAGTCGCGGCCTGAATCAGGTAATAAAACCACCCCATCGGCCCAGTAAAAATCAGCCGCGCAAACTGCGAAATCACCGTTTCGTTTTCGTGAGGGTGCACACCGTAAAGATAGGCCATTATGCTTGTACCGATGAACATCGTGGCCAAAAGCACGGCCATGATGGTGAGGGTGGTGGCGGCGTTGCGTGCTTCCGGTTGCTTAAATGCCGGAATACCATTCGAGATCGCTTCTGTTCCGGTCAGTGCGACGCATCCATTTGAGAACGCGCCGAGCAATAGGAGCCACGACAACGGTTGAATGTTATATCCTTCTGCAACTTTGATGTGTTCTTCTGAGACCGGCGCAACGCTGCCAGGGTTTAAGAAGTAATAAATGATGCCGTAGCCGATCATGAATAGAAAGCTAAAGACGAAAACGTAGGTCGGCCCGGCAAAGAGAGTTCCTGATTCGCGGACGCCACGTAGGTTGGCGATGGCAATAAAGACAATAATCAGCACACATAGTAAGACCTTATGATCGTCGAGCCAGGCAAAGCGCGTCCCCTGTGCGGCTGACGTTATGGCAGCGACGCCCGCTGAAATCGAGACCGAAACTGTCAACACATAGTCGACCAGTAAAGAGCCAGCTGCGACCAATCCTGGCATGGTCCCGAGGTTGTCCTTGGCCACGATGTAAGCGCCACCGCCCGATGGATATGCGTGAATAGTCTGCCTGTAACTCGTCGCTACAATACTAAGAACGATAGCGATGATGATCGAAATTGGGACCACATAGTGATAGGAATAGGTTTGACCCGCAACGGCGGCCACAGCGAGTACAAGCAAAATTTCTTCGGTTGCGTAAGCCGTCGATGAGAGTGCATCGGAAGCAAAAACAGCGAGTCCGGTTTTTTTCGAAAGGCGCTCATGGACCGCCTGTTCCGTACGTTTGGCGCTACCTACGAGCAGCCGCTTGACGCTTGCAACCAACGTTGGTCCTCCTGGAAATGTATTTCCTGTTTTGAGCTCGCGCTCAAGCAACAGTCTTGTTCGTAAGCTCATAGAGACAATTCCGAGTGCCGATCGGCACCTGATGATTCTGCCAACGGCACTACCTGCACAGTGGCGTCACGCACGTCATTGAGAAACCGATTGATGATTGAGCCATGCACGAGTATGTCCCAGCGCGATCGTGCCGTCTGGCCGAGGACGACGTGCGTGATTCCTTCACGATTGGCGAAAGCGATCAACTCATCAGCAACGTTAGTCCCTTTCAGCTTTACAAACTTTGCTCCCAGCACTTCAGCGAACCGAAGGTTTTCTTGGAGGGCCGCATAATCCTGCGGCTTTATTCGGCCTGATTCCTCCCGCGGAGTCTCGACGTAGACGGCATACCAATTAGAAGCGAATCGCCCGGCAACTCGCGATCCAATTCGCAGAAGTTTTTTCGCACTACCACGAGACGCTATTGCCACCATGACTCTTTCTGGAATAACCGCTTGCCCGAGACCTTCGCGTTGTCGGTAGTTCTGGGACTTGTCCGCTTGATCTTGTGCAACTTGCCTTAACGCGAGCTCTCGTAGTGCCGAGAGATTTCCTTTGCGGAAGAAGCTATTCAGTGACCGCTCGATTTTTTCCAAACCGTAGATTTTTCCCTGCCTCAGCCGCGTCCTTAGGGTGTCCACGGACACATCAACGTTAACGACCTCATCAGCGCGTTTCAGAAACCAGTCTGGGAATGTCTCACGAGCACGTACGCCCGTGGTGCGCGCGACCGCATCATTGAGCGACTCAATATGCTGGACGTTTACGGCGGTAATAACTGAGATGCCTGCGGCGAGCAGATCCAAAACGTCTTCGTAACGCTTCCGATTTTTCGATCCCGGTAGATTTGTGTGTGCCAACTCATCGACTAGCGCGATCTCCGGCTTACGTTCGATAACACCTTGAAGATCCATCTCTTCGATCACTACATTGCTAGCCTCAATGCGCCGCATAGGAACTCGCTCCAGGTCTCCTATGAGGGCGGCGGTCTCTTCTCTTCCATGTGTGTCGATGATGCCGATCACGACATCAATTCCATGGCGTTTGAGCTGGTGGGCCTCGTCGAGCATCCGATAAGTCTTGCCCACGCCAGGCGCGGCGCCGATATAAACTCGCAGTTTGGGCCGCTCGTCCTGTTTCAGTTTGGCGAGTAGAGATTCCGCCGATGGGCGCGCAGCGTCGATCATGGATTAGTCCGTTCGAAGATTTCCGTCAATCAAGTTAAGCCGTTTACGCCGAAGCTCGCGCTCCTTGCGCTCTCGTCGAAGTACACGCCAAACCAATAACCGCGCAACCCAAAGTGAAAAAAGCAAAATCAAATCTTTGAAAACAACCTCCCAACGCAATTTGACTTTTCTCGGCGCCGGTAAAATTTCCAAATGATTTCGTACAAGAGCGAGCATAGAGTTCTCGTTAATTAAAGTTGTAGCCGACCTCGAGAAGGAAAAAATGATTTCCGCGCGAGAGGTTCTGGTTACCGATTGAATACCCTGCGTAACCAGTCACCCTTGGGGCCGGTTTGAAGATGACTCCCGGTGTGAAATAGCCAGAGTTGTGTTTGCCTGTATACCAGTCGGCGGCAAACGTTACTTTCCGATTAAGCGACTGCTCGAATGCGAACTGACCACCGCCTCGATTTGCAGTAGAGACGACGTTCTTTGTGAAATCGTAGCCACCCGCAGTGATGCGTGTACCCGACTTAAATGTCTTACTGATTTCCGCGTAGACGTAATTGCCCGCGCGGTGACACCGGTTGCGAATTGGAATGAAGAGATTATTGCCGACGACGAAGGCCCAACCGTTCTCTTGGCCCTGATAGACTTTCCATTTTGCCGTCGGCACCAGCGTTGTTGTATCGGTGCCGGGCTGGATGTTGCCTGTAATATTCAACCCCACTTCAACATTCCCGCCCGTTCCGACGACTACACGCGGAACAAATGAGGAGAATTTGTTGACAAGGGTTGAATCCGTTGGCTTAAAGCTCACATCCAACTCCGCATAGACCTTGCCGCGGTCGAGAACATCGGTCGTCGGCACATTGAAAACGGTCTGTTGCCCACGCAATTCGAGAGGTGTAATGAAAGCAAGACCCTGGATGATTGCGGCGGCGACAATGCAGGAGAGGGTGATGCTTCCGCTGTCAGGTTTTTGAAAGTCCGCTGTGCGATTGTGCTTCCTGCGGCGTTCTATAAGGTCCAGGCAGTGGCCACCAAGGATCAGAAGTGGGAATGCCACAATGAGAAAGAATATGCCCCAGCCGCGCAACTGCGGATGTAACGCGGGAACTACAATCCAACTAGTGGTTAACAGGATACCTAAAAGACCTGACAGGGCCGCTCCAACAAAGCTCAATGCTGCGCCTAACGACTCCCATTCAAAACCGTGACCCGCAACCTTTCTTTCGCTCACAAAACCAATCTACGGTTTCGCGCATAAAGAGTGCGTAAGGAGATCATAAAAAGTTTGTAAAGATAAAGGAGTAAAGGATTAGCTGCCTTGAGGAATGAAGCGGTATCCAATCCATGGTTCTGTGAGTATGTACCGTGGATTCGACGGATCTTTTTCCAACTTTTTGCGCAGGTTGCCTACAAACACACGCAGGTACTCATTCTGTTCAACGTAATTGCCGCCCCAAAGCGCGGCCAGCAAAGTGCGATGGGTGAGCACCTTTCCCGAGTGATTCAAAAAGTAAGTGAGAAGCTCAAACTCTTTGGGAGTCAGATGGACCTCACGACCACAAACAGCAACCTGGCGCGATTCAGGATCAACGCGGAAATCTCCGACTTCGAGGATACTTGCCACTGCTTCAGCGGTGACCGGTAGTGGCGCACGCCGTAGCGAGGCTCGCACTCGCGCCAGAAGTTCATCGATTCCGAAGGGCTTTGTCACGTAATCGTCAGCGCCTATGTCGAGCGCTTCGACCTTTGTCTGCTCTTCACCCTTGGCCGATAAAACGATAATCGGAACTTGCGAAACTGCTCTTAGTCGGCGGCAGAGTTCGAGGCCGTCCACAGTGGGCATCGCTAAATCGGTGATAACAAGATCTGGCTGCCAATCGCTGAAGGTATCAAATGCAGTTAATCCATCGGCAGCGGTGCGCACGTCGTACCCACGAGCCTTCAGGCTGGTGCGCAGCACCCGGGTCAATTGTGGTTCGTCATCTACGACCAGAATACGAGAACTATCTTTCATGATTCTTTCAATGATTAATGTTCAGTTTGCGCGCTATCAGCGATTACATCTGTATAAGACTCTATTGGGTCTTCGTCTCCGATTGGCAAGGTGAACACCACACGCGTTCCGCCACGTACTCCGCTTTCGATCCAAATCCGACCGTCGTGCGCCTCAACGATGCCCTTAGCGATAGCCAGTCCCATACCAGTCCCCGATGGTCCAGACGTCGTAACATCACCGTCGCGGATCGCACGAAAGAATTTATCAAATACTCGTTCGCGCAACTCAACAGGAATGCCACGCCCCTGATCTTCTACGGCCATTTGGATCAGTTCTTCACCGGCGCGTTGCGTCGTGATGCGGATAGTTGAGTTCTTAGGTGAGTACTTTGCCGCATTATCAACGAGCGTATAAACCACTTCACTCACAGCTCGTTCATCAACACGTACAGCAGGCAGTTCCTTTTCAATATCCAATTCGATCCGGTGGTCACGGGTAACAGGCTGGGCGCGCAAAAGCGCTGCGGATAAGATTTCATCAACCACTCCCCAACGGCGGCGCAGGTGTAACTCACCTGCCTCGATGCGGGCCAAGTCAATAAGTCCGCCAATGAATCGATTTAGTCTATTGCTCTCTTCGTCAATCACCTCCATCATCTCCAGCTTCGAGTCGGCATCGAGCGCCACCACGTCCTCTCCATCGACTCGCCCACGCATATCATCAAGTAATGTCGTGATTGAGGCCTTAATCGAAGTGAGCGGTGTGCGCAAGTCATGTGTAACTGCGTCGAGGAGCGCCGACTTCAGCTTCTCACTTTGCCTCAAAGCTTCTGCGTGACTGGCACGGTCAAATGCATCGTGGAGCTCTGAATACAGGCGTTCAATCTCGCGTTTTCCAACCTCTGCCTCCTCGGCTCGTCGTTTAGCACTAGCGGAAAGTTGGCCCACAGTAATAGCGGTAACCAGGAAGGCTCCGAGTGCGATCCAGTTATCCGAAGCCGCTATAGTGAAAGTGCCAAATGGAGGCAGAAAGAAGAAATTGAAACAAAGCATCGCTAAGACAGATGCGAGAAGTGCCGGCGCACTGCCCCATCGCGTTGCGATGAACAGCACATTCAAGAGCAGCGCCAGCGACACGGTAGCCGCGTTTATATGTCCACCGGCAAGTTTGAGCGCTCCGCTTAATCCAATTACGCTCAGGCTAGCTACTAAATAACCACTCCACTTTCTATTGAATACAC
>DATEDU010000199.1:0-4057 GCA_035281525.1 Pyrinomonadaceae bacterium | reverse complement strand
GAGCACACAGGTAAGGAGCCCGACGATGGCGACGATGGAGGGGTAGCGCTTATCGGCTCGGAGCATCCGTAGAGCAGCCAAATTGGCGATGCCGTAATAGACCAGAATCGTGAACGCAGCCGCCGAGGCAACTCCTCTAAGCGTACCCGTCGCGGCCACGACTGTCGTGACAGCTCCGATCAGCAGCACCGCTCGGCCCGGCACGCCGTAGCGCGGATGGACTTGCTCGATGAATGAGGGAAGATCTCGGCGCCGGGACATTGCGAACGCCATGCGACTGAGGCCCAGGAGTTGTGAAAGGATCACACCCAGCATGGCGGCGACGCCGCCTATCGCCACTACAGTCACCACCGGGTCCCAGGAGAAAGCGCGCGCGGCGACGCCCAGCGGTGCGGCCGTACCTGACATGCTTGCAGTGCCGATTGACCCGATGGCGACGGCTGCGACGGCCAGGTAGAGCAGTGCCGACGTGGCTAGCGTGATGATGATGGCTTTGGGGATCGTAGATTCTGGTTCTCGCACTTCCTCGCCGAGGGTGGCGATGCGCGCGTAACCTGTATAGGCGAAGAAGAGGATCGCTGAGGCCTCCAGAACGGCGCGCCAGCCCGCAGGAGCAAACGGTTCAAAGTTGTCTTGCTTGACTGACGATACGCCGACAGCGACAAACAGGAGAAGAGACAAGAGCGATACGAAGACGATAAGAAGATTTAGCCGGCTCGAGCGACGAATTCCGAAGTAGTTGATTGCGGTGAAGACGATGATCGCGCCGACCGCGACAGCGCGTGGGTTAAGCCCGGGAACGAGCATCTCCAAATACCCGGCGAGTCCGAGTGCTACTGTCCCTGCGGCAGCGATTTTGCTCGCCAGAAACATCCAGCCTGCGGTAAAGCCCAACCACGGATTAAGCACGCGATAGCCATACTCGTACGTTCCGCCGGACTGTGGGTACTTGGCAGCGAGCTCTGCCGAACTCAGACCGTTGGCAGTGGCCGCGATTCCCGCGATAACGAGGCCCAACAGGAATGCTGGGCCAGCGACGCCGGCGGCGACCCCTGTGACGACGAAAATACCGGCCCCGACGATCGCGCCGAAGCCCACACCTACGGCGTCAAGGAGTCCGAGGTCACGACGGAGAGCGGTTGGTTGTGCATCCGTCTTTGCTTGGTTAGTCGCGTTTGGTGGACCACCTTTTCTTGACAGCGCATTTCTCACAATTTCAGTTCCGCTCGATTATACGGTCTTGTTCGTCGTCCGTTCGCCGCACTGAAGCGCCGATCCAGCGACCACGCCCCAGCTCCGACGACCACGAGGAAGATTGAACACAGCAGCATCGCCCAGTCGGTTCGCATCTCGTGTGCCATGCCCCAGAAGCCGTAGTAGGGGACTTGCCGCAGGCTGAAGCCCCAGAAGCCGTAGCCAAGCAGAATCGGTATTTTGGTCGAGAGGATCGCTACGAGCATGTTGATGATTAGTGGGATAGCGGCGAGCCGCGTGAGTAGGCCCAGCAGGATAAAGGCACCGCAAATAGTTTCGAAACTGCCGACGAAGGTGCCATCGTATCCGGACTGGGGATACCGATTTTGGCGAACCGGCCCGCGCCGACTTCGCTCGGAAACATAAATTTCTGAATGCCTTCAGTGAGGAAGACGGCACCCACAACCAAGCGAATTAGAATCACGGAGGCTGGGGCACTTGTAGAAATCATCTTCTGAAACAGTGTCATCTCATCTCCTTTTATTAACTAACAGCGACGGCGCTCGACTGAATGGCCTCGGACATTTTCGAACCGCACAGACTTACTTGGTTGCATTCGCCCTGATCCGCTCAACGGAGTCGCGGAAATACAGTACGTTCTCCGCACGGTGGCAGGCGATGCAGGAATTGTGCAGACGCTCCAGAGCACCGTCCAACTGCTGACCGTCTTGGCTCCGAATCGCGTGCAGTACGGCGGGCAGATCTTCGTTGAGAAAGGGCTGTGAGGATGGGGCTCGTTTGGGTCGCCGCTCCAGCGCGAGTTTTAAAGACAGATCAATCTTTTCAGTCTGATACCTGGCATAATCCCAGTTTCGGTCGCGGCTCGCCCTCAAGAGCTCTCCGTACCGATATCCAATTTCCGCCATTGCCTGATCGAGACCGCGCAGTTGCCGCTCGACCTTGAGGAATCTCTGCTCTGTGCTTCCTGTCAACCAGTCCGGAGGTGGGGACCCATTCGAGTCAGGAGCGGCCTCTCGGGGGGCGGCGCGTCTGGACTCCCACCACGAAACTCCGGCGAGCGCACAAGCGATGATCGCTAGGATTATTGCCGCCATTGAAAGTTTTCCCGAACCGCTCATCCTTACCTCCCTCGATCACCATTAGTCATTTTCGAACAGTTCGCCAAAAAAGCTCGCGGACCTTGACCTTCTTCTCCTCTGTGTCCACCTCTGCTATGCGCAGACAGAAACGAACGCGGACGCATAGCTGAAACGTGGCAACGCTTATTGGACCAGAATGATTTAGACGGTGCAATAAGAGCCTACACAACGGCGATCGAGTTAGCTCCCGCTTTGGTTGACGCATACATAAAGCGCGGCATCGCGCTGCGCACGAACGGCGATCCCAATGGCGCGATTGATCATTTCGAGGCGATGGAAAAGATTGATCCAAATGCTGCCGCTGGTCATCCTTTTATCGCCGAGTCTTACAATAATCGTGCTACATCGAGATGGGTCAACTTCAGATTGAGCGAGCCATCACAAGTTTCAGCAAAGCGATTGAATGCCTTACTGCTTCAGGGTAAGGAAAGCAGGCGCAACGCGTCGCAGGTGCCCGGCAATCGATAACATCGTCGGGTTTGGAGCTTTATTTGCGAACTATCGAAGAGCGAATCAGCGAACTGTCGCGGTGTCTTCTTTCTGGATCTCCAAAGGCACCACTTGTACGGTTGCATCGCGCACCTCATCCAGAAAGCGGTTGATGATCGAGCCATGCAGCAGGATATCCCAACGGGAGCGAGAGGTTTGGCCGAAGACAACGTGAGTTATTCCTTCCCGTCGCGCAAATTCGATCAGAGCGTCTGCCACTCGTTTCGCCTTTAGCTTTACGACACGCGCTCCAAGCTCTTCTGCAAAGCGAATGCTCTCCTGTAACGAGGCAAAATCTTCCGGCTTGATGCGTCCCAGTTCTTCACTTGGCGTTTCAACGTACACGGCGTACCAGTCACTGGCGAGACGACCCGCAATGCGCGATCCCACTCTCAACAGTTTTTTGGCGCTGCCGCGTGACGCGATGGCGACCATGACCTTCTCAGGTATAACCGCATGTTCAAGCCCTTCACGTTCGCGATAATCGTGCGCTTTAACTGCCTGGTCAGTAGCCACCTGCCGGAGAGCGAGTTCGCGCAGTGCTGAAAGATTGCCTTTGCGAAAGAAATTATTTAGTGCCTGTTCAATCTTAACGACATCGTAAATCTTGCCCTGGCGGAGGCGCGTTCGAAGTGTATCCACCGAGACATCAACATTCACTACTTCATCAGCTCGTTTTAGAAAACAATCGGGAATTGTCTCCCGAACGCGGACACCAGTCGTTCGTGTGACCACATCATTGAGCGATTCCAAATGCTGAATATTCACCGCCGTGATCACCGAGATACCGGCATCGAGCAATTCCAAAACGTCCTGATATCGCTTGCAATTTTTTGATCCGGGAACGTTGGTATGCGCGAGTTCATCAACGATCGCAATCTCGGGATGCCGCTCGATAACTCCTTCCAAATCCATTTCTTCAAGCTTGACACCCTGATACTCGACTCGCATCATCGGCAAACATTCCAGGTTGCCCATCATCTCTTTGGTCTCTTCGCGGCCGTGCGTGTCGATAACAGCTATGGCTATGTCGACTCCTTGCTTTTTTAGCAGGTGAGCGTCTGCCAGCATTTGATACGTCTTCCCGACGCCTGGCGCAGCACCAATGTAAACACGCAATTTTGGCCGCTCGTCCCGGTGGAGCTTGGCGAGTAGCGATTCGGCTGAGCGACGTTTGCCGTTCTCAATCATTGTTAGACCACTGCTAGTCACTG
>DATEDU010000198.1:0-52192 GCA_035281525.1 Pyrinomonadaceae bacterium | reverse complement strand
TTCAGTCCGTGAACTGCCAGCGCAAGAAGTGCCTGGTTATTTAAGTCGAGCGAGCTTGGGTATCTCTTTTCGGAAGCCGACGTTTTCGCAAATTGCGGCATCTCCCACAAAAATTCCGGAATACCTGGCCGCCGGGTTACCCGTCGTGAGCAACGCCGGCATTGGTGATGTCGATCATCTGCTGGAGAGTGAAAGAGTTGGAGTGGTCATCCAGGATTTCAAGTCTGCTGAGCTTGCTCGCGCAGCCGAGGCGGCATTAAAACTCGCTAAGGACGTCGATGTGCGGGCACGTTGCGTCGATGTTGCTCGCCGATATTTCGATCTGAAGACCGTCGGCGCCGAAGGGTATTTAAACGTCTACCGGCGAATCGGTAACTGATTTCCGCTGCGATCTAATCTGAACGGAAGAATCGATCCACTAAATACACTAAACAACACCAAAGTTTCTTCGTGAAATTCGTGTTATTTTGTGGATCGTATTTACTAAAGGATAGATCAGCAGACTATCAAAGTAGGGCACTTCCTGATCCCCGCTGGATTGGACGTCCCTGCAAGCCTCTCCTATACTCATTCACTTGGAGTTCAACCGCTTTTTGTCGCGAGCTCACTGATCATAATGCGTCTTCTTGCTATCGTACCGAGTGCCTACAACACGTCCCCAGGCCAACGCTTTCGCATTGAACAATGGGAGCCGCAGCTTCGAGAACGCGGTGTGGAAGTGACCTACCAGCCGTTCGAGTCAGCAGAGCTTAACGAGGTGCTATACAAGCCAGGCCGCGTCGGTCGGAAAGCAAGTCTGGTCGCCGAAAGCTTTTTTCGACGTTTTTCGATAATGCGGTCGGTGAAGAATTACGATGTCGTCTACGTCTTTCGTGAGGCTGCGTTGCTAGGGCCGCCCATCTTCGAACACTGGATACATAACTCGGGTGTACCGATGGTTTTTGATTTTGACGATGCGGTTTTTGTCTCTTATCGAAGTCCAACGAATGGGTATTTGAGCTATCTAAAGTTTGCTTCGAAGACCAGGACGATCTGCCGCATGGCCGCTCACGTGATGGCGGGCAATCGTTACCTTGCCGACTACGCTAGCCGAGTTAATCAGCGCGTAACAATCGTTCCGACGACTATCGACACTGACAAATACGAGCTAACCGAAAGAACAGCTGCAAATGGACCCCCAACGATCGGATGGACGGGAAGTTTTAGCACTGTGCAGCACCTCGATACTTTGCGACCTGCTCTTCAGAAGTTGGCAAAACAAGCAAAGTTTCGGCTGCGAGTAATTGGAACTCCTGCCTACGACATCGATGGAGTCGATGTCGAAGCATTGCCTTGGAAAGCGCAAACTGAGATAGAAGATCTTCGTGACATCGACATCGGAGTCATGCCTCTGCCGAACGACGACTGGAGTAAAGGCAAATGCGGATTAAAGGCGCTACAGTTTATGGCCCTCGGAGTTCCTACGGTCTGTTCCCCAGTGGGAGTGAATACTGAGATCATTCAGGACGGCGAGAATGGTTTCCTTGCAGGTTCGGACGATGAATGGATCGATAAGCTGGCACGTTTGTTACGCTCGCCGGAGTTGCGTGGTTCGTTGGGACGCGGTGGCCGCGAGACGGTTGAAGCTACTTACTCTGCCAGGGTGCAGGCCCCTAGAGTATATGACCTCTTGACGACGGTAGCGGGTGCGGCTCGTAAGCGGTGAAGGAAGATGCAGACGTCAACGATCGATAATCTGCTTAGAAGGGATTGATAGTATTGGAAAAACTCAACATTCTAGTTACAGGAGGCGCGGGCTTTATTGGCTCTCATTTGGTAGACGCGTTAATTGAACGAGGCCATCACGTCAGAATACTCGATTCTCTAGTTCCACAGGTCCACGAAAACGGCCGTCCTGAACATGTCCACTCGAACGCCGAATTTGTTGTAGGAGACGTTTGCGATGCCCGAGTAGTTAACGGGGCTCTGGAAGGGATTGACGCAGTTTTTCACGAAGCCGCCGAGGTTGGCGTGGGCCAATCGATGTATGAAGTCGATCGATATGTTCGCGCCAATGATCTCGGAACAGCCGTGTTGCTTGAGAATGTACTCAAGCGAGCAGGCAAAATCAGGAAGCTGATTGTAGCTTCGTCGATGTCCATCTACGGCGAGGGCGCCTATAAGTGCGCCGGCTGTGGCATCGTCTATCCTCATCTGCGAGAGGAAGACCAGCTACTCGAACGCCGGTGGGAGATGGAGTGTCCCAACTGCAAGCGCGTGGTTGAGCCTGCTGCCACAAAAGAAGATAAGCCGCTTTTCCCTACGTCGGTTTATGCGATTACCAAGCAAGACCAGGAACAGTTTTGCCTCGTCCTGGGCCGAGCCTATAGCATACCGACCGTTGCCTTGCGTTATTTTAATGTCTACGGTCCAAGACAGGCCCTCTCAAATCCTTATACCGGAGTCTGCGCTATTTTTTCTGCACGTTTGCTCAATGATCAGCGGCCGCTAATCTTTGAAGACGGAGCACAGATGCGCGACTTTGTTCACGTAAGTGACATCGTTCAGGCAAATCTTCTGGCTCTCGAGACAGATCGAGCCGATTATCTTCCGGTTAATATCGGAACCGGAGCCGCGACATCGATTCGCGAGATTTCCGACCTATTGTCCGAGGGTCTTGGAAAGAATGTTGAGCCGGAGATCGTCGGGAAGTATCGCACAGGAGACATACGGCACTGTTTTGCCGACATCTCGCGCGCCAGGAGCCTGCTTGGCTATGAACCGAGGATCATGCTCAAAGACGGAATACCTGAATTGCTATCATGGGTGCGCGAGCAAACGCCCGATGATCAGGTCGTCAAAGCCACCGCTGAATTAGAATCGCGCCAGTTAGTGCGCTGACTTTAGAGTAATTTAGAAGCTTTCCCTTAACATCGAAGGAGACGACGCGGAGCGTCGCAAATAAGTTGTTTGTATGAACGGCGTTCTTACATTGCTTGCTCTGGTCATCTGCGGGTTAATAGTTTTCGCTATCCCGCCCTTAGTTGTTCCTTATACCGGGGAATATGGACCGGTAACTGTCTTCGATACCAGTAAAGCAGTTCTGCTTAGTGGCGCGCTCGCGGCTGCTGCCGGTTTCATCTTTTATAGACAGCCGGTAAACGGTTCCTTCCTCGTGAAATTATTCGTCTGGGCTCTGCTTCTCAGAATGCTTCTCGGGAGCATTATCTTTGCTTTCAACCATCAGAATTTTTTTGGCGGCGATGCGGTTACGTATGACTTCATGGGCTACGCTCAATTGATGGGATGGAGCGGCGATAAGTTTTTTCAAGCGCAGGTGAACAGATTCGTTGGTGCCGGTGTTGGTTGGGGCATGGTCTACATGGTCGGGGTGATATACGGACTGATTGGACGGAACATGCTCGCCGTTCAACTCGTCAACTCAGTTATTGGCGCGGCTACTGCGGTTATAGTTTTCCTCTGCGCTCACGAAGTTTTCAGTAATATCAGGGTGGCGCGCGTGGCGGGAATTGCGGTTGCATTCTTTCCTTCTTTGGTGCTCTGGTCGTCCCAGGGACTTAAGGATGGACCTGTAGTTTTCTTCCTGGCCTTAGCCATCCTGGCCACGCTCAAACTCGGAAAAAAGTTGAGTTGGCAGTACATGGCACTACTCGTGTTCTCACTCTTTGCGCTGCTGAGCTTCCGGTTTTACGTTTTTTACATGATCGCCATCGCCATCTCAGGCGCGTTCATCACAGGAATGCAACCGATCTCGGCCAGGGGGTTCGTCCGTCAGTTCATCGTAATCGTTGTTGCGGGTCTCGCTCTGACCTACCTGGGTGTTACCAGATATGCAAACTTGCAGATTGAACGGTTCGCTAGTCTGGAACGGATCCAAATCAGTCGAGCTGATGCGTCCAGCAGTGCGGGTTCCGCCTTCCTGCCGGATGTCGACGTCTCCACTACGCAGGGTGCTTTGACGGCGATTCCGCTCGGCCTCATCTACTTGCTCTTTGCGCCCTTCCCCTGGCAGCTCGCGTCACTGCGACAAAGCATAACTCTTCCTGAGATGGCTATCTGGTGGGCCTCATTTCCACTGCTCATTCTCGGCTTATGGTTTTCGATTAGATATCGACTGCGACAGATCTCTCCGATTCTGATTTTTACCGTAATGCTTTCTCTCGCTTACTCGATATTTCAGGGCAACGTCGGAACCGCGTACCGTCAAAGAGCGCAACTGCTGGTCTTCTACTTTATTTTCGTGGCTGTGGGATACGTTCTGATGCTCGAGCGGCGGGAAGAGCGCAAACGCCGCGAGATGGCTGAGCGGTAGTCAGACAGCGAACAGCAAACAGCGAACAGTAAACAGCAAGCAGCAAACAGCACAGCGAACAGTGAACAGCGAACAGCGAACAGCGAACAGTAGCAGACAGTTATTTGCGATTTTGCTGTTCGCTGTTTGCTGCCTGCTGTTCGCTTCTAAGAAAGCCCTGTCGTCTCAGATACTCGACTATTAAACGCGCGTTCTCTTCGGCGGAATGTTCGACTGTGTTGAGAATTAGTTCTGGTTGCTGAGGTGGCTCGTATGGATCGTCAATGCCGGTGAACTGCTTGATCTCGCCACGCCGTGCCTTCGCATACATCCCTTTCGAGTCGCGTTGTTCGCAAACTTCGAGCGGAGTATCGACAAATACTTCGACGAAGGAGTCGCGACCGATCATGCTTCGAACGTCGTTGCGCGTCGCTCGATAAGGGCTGACGGCTGCACAAATCACTGCACCTCCGTGCCGTACAATCTCAGAGGCGACGAAACCAATGCGACGAATATTCAGGTCGCGATCCTCTTTACTGAATCCCAAACCTTTCGACAGGTGAGTGCGGACCACGTCGCCATCGAGCAATGTCACCTGCCGGCCATGCTCCTGAAGGAGCACCGTTAGGATCTCGGCTATCGTAGACTTGCCGGCGCAGCTGAGTCCCGTAAACCAGACGCATAGTCCTTGCTTGTGAGCTGGGGGATAACTTTCCGCCAAAATGTCTGCGACTTCACGTCGCGTGAACCATTCGGGCAGTTTACGCGCCTGTTCGAGATAGTTCTCGCGCACTTCTGCGCCAGATATCGAACTGATTGGAGTCTCCTCGGGCACCTTCGAAATTTCCTCGTATCGATCCTCTTCCGGCAGATATACAAGTTCAGCAAAAGGAAGAATCTTGACGCCGAATTCATCGCTGAACTCAGCTGCCATTTGCTGTGCCTGGTTCGGTTGGTAAAAAGATTTGTTGTGCGAATCGAGACCGGGGCTGGCGTGGTCACGGCCGACGATCATGTGGTTGGCGCCGTAATTTCGTCGAATTAGTGCGTGCCAGATGGCTTCTCGAGGCCCTGCTAATCGCATAGCCAATGGCAGCAATGACAGAAGTATTCGGGATGGATCGTAATAGTGCTCCGCCAAAGCTTTGTAAGTTCGAACGCGAGTGTAATGATCGACGTCGCCCGGTTTCGTCATACCCACCACCGGGTGCAACAAGAGAACACCATTCGCGGCTTCGGTCGCGCGCTTTGTGATTTCTTCGTGCGCGCGATGCAGCGGATTGCGAGTCTGGAAGGCGACGACGTTTGGTCGCCCAAGCGATTGCAGGCGTTCGCGCGTTTGTGCCGGGGTCAAACGCAACTCACGAAAGTCGTAGTGCGACGGCAACTGAAGTACTCGCAGTTTTCCGGAAATATTCAGAGGGCCCCACCGGTGCATCTCCGCGATTAGCGGGTGGCGCAGGTCCGTTGTTCCGAATACTTTCTGCGCGACACGTTCGAGGTTCCACTCATATATTTCCTCAATTAGCATCACAGCGAGAATTTCGTTGCGTGCATTTCTCAGTGCAACCTCTTCATCGAGCTTTATTGCTGAGCCTTTCGCGATTCCCAAGGTGATCGGAATCGGGAACAGTGTGCCGTCGGCAAGACGCATCTCTTCGACGACGCGATCGTGGTGGGCTTGGCTCATAAATCGATCTAAAGGAGAGAAACCTCCCGTAGCGAGGAGCTCGAGATCGCAGACAGCTCGCTCAGCTAGTTGTATTGAGGGCAGGTCGCGAGCCTTCTCGATTATTTCCGGCAACTCATCGGCGGCCACAGTTAAATCGATCAGGCGTCCGCCGTAAGGTGATATTAATTTCGTGGTATTTAGTGGATGATTTTGGACAAGCATCGTCAAGGTTCGTTACTATTTATCAACTGCAAGGCGGAAGGCAAGGCGCGAAGATACTCTCGTGTGTGGAATCGTAGGCATAGTTAGAAACAGTACGGAACCCGTCGACGAGGTGCTGCTCTCTCGGATGTGCGAGGCCATACGCCATCGAGGCCCCGACGAGGGCGGAATGTACGTGAAGGGTCCGGTCGGGTTGGGAGTCCGGCGGCTTTCGATCATCGACGTCAAAGGCGGTCATCAGCCGATCTCAAACCAGAATGGAACTTCATGGATAGTTTTCAATGGTGAGATCTACAACTACCTCGAGCTTCGCGAAAAATTAGAGAAACTCGGCCACACGTTTCACACCAACAGCGACACCGAAGCGATCGTGCACGCCTACGATCAGTATGGCGCCGATTGTCCCAAGCACCTGCGCGGCATGTTTGCGTTTGCTATCTGGAATGAAACGGCCTCCGAGTTATTTCTGGCCCGCGATCGCGTGGGTAAGAAACCATTGCTCTTCGCTGAAGTGAATGGTGATTTCGTCTTCGGGTCAGAGTTCAGTGCGCTGTTGCTTCATCCTAAGCTTAGCCGCGATATTGACACCAAAGCGCTTGATTACTATCTGTCCTTCATGTGCATTCCGGCTCCTCACACCGCTTATCAAGCGATAAGGAAACTTGAGCCCGGTCACACGCTGCGTTGGCGTCGCGGCGAAGTAAAGATCGAGCGTTACTGGCAACCCGATTTCTCGCGAAAGATTTCGATCACCGAAGAAGAAGCGGGCGAGCGTGCGCTCGAGCTTCTGCGCGAGGCCGTGAAAGTGCGGCTGATGTCGGAAGTTCCACTGGGAGCTTTTCTGTCCGGAGGCATCGACTCCAGCGCAGTTGTCGCGCTGATGAGTGAGTTATCAAGCGAACCGGTCAAGACTTTTTCTATCGGTTTTGACGAACAGGATTTCAGCGAGCTTCATCACGCTCGACGCGTCGCTCAGCACGTCGGCGCTAACCATCACGAATTCATCGTGCGTCCGGACGCTCTGGAAGTCTTGCCGATCCTGGTTCGGCACTACGGTGAGCCGTACGCCGATTCTTCAGCGATACCGACTTACTACGTCGCGCGCGAGACACGTAAACACGTAACCGTGGCTTTGAACGGCGACGGAGGTGACGAATCTTTCGCTGGTTACGAACGGTATGCCGCCATGCCAATCGCTGAGCAATACCATCGGCTACCCGAGTTTGTGCGAGAGTCGATTATCGGTAAGGCGGTTGGTCTACTTCCAACTCCGATTTCAAGTCGAACTCCTACGGGACGCGCCAAACGCTTTCTACGCGTCGCCTCGTTGCCGAAAGTCGAGAGATACTTTCGTTGGATGAGCGTGTTTGATCGGGATGCAAAGCGGGATCTGTATTCGGAAGACTTCAGTCATGAAACGGCTGGGTTTCAAGCTCGCGATCTTTTGGAGCCCTGGTTTGCGAAATCAAACGGCGACGGCATAGTCGACGCCGCGCTGCTGGCTGACATCATGACTTATCTGCCAAATGATCTGCTCGTTAAGGTTGATATCGCCTCGATGGCTGTTTCGCTCGAAGCACGCTCGCCCTTTCTCGATCATCACGTGATCGAATTTGCGGCCAGTCTCCCCGAAAAGCTAAAGTTGCGCGGCCTTACGACGAAATACCTTTTGAAGCGCATGCTGAAGAAATTGGTGCCGGCTGAAAATCTCGAGCGGCGGAAAATGGGATTTGGCGTCCCGATTGGACATTGGTTCCGTGGCGAGATGCAACCGTTCCTGCGGGAAGTGTTGTTATCGGAAAAGGCTTTGGGTCGCGGGTTGTTCAAATCGCAAACGGTTAATCGACTGGTTGACTCGCACGCTCGGCGCGAAGGTGATTTTTCAGCTCAACTGTGGACTCTGTTGATGCTCGAACTATGGTTCCGTGAATTTATTGATTAAATGATCTTTGGTCTTAGGTCTTTGGCCTTAGGTGTCTTTGAAGCTTTTGTTAACTTTGATTTAAAGATCTAAGGCTAAAGACCAAAGACCAAAGACCGAATTCAAAGTACAAATTTCAGGAGGAAAATAGAATTGAAAGGTGTGGTATTGGCGGGAGGGTTAGGAACCCGACTGCGACCCCTGACGGCTGTCACCAACAAGCACCTGTTGCCCGTCTACGACCAGCCGATGATCTACTACCCCATCCAGACGCTCGTGAATGCCGGGATTACCGACATCATGATCGTCACCGGCGGCAATTCGGCTGGAGATTTCTTGAAGTTATTGGGCAACGGCAAAGCGTTTGGTCTGAAGCATCTCAACTACACTTACCAGGAAGGTGAAGGCGGCATTGCGCACGCGCTCGCGCTCGTCGAGCACTTCGCGGCGGATGAGCCGGTCTGCGTAGTCCTCGGTGACAACATCATTGAGGGAAACATTAGCTTAGCTGTGCGCGCTTATCGCCATCAGGGCGGCGGCGCGAAGATCATCCTGAAGAAGGTCCCGGACCCGCAGCGTTTCGGTGTCCCTGAGTTGGATGGGCGCAAGGTCGTGCGTATTGAGGAGAAGCCTACCGAACCCAAATCGGAGTACGCCGTGATCGGTATCTACATGTACGACTCTGGCGTGTACGAAATCATTCGAACTCTCAAACCGTCCGGGCGTGGCGAATTGGAGATCACTGACGTCAATAATGCCTACATCGAACGGGATGAGATGACGTGGGAGGAGCTGGAAGGCTGGTGGACCGATGCCGGCACGTTCGAGAGTCTTTTGCGTGCATCGAGTCTCGTCGCAGAGACCGGCGCAAACAAATTGGAGCTGAAGCAAGAGGTGACCGTCAGCGTCTAGCAACGCCTTGGTCTTAGGACTTAGGTCTTAGGTCTTTGGCCTTTTGTACTTTTGATCTTTGTACTAGGACCAAAGTTCAAAGACCAAAGACCTAAGACCAAAGACCATTTGGCAATTGGCAATCGGCAATTGGCAATTGGCAATGTTATGAAGATCGTTCGCGTTATTGCTCGCCTCAATGTTGGCGGGCCGGCCAAGCACGTAGCCTGGCTTACTGCCGGATTGCGCGGACCTGACTGTGATTCCATTCTCGTGGCGGGAACAGTTCCGCCCGGCGAGGAGGACATGGGCTACTTCGCGACCGAGCAGGGACTCGAACCGGTGATGATCGCCGAGATGAGTCGTGAGATATCATTTAAAGACGCTCTCACGATCTGGAAGCTGTATCGACTTTTCGTGCGCGAGTCTCCCGACATCGTGCATACGCACACGGCTAAAGCCGGCACGGTTGGTCGAGTTGCCGGACTGTTTTATCGCTGGCTGACCCCTGCTGCATTACTTGGCCGGCCGCGCAAGTGTCATTTCATTCATACGTATCACGGTCACATTTTTCATAGTTACTATGGACCGCTGAAGACTCGTCTATTCATTACGATTGAAAAGGCGCTGGCCAGGCTCGTAACCGACAATCTCGTTGTCGTTAGTGAACAGCAGCGGCGAGAGATTAGCGAAACTTTTCGCGTCGGTCGCGCAAGTCAGTTCGTCGTCATTCCATTAGGATTGGATTTGACTTTGTTTGCGGATTGGGAAGCCCGCCGGCCGTTGTTTCGGGCCGAACTCGGGGCGGAAGATGATGAGATTCTCGTGGGAATCGTGGGGCGGCTGACAGAGATTAAAAATCATGAATTCTTTTTGCGAGCCGTGGCGAAGTATAAAGAGAGATATGGCCCGGAAGGTTCGCGCGTGCGCTTTGTGATTGTTGGCGACGGCCAATTGCGAAAAAAACTTGAATCACAAGCGGAGTCGTTGGGTTTAGCCGCCGATGTTATTTTCGCCGGCAGCCGTCGAGACCCGGAAAACTTCTATCCCGCGTTGGACATAGTTGCCTTGACTTCACTTAACGAAGGGACACCGTTGACGCTGATTGAAGCGATGGCTAATCACCGTGCGGTAATCGCGACGGCTGTTGGTGGCGTCGTGGATTTGCTTGGTGAGGCAATCACTCAGACCTATTCGCGTCGTGAACGATACATCATCTGCAAACGTGGTTTGAGCGTTCCGGTAAACGACACGAAGGCTTTTGCCGCGGGACTTAATCGTCTCGTGCAAGACGCTGAGCTTCGCAAGGTGCTTGGAGAACGAGGCGCGTCTTTCGTGACCAGTAACTACTCAAAAGACCGCTTGCTGAATGATGTGAAAGCTCTGTATACGCATGTGATGAAGCGTGAGAATCAGTCTTTGTCAGATCATGTTTCGGATAAGGAAAACGCACTACCATTTCATTCTTCACCCCGTTAGGGGTGAAATGTTTATAGGTTGCTGCACGTCTCAGCCTTAAAACGCGTGCGAAGGGGCGGGAGTGAACTTAACAGTCCAACTCAATCTCATGTCCGCCCCTTCGCACGGCGTCGGAGGAGGGTTCTCAGCGCAATCTATAGACATGTCACCCCTAACGGGGTGAAGCATTCCGGAATTCTTCAATGAGCTTGAGACACAGAACACTGATTTCTCTGAGAAAACAAAAGGAGCCGCATAAAACTTGCGCATACTGATAACCGGCGGAGCGGGATTTATCGGATCGCATCTGGCCGATGCATACCTGCAACGCGGCGATGAAGTCTTTGTTATCGACGACCTCTCGACCGGGACATTTGAAAATATCCAGCACCTTAAAACCCACCCGCGATTTCACTACACCATCGACAGTGTTCACCATCAGCCTATAACTGCGGAGCTCGTCGACCAATGCGACGCTGTGTTTCATCTCGCCGCCGCCGTCGGCGTGAAACTCATCGTCGAAAGCCCGGTCAGGACCATTGAAACGAACGTGCGCGGCACGGAAGTAGTGCTCGCCGTAGCCAATAAGAAAAAGAAGAAGGTGTTGATTGCTTCTACTTCCGAAGTGTATGGCCTCAGCACCGAGGTGCCATTTCGAGAAGACGGGAATCTCGTTATGGGAGCGACTACGAAAGGTCGCTGGAGTTATGCATGCTCAAAGGCGATAGACGAGTTTTTGGCTCTGGCTTATTGGCGTGAAAAAAAGCTGCCTACGATCGTTGTTCGTCTTTTCAATACTGTCGGGCCGCGGCAAACAGGCCAATACGGGATGGTCATTCCGACATTTGTAAAGCAGGCGTTGGCCGGCCGCCCGATCACAGTTTATGGCGACGGAAAACAGCGGCGGTGTTTTGGATACGTTGGCGATGTCGTCGGCGCCTTGATGAAGTTGATGGATCATCCGCAGGCAGTGGGCCAGGTTTTCAACATCGGCTCCAACAATGAGATCACCATTCTTGAGCTCGCGGAGCGCGTCAAAGAGCTAACTCGATCGGAGTCAGAGATAGTTTTTGTGCCTTACGATGAGGCCTATGAAGAGGGGTTTGAGGACATGCCTCGGCGCATCCCTGACATCTCGAAGGTGAAGGAGTTTGTGGGGTTCGAGCCTCGCATGAGCTTGGATGGAATATTGCAGAGTGTCATTGATTACCACAGCGGCCACCTTGATAGGGCGCCCAATCAGCGGTACGAAAAACAACTCACTTCTCAGAAATAGATACTGCTCGGTTAATAGAGCACTAACCACGAATAATCCCTATTGACACAGACTCAGGCGGCGGCTTTAAGTTCCAGTTTGAGTCGGGGACGAGTGTTCCTCAACTGGATCGTAAGAGTTTCTGGTTTCAATGCGGTTGGCCGAGGTTCACGTGAGCTACGAAGTTGATTTTGTGAGGGAAGGACGAGGCGGTTGGGCCTACTACCGCGAGGACGAGGCGACACTTCCCTTTGATTGGGACATTACAAGTGATGGTTTCGAGCTTTACTTGCCGCCATCAGCCGAATGGGATGATTTCTGTAAAGAGCACAAGGCAACTCAATGCATCGGTAGGCGTCAGCAGATCGTAGAGAGGCTGGCCGAAGAAATCCGCAGAAAGAAAGCCAAAAAAGCTAAGGTAAGTATAGATGATCAGGGGATCAGTTTTTCCTCGAAGGCGACTGGCTTAACTCTCTAATACGGTGGGTGCTTGGTGTGTAGCCGCCTACAGGGGCGAAACTATTGGTGAGACTTTTGGGTCTGCCATCTCTTTGCTTCAACTTTGCTTTTCTCTAATAAGTCTGGTGACTCGATAGGCGTGTCCTCGTCAGTGGCTCCGAACTTCTCTAACAGCTGCACTATTGGATGGTACTGATCCCAATTCATAAGCATTCTAGCCTGCCTTGCTAAAGCTAGCGGCTTTTCAGTGTAGATCGATGCAGCAGGTTCGTCCGCGCGATAGTTCGGATCGGCACCGTGCTCCAGGAGGAGCTGAACCATTGCTAAATTGCCCTTCAAAACCGCGAAGAACAAAGCTGGCGCACCTTGCAGCTCAGAGCACGGAATATTCAAATCGATATCACCGGTGACTAGATGTGTCGCGGTTTCGAGATCATCTTTGTCAATCGCCGCCAACAGCTGATTGTGAAGAGCTTCCATGATTTTTGCAAAACCTCTCCGTGAATCTATCACTGGTACGTTGAGTTAGCAATTTAACTTTCGCAAGCAGTTATCATAGGCAAGAATGCGCCGCTGCTTTACGCGGTGCCTCGATGGAATATTGCAGAGTGTCATTGATTACCACAGCGGTCACCTTGATAGGGCGCCCAATCAGCGGTACGAAAAACAACTCACTTCTCAGAAATAGATAGTGCTCGGTTAATAGAGCACTACCCACGAATAATCCCTATTGACACAGACTCAGGTGGCGGCTTTGAGTTCCAGTTTGGGTCGGGGACGACGGTTCCTCAAGGATCATTCACAAGGTTCAGGTTTTAGAAATACTTGATGCAAGTGCAAGAACCATATGGCCAGCGCTTCAAGTTGTCGCTTGAGCGTCTACGTGAGGGCGATTCTTTTAGCTTTGAAGGGGTAAGCTTCTGGCTCGCTCGGGATGGTCATCAATCGGCCTTGAACTCGTTGAGGCATCGTGACCGCAAAGTGTCCACTGTGGCTACGGGCGTTTAAGTTGTCGAACCTGCCGTTCCCGGGTTATTAATTGCCTGCCTTCGAACTCAAAGACACATGGCTGATTACGTTGTTCATCGTCGTATCACGCTTAAACCTCATCACGTTCCCACGGGGAGGACGCGCCATACTCAAGGGGCTTGGACTTCCGAAGGCCTCGTTCGCGGCGCTCAATTACCTGTTCCGTACAAGTTGATGATCGCGCAGATACCACCGGATGAGGGTTATTACCTTTTGTACTTAGATCAGCAGGGCAATGAAATCACCGACACTTACCACAATAGTTTGGAAGAGGCTGTGGCTCAAGCGAAGTGGGAGTTCGATGTCCAAGCAGATGAATGGCAAAAGGTGGAAAATGGATCGTAAACGTTTCTGCTCTCAATTGGCAGTAATAGGGAGAACATGATATCGAGCAACAACGATTTGTACACGACTGTTCAAGCCTTGAGCAACGAACTAAAAAAGGCTGGCGAGCAACGTTGGAGTGCCGCACTGGATGATGCTATGACAATAAGCACCGTACCCGGCGAGATCCTTGGAGAGATTCGGCTTCAACTGCAATTACTTCGAGCGACTCAAATCCCGACACGCTTAGACATGAATTCTCGAATTGATGAAGCGCTATCTTATCTAGATCAGATCCTTGGCTCTTCGAGCCTTTAGTAAGTGGAGTTCTGCTAGCCGTCCTTGTGGTCTGCTCTTACTTGCTTTTGCACTCCTTGATCGAATAGCTTTCCATTTTCGCGGCCGAAGTGGACCGTTTCGAGGGACACCCGCCCGCTACCGCGGGCGGTACTGACTCCATTGCGATGCCAGTCCCGGGCTCCACACGAAGCTGACCTCTCGACAGTATGCCGTTTAGTTCATTAAATCTTTTTGCGATTGGTGTGGCTTTTGCCCTGGGGGTTGCACTCACGCCGCTGGTACGACTGCTCGCACGGCGCCTCGGCCTGATCGCCAAGCCTAAGACCGATCGCTGGCACAAACGACCAACGGCGATGCTCGGTGGACTTGCCATCTGGCTCGCAACTCTAATCGCCTACTTCATCTTCGTCCCGCGTACGCCAATCAACTGGCGCATCATGGCCGCGAGCACTTTTCTTTTCCTCGTGGGCCTGGTGGACGACCTGTTCCACATCAAGCCTTATCAGAAACTGATCGGCCAAATATTGGGAGCAGCTTACGTCATCTATTACGGCGTCAGCCTGCCTTGGACTAACTCATTGCCACTGAACATGGCGCTCACGATTTTCTGGCTCATCGGCATCACTAACGCACTCAACCTGCTCGACAACATGGACGGTCTCGCGTCCGGAATTGCGACAATCGCCTCCATCTTCCTGGGACTCAGCTTTCTTAACACTGGCCAACTTACCGAAGCGTTAATGGTGTTTATGTTTGCGGCCGCGTTGGTCGGTTTTTTGATTTACAACTCCAACCCAGCGTCAATCTTCATGGGTGACTGCGGCTCGCTTTTCATCGGCTTCTTTCTGGCCAGTACGGCACTGGTGAATGTTTCGGGCGGAAGATCTCGAAGCTTCTTGCCGGTCCTGGCAGTTCCCATCCTTGTTCTCTTCATTCCTATCTTCGACACGACTCTTGTCACCGTCTTGCGAAAGCTTTCAGGACGCTCAGCGTCGCAAGGCGGACGCGATCACGCATCGCATCGACTCGTGGCGCTGGGGATGTCAGAACGTTCTGCCGTTTGGATGCTCTACGGATTTGCGGGACTATCCGGGTTGCTGGCTGTCCTCGTGCAGCGAATGACGCTCGACGTAAGTCTTGCGGCGATTGCCGGATTCACAATTCTGCTCACCTTGATTGGCGTTTACCTGGCGGGAGTGAAAGTCTACGACACTGAAGAGGCAATTTCCGTACGTGCCAAACCATACGCATTTCTGGTTGACCTTTCTTATAAGCGGCGAATCTTTGAAGTCTTACTAGACGTCGTGCTGATCATCCTCGCGTATTGGGCCGCTTACGCTCTGAAGTTTGGAGCGTTTTCGGATAACCCCGCCTGGAAACTCTTCCTGCGCACGTTGCCGGTTCTCGTCTTCGTTAAGATGGCGACATTTCTGGCGATGGGTGTCTATCGCGGGCTTTGGCGATACACGAGCATCGACGATCTCATCGTCTTTGCAAAGGCCGTGATCGTCAGCTCGTTCGCCAGCGTATTGACGATTCTGTTTGCTTTCCGCTTTGAAGGCTTTTCCCGCACCGTGTTTTTGCTTGATGGGCTTCTCATGCTGATGTTCCTCGGTGGAAGCCGCATGGCTTTTCGACTTTTCCGTCAACTCGTGCCAGTTTCAAACAAGCGTGAGGGACGGCGAGTGCTGATTTATGGCGCCGGCGACGGTGGTGAGTTGTTGTTAAGAGAGCTTTTGAACAACCGTGATTTGCGTTACGCACCGGTGGGATTTCTCGACGACGATCCGGCAAAGAGCGGGAAGGTAATTCATGGCTTCAAAGTATTCGCGGGCAACGGCGACCTGACATCGGTTTGTAAAGAGAATGAAGTCGACGAGTTGTTGATCTCGGCCTCTCGAATGCCCGACGAGCGCGTTCAGGAAATCGTGCAGCTTTGTCAGGGGCTGAACATTGCGGTTCGGCGCATGCGAATTACTATTGAGGATTTAGGTTAATTAAGAGGCACTTTGAACTTTGTATTTTGGTCTTTGGCCTTTGGGCTTTGGTCTTAGTTTCTTAGTCAAACTACAAACTACAAACTACAAAGTCCAAGTTCAAAGTTCAAAGACCAAAGACCAAAGACCCAAGACCAACACAATGACCGATCAAACATCACACTTCGATGCCACGCGACCCGTGCCGCGAATCGCCATGTTGTTGGTGTTGGTGTTGACGCTTCCCGCTGCATGGTTTGCAGTACGTTGGTACATCGGCAACACGATGGCTGAATATCACAACCCTGAAGTCCACGGGATTGATATGGGCCGGCGAGCGGTTGCGTGGGCGCCCAACGATCCACTTGCTCACTGGAGACTCGGAGAAATTGCTCAACGAAGACTGCCTCCCGATCAAATCGCGCAAGTAATAAATGAATTTGAAAAGGCGGCAAGTCTCTCCCCAAATGATTATCGTTATTGGGTACCGCTAGGGTCAGCTCTCGAACAGTCGGGCGACGTAGAGCGCGCTGAAAAAGCATTAAAACGAGCTACAGAGTTGGCGCCGTCTTATGCCTTCCCTCGATGGAACCTCGGGAACCTTTACCTGCGCAACGGACGCTATGCTGAAGCTTTCGCCGAGTTGCGACGCGCCAGCGATGCCGATCCCGCCTTGAGAGGTCAATTGTTGAATGTTGCATGGGAAGTTTATAAACAAGATCTCGACGCGATGACGGCAGCCGTAGGCACATCTGCCGCTGCGCGTTCGGAGTTGGCAGCGTACCTTGCTGGACGTCACAAATTCGAGGAAGCACTCACGCTTTGGCGAGGTTTGAATGAAACTGAACAGCGTACCTATCGAAACGCCGGTCGAGCGATAACGAATCAATTTATCGGAGCGGCAAGGTTTCATCAAGCAGTTGAGATTGCCAATACTTTAGTGCCTGGTCCCATTTACAACGCGAACATCGGGCGGTTTATTGACGCTGGATTTGAGGACAATATCGTTTCTCAGGAAGCGTCAGTTTTCGCCTGGCAGGTGAAGTCGCAGCCGCAGGCCCATGTGAGCATCGATGGAACCCGCGGGCACGGTAGCCAACGCAGTCTCCGCATAATCTTTCAAGTGCGTTCCAAGCTCGACGCACTTAACATAGCCCAGCTTCTTCCGGTTAAGCCTGGAACCCAGTACGATCTCGAATTTTACGTAAAAACCGATAACCTCCAGAGTGGCGCTACTCCTTATGTCGAAATCGTCGACGGTCCGACTGGCTCTGTAATAACCGGGTCTTCAGGTGCGCCAAATGCTGACAGCGATTGGCAGCGGGTCTCCATAAATTTCAAAGTGGGACCGCATACGGAAGCCGTCGTCGTCAGAATTGCTCGCGGTTCATGTGGAGACCAGCCGACTTGTCCGATTTTTGGGACTGTGTGGTATGACGACTTCAATCTCAAGCCTCGAAGTTAAGGCTCCTGAAGCCGAAAAAATAGAACCGGTTGCGCCGCGCCCAGTCGAGCCGCCGGTCTATCGACCTCCACATACGCTGGCGAGCAGATTCGCTTTCCTCAACATATGCGTTGCCATCGTTCTGTCGGCACTCGCGTTTGGCACCGTGCATTCGTGGGCCATGGCCCTGTTCACACTCGGCGCTTTGGCAACGCTGGTGCTTTGGATTGTCGACAGCCTGCGTTTAGGAGTGCTGCGCATCAGCCGAAACGTTCTGCAGCTGCCGTTGCTGGGACTATTGGCATTGGGTGTAGTCCAACTCTTGCCACTACGTCCAACATCAGGCGACGCGTTGGGAATACCGGAAGCCAACGCTCTCTCCATGGATCCCTATGCAACGAGGATGGTAGTGGTCCAAATTGCAGTACTCATTGTTTGGTTCGCAGCTACGCTCGTCTTTACCGATACGCCTCATCGACTGAAATTGCTGGTCCGCACCATCACGATCTTCGGATTCTTTTTGGCCATTTTTGGCTTAACACAATCATTTGCAACTCCCACCAGGGTCTATTGGGTGCGTGAACTGGCACAAAGCACGGCGTTCGGCCCTTTCATTAACCGGCATCATTTTGCTGGTTACATGGAATTGACGCTCGGCCTCGCATTGGGGCTGATTTTTGCCGGATCGTTGGAGAAAGAGAAGAGATTCATATACCTTTTTGCGGCCTTGTTGATGGGAGTGGCACTGATTATGACCGGCTCGCGTGGCGGCATTATCAGTCTCATCGCCGAAATACTTTTCCTGTTTGCCTTCGCAGGTTTTCGCCGGCGTAGCAGACGCCAAAAGGAACATAAAGAAGGTCGTATTAGAAGGGCAGGGCTGCGCACCGCGCTTGCTCTATCTTTAATCATCGGGCTCTTTGCCGGGGTAGTCTTGCTGGGCGGCGAAGAGGCGTTGAACCGGTTCGTCGGCACCGTAAACATGGAAGATCCAACGACTGGTCGCGCGCACTTCTGGAGTGTGACCCTCGACATCATTAAGGCGAATCCCGTGGTTGGAACAGGCTTAGGCGCGTTTCCGGTTGTTTACACGCGCTATGATTCTCGAAATGGACTGTACCGGCTCGAGCAAGCTCACAATGACTATCTTCAGATATTGTCGGACGGCGGAATCGTAGGCGGCGTACTGGCACTTGGCTTTGTCGTTATGTTATTCCGCATGGGATTTGCACGTCGCGAGTCGCGCGACGAGTTTCGGAGTGGCGTGGCTTTGGGTGCTTTGGCTGGATGCTTTGCGGTGTTAGTGCATAGCTTTTTTGACTTTACGTTGCACATAACGGCAAATGCGCTTTTGTTTTTAGTGCTTGCTGCGCTCGCGACGATGAATGGGCGGGTCGAGCAGGTAAGCTCGCGCCGCCGGCACCGGCGAAGATCGGAAAAGTCTCGAGTGGAAGCACCCGCTTAGGTAAATGGGGAACAGGTGAACAGGTGAACAGGGGAACAGGTGAAAGGGGAAATGGTGAACAGGTAAATGATGAATGTTAATGGCGAATAGTAAATTGAGTGCCCGTTAATGAATGGTCTTACCGTTCCCCCGTTCACCAGTTCCCCCGTTCACCATTTACAATCTGAATACTAAACATCAAGGAGATGCGATTGGCTACGGCGGCTTCCGCGAAAATTGAACTCAAGGACGATCAAGCGGCGTTGGCTTACTCATCGGTGCCCAGCCTTTGCCTGACGGCTGCCCTGAAACACGCCAAATCCGATGCACTGAACTATAAGATCGACGGAGTCTGGTCCAGCATCAACGCCGAAACGTTCGTTGAACGTGTACGCGATGTTGCGATGGGCCTTGCCGCTCTGGGCATCAGGCGCGGCGATCGAGTTGCACTGATTTCCGAGAACCGGCCCGAGTGGTCCATTGCGGATATGGCGATTCTCAGCCTCGGTGCAGTCAACGTTCCCATCTACACCACGCAGGCAATCGATCAGATTCGATACATTCTCACCGATTCAGGCGCCCGCATTCTCTTCATCTCCGGCAGCCGGCTTTACAAGCATGCGCGAAAAGCAATCGAAAGACTGGGCTTCCTCGAGAAGATTATTTTCTTTGATTCCGACGCGGTGGACATGTCGCCGGAAGCGCAGACGATCAGCGGTCTGGAAGAAAGTGGCCGCGAGCAATTACTCAAAACACCGGAAGTGTTCGACGAGCGCTTGCGCGAGGTCGGACCTCACGATCTCGCAACTATTCTTTACACATCGGGCACGACCGGCGAGCCCAAAGGCGTCATGTTGACGCACAACAACTTCATCTCGAACGTGCTCTCAGTTACTGATGGATTACCAATCGGGTCGACCGATGTCGCGCTGTCCGTTCTCCCCTTGTCACACATCTTCGAACGAACGGGCTTTTACGTCTTTTGTTACAACGGAGTGTCCGTTTACTACACGGCGTCATTCGATCAAGTCGGAGAAAATCTGCGCGAAGCCAGGCCGACGGTCATGACAGCTGTGCCGCGGCTCTTTGAAAACGTTTATCGTCGCATCATTAAGAAGGGGATGTCGGAAAAGGGCTGGAAGCGAAAAGTGTTTTTACGATCGCTCGCGGTCGGCCAGCGTTATGCCGAACTGAAAGATAAACGGCAGCGAATTCCGATGTCGTTGAGGATTAAACAAAGGATGGCGAGCCGTCTCGTCTTTTCAAAGTGGCGCGAAGGAGTAGGGGGACGACTCAGATATTTCGTTTCCGGCGGCGCGCCGCTTTCGCCGACGCTTTCCTATTCGTTTTGGGCTGCAGGCATTCCGGTTTTGCAAGGTTATGGCGCGACCGAAACTTGCATCGTCTCGGCCAATCGGCCAGACAACAATCACGTGGGCTCAGTCGGAGTTCCGTTTGACGGGATCGATGTCAAGATTGCCGAGGACGGCGAGATCCTCGTGCGCGGTCCAAACGTAATGCACGGTTATTACGGTCAGCATGAGGCCACGGCGGCGGTGCTCAAGGATGGCTGGTTTGCTACGGGCGACGTCGGTCATCTCGACGAGGAGGGCCGGCTTTACATCACCGATCGAAAGAAGGATTTGTTCAAGCTTTCGAATGGTAAATACATTGCGCCGCAGTTGATCGAGAGTCTTTTGAAGCAGAGCGAGTTCGTGGGCCAGGTAGTCGTTGTCGGTGCAGGACGCAAGCAACCTGCGGCTTTGATCGTTCCTGAATGGGAAGCGCTAAAGCAGGCGCTCGCGGATGCTGGTGAGGATTTTCCGAAGGATCGCGTCGAGTTAAGCAAGTTTCCGCCTGCTATCAAGATGGTGCAGCGCGACGTTGCGTCGCTCACGAATGAGTTGGCTGATTATGAGCGCGTTCGGCGAGTGGCTCTGCTGCCGGAGGAGTTCTCGATCGATAAGGGCGACCTGACGCCCACGCTGAAAGTGAAGCGGCGCGTGATCGACGACAAGTTCGGTAACCTCATCGAAGAGCTTTATTCGTAAATTACGCTGAAGGCCGCATTCAGGGATTTACAAACCGCGAAGCGGTTTCATGAAGCCAGCCCAACGTTGCCGCGCTTTGGCGGCTACGTTGGGTTCATGATTAGGAACAGGACAGACGCAACCCCATCGGGGTTGCGTTTCATGATCGGGCGAAAGGTCCCAGGGTCGCGGCGACGCGCCGCAACCCTGGGCTCTGTTCCAGAACGCCTTCGGCGTTCAAGACATACCCCTTCACACGGAGTTAACATCTCGTTAAGGTTGAGTTCATTCGAATAAACTACTCTCACCTTTTTATAATTCGCCTGAGGAGGACAGTATGAAACACAAACGCGCAGAATTGTGCCGAACAATCGGTACCTTCGCCATCGGCTTTCTCATGGTATCGGGTGTGTCAGGGCAAAGCGTGGCCAAACCTCAGGCGCATGCAAATGACAACGAACACAACGTCGCGCCGGCCATACCGGCTGTCAACGATCGCGACACGAACACGGAACGCATCAATGCTCTCGAAGAGACGCTGCGACAACAGGCCGTACAACTCGATGAACTCAGGAAACTGCTCGTCGAGCAACAGCAGACGATCAAACTTCTGGCACTCCACCTAAATGATGACGGAAGAACGCAGCTGACCGCAGCATCCACAGGGACGGACGCGACCGCGGTCTTCTCAAAAACGACAGCCGACCCAACAACCAACAGCAATGCGCACCTAAAGGACGATGCAAGCACCGCCCTTCCACAGCAGACACCACCTGAAGATCGACTGAAAAAGATCGAGGCTCGCATCTCCGAACTCGGCTCCATAAGGTTTAGCGGTGACATCCGCCTCCGAGCAGAATCCTTTTTCGGACTGACGAATACACTGGCAAGTGCCGATAACCCATCGGTGTTTGGCAACGAGCTCAGCTCACGCCACCGCATGCGCATCCGCGCTCGACTGGCAGTACGAGGCTCGATCGGCCCGGAGTTTGATTGGGGATTAAGATTCGCGACTGGCAGCTTTGCTGACAATATTTCTACAAACCAAACGATGACCGACTTCTTTAACCGCAAGCCGTTCTCACTCGATCAAGCATTCATCACTTACAAGCCGCGGCGTGCGCCGGGCCTGAAACTACAGGGTGGTAGGTTCGAAGCGCCATGGACCTTCACGGAAATGACTCTCGATAATGATTTGATGGTTGAAGGCTTCAATGAATCCTACACGCGCACATTCAAACATTCGCCATTTAAGGAGGTAGCTTTCGTTGCCTGGCAACTGCCTTTTCTGGAACGAAACTCTGCGTTCGTACGGAACTCCGATGGCACAGTCAACATTGATCAGTCACGCCGCGGGGGAAGGGACCTGGCGCTTTACGGGGGCCAACTTCGAACGCGGTTGGAGCCCAGCTCCAAAGTAACGCTCAGTTTCTCTATCGCCGATCTTTATTTTTCAGGGACGCAGTTCATCTCACCGATTCAAGTCTTCGGAAGCAATTTGCAGATTCCGGTTACGATAACAATTCCGGCCACTGCTACGACGCCGGCACAAACCGTTACGACTCAAGTGTCGATTCCGCGTGATTTGCTGGTCGCCGGGCACGGTAATCTGGGCTTAACCACTGCCAGCAACAACGCCGTCAACCGGGATGGGCGTCTCGCTTCCGGTTTTAATCTCGTAGACGTGATCGGCCGCCTCGAGCTGAAGCACAGCAAGCGATTTCCCGTTTCGTTACTTTTGAATTTCGTCACAAACACTCAAGTGCATGACGTAGTCACCGCAGGACCTGACGGAGCTAACCTACTGTTGCCAAACAATGAAAACCACGGCTTTTGGGGTGAATTTCAAGTCGGACAAACGAGGGAACGCGGCAACATGTTGTTTGGCTACACATTTGCGCGCGTCGAAAAGGATGCGGTGCTCACACCCTTTAACTTTTCAGATATAACGCAACAATCCGATATGCGTATACACCGTTTTACCTTCGGGTACGCCGCAGATCAGCGCGTCACGCTTTCATTGACTGGCATCATTACAGATCGAGCAAATGGACTGTTTGGTCCATTCGTGCCGACGCCTCCGGGCTCCCTCGATCGCGCAACCACGCGCCTGCAATTCGACACGATGATCAGGTTTTAATTTGATCGTTATTGTTGGACAGTGGGCTGTTCCATCCTCCGCGCAGCAAGATTGGCCAACTGGCTCATCACTCTTGTAGCAAGTTTCGCCAACTACCAGCTTCGCGAGAAATGTTTTTTATAGAAGTGCTTGACAAGTAACTTCGAGAAGAATAAATTCTCGCGCACTCAGTTTTAGTCCCGAAGCCACAGTTAGAGTACAGGTTTTCACTCACCGGGTTTCGTCATCAATTTTGATGAATTAACGGCTGCTTCTCCCATGCGTTTTCCCCCCAGCCAACGACTATTGTGTGTTTTATAATCGCGTTTCTAAATGCGTTAGAGAACCACGGAGACCTATCAGTTAACCGAGTTACGGCCTGGCTCGAATTATCTTGCCAAGCCGCCAGAGGAGGAATTATCTGCGATGGCGTACATCTCCAAAAGAAACCTAAGACGAGAAAAGGAAAAGCAAGTCGCAGCGAATAACCGGAGCGAGCTGATTGCCGCCGGATTCAACAGGCGCGATTTATTGAAAATGGGCCTGTTGACCAGCGCCGGGATGCTAATTCCGAAGAAGGGATTAAGTGCTCACCCGAGAACAAGATCCGGTTGGTTGCTGGACGACGATGAGCCCAATAGCCCCTTCACACCGGACTTCGTCGAAGACATGCCGCGATTGACAGTTCTTCAGCCGGTGCCGGCACTTAACCCTGAACCGACAATTGAGCCAAACACAGGCGCCGGCGAAGCTCGGCCGGTTGCGCATCAGGCTTTCACCGACTTCCCGCCCCTAAGGTTCTATGAAATGTCGGAACGGGAGGGCATAGTCAGGATGCACCCGACGCATCTTCCGGAGCAGACGATCTGGGGCTTCAATGGGATCACCCCGGGTCCTATGATCGTCGAGAAATACGGCAATCTTGGCAGTCCCCAAAATGGGTCGATCCTGCTGAGGTTGCGCAACAACTTACCGGTTAATAACGGCGGCTTCGGATTGGCATCGGTCACGACACACCTGCACAATGGCCATACTCCACTCGAGAGCGATGGCTTTCCATGCTTCTTCATGGAGCGAGGCAAGTTCTACGACCACCATTACCCGAACGTCTACGCCGGTGTGAAATCAACGCACATTCCTCAGGGCGGCGACATCAGAGAGGCAATGGCCACGCTTTGGTATCACGACCATCGTATCGACAATACTGCAGCAAACACTTACAAAGGTCTTGTCGGGACTTACATTCTCTTCAACGAAAAAGATACAGGCAACGAAAACACAGGATTTAAACTGCCGAGCTTTGGCGACGGCCAGAACCCGCTCACCAGCTTCGACATCTACATGGTGTTCGCCGATAAGCTCTTCGACAGCGTGAACGGAAAGTTGAGATTTGATCGATTCAATACCGATGGCATTCTGGGCGACAAGTTTTTGGTTAACGGCAAGATCAAACCAGTATTGCATGTCAGCCCACGCCGCTACCGGTTCCGCTGGTTAAATACGGGTCCTTCCCGGTTCTACCAGATGTTTGTATTGGGCCCGAACGACACTACTAAACCCTTCTGGCAGATCTCAAATGACGGGAACCTGCTCGAGAAGCCGGTGCTAGTGAACAGCGCACGGTTCTCGGTGGCCGAGCGAGTCGACGTGATCGTTGATTTCACTGGCCAGGCTGGGAAGACGTTTTACTTGGAGAATCGTTTGGAGCAGGAGGACGGCCGTGGTCCAACCGGAAACGTGTTCGCCGCCGGGCAGGGCGAGAAGATCCTACAGATCAAGGTTGATGGTCCATCGGTGCAGGATTTCAGCATCGATCCCGCGACTATTCCTGCGAGCCAACAGGTCTATTTCTACGGTTTTCCCAGTACCGACGAACAGGAAATCGTCACGCGGACGTTCCGATTCGAGAGGGGCAACGGGCAGTGGCAGATAAACGGCCGACTGGTCGGCGACTGCACTCCCAGCAACGTCCGCTTCCGCATTAAACGTAACACCGTTGAAAAGTGGGTCTTTCAAAACAACTCCGGCGGGTGGCAACACCCGATTCACATGCACTTCGAGGAGGGTCAAACTCTCTTAATCAATAACCAGGCTCCTTCCAAGACCGAACTGATCACAGCGGGTCGGAAAGACGTTTGGAGGTTGGAACACAACATGGAGATCAAAGTTTTCTTCCGGTTCCGAGACTTCCGTGGGAGGTTTCCGCTGCATTGCCACAACGTGGTCCACGAAGACCACCAGATGATGTTGTTGGGCGAAATCGATGATACCGGAGACAAAATAAAGGAACCGTGAGGTGTTCTGTGGAAGCGCTTGTGCTTAACGGAAAATATCGGGAAGTGACGCCCCGGAGAAAGGACTTTTATGAGCAAGATTGATCGAAGAGGTTTGCTGGCAGCCTTGGGGGCAGCTCCGCTTGCTGGCGGCTTGCTGGCCCAGGTCCAAGCCCAAACCCAAACCGATAATTCCTCGCCGCTGGCCCGCTTTAAGAACGTATCTTCGCGGGAAAGGGCGAGACAGCGATACTTTCCAAATCTCATGTTGACGACTCATGAGGGAAGAAAGGTCAAATTTTATGACGACCTCGTGAAAGATAAAATCGTGATCTTCAACATGATGTACGCGAAGTGCGAAGGTATCTGCATGCCAATTACACATAACTTGTTGAAGGTACAAAAGCTGCTCGGCAACCGGGTTGGCAAAGACATATTCATGTATTCGTTCACGCTGAAGCCACAAGAGGATACCGTCAAGGCCCTTAACCACTATGCGCGGATGCATAAGGTTAAACCCGGCTGGTACTTCATAACGGGTTCCGTGGACGACATGGAAACAATTCGTCGTAAACTTGGTTATGTCGATCCCGATCCTGAAGTGGATAAAGACAGGTCAAACCACATCGGAGTTATCAAATATGGTAACGAGCCGCTCGAAAGATGGGGAGGCTGCCCTGGGCTTTCGTCACCTGCTTGGATTGTCGAAACTCTTAGTTGGGTTGATTGGCCGAAGGACATGAAAGCTCGAGCCGGAAAAGGAGGACTGTAATGCGCAAGAATTCATTTGGAGGCAAAATCCTTTTTACCGTCCTGGCTGTTTTGATAGCGGGAGTGCTCGCGTCTAACACTGCGCTAGCCCAACAACCTACGAACGAAATTCCGCTCGGAGGTGGTGGCGGTGGCGCGGGGATTCAGGGTTTTGCTGATGGCGGCGGCACGAGTGTCTACGAAGCAGGTGGCCCCGAAAGTCTCGCTTTCGACGGGGCCAACATCTGGGTGACGCGGCAATTCAAGGATGCAGTAGTTCGGCTGCGCGTCACGGACGGATTGAGCGTCGGGACTATTGCTGTAGGGAAGAGACCGGTAGCTGTCGTGGTTGCGGGAACCAGTGTTTGGGTCGCTAATCTTGAAAGCGACAATGTAATGAAGATTCGCATCAGCGATGGTGTTCGGCTTGGGACTTACGCCGTTGGGGATGGCCCCGGAGCGTTGGCATACGACGGCACAAACATCTGGGTTACCAACCGAAACAGTAACAACGTCACCAAGCTTCGTGCCAGCGATGGCGCTCGACTCGGAACTTACGCCGCTGGACGTAGACCAATGGGTGTGGCAGCGCTGAGTGGCGCAATTTGGGTGGCAAGCCAGCTCGACGACACGGTGATCAAATTACGTGCAAAGGATGGCGTCAAAATCGGAACGTATGCGGTTGGGGACGGTCCATTTGGCGTAGCGTCGGATGGGGCCAGCATCTGGGTCACCAATTTCTTTAGTAGGAACGTTACCAAGTTGCGTGGATCGGATGGTCTAGTTCTGGGCACGTTTACCGTTGGGCACGATCCGGCGGGTATCAGCTTCGGCGGATCGTCAATTTGGATCGCGAACAGCGGCGAGAATACCGTCGTTCGAGTGGATCCGACTGGTGGTTCAGTCGTTGCGAGCTACAGTACAGGCAAGGGGCCATTCGGCGTGGTGTTTGACGGCACGTACGTTTGGAGCGCCAACTTCGGCAGCGATTCCGTTTCGACTACCAATATTGCTGCCGGCGGACTCGAATAACTTGCCGTAGCGCGTTAGGTCCCTGAATGGGTTTTCACGAGCGGTGATCGCTCTTTGCGAGCGGTCACCGCTCTCATTTCAATGTAACCGTTCGTGTTGCTGTCCCTCCAAAATTACTCCGCACCGTGATGTTCTGCGGATTTGTGGAAACACTCAGTTCTGCTCTGTATTGACCTCCACCGTTATTCGACAGCGTACCCAGTAATTGTCCGGTAGCAGTCACAAACACCTGAAGTGTTGCGTCAGATCGGGTACTCGTTGCCTCGACTCGCAGTACACGTTTGTCGCCCTCAAACTCCGCACGTGTAATCGTGACAGTGTCGGTGGTGGACGCGACGGGGTTAATGGTAAGTGTCGCGCTGCGAGTAACTCCGTTGAGTGTGGCACTGATCGTTGCACTCGCCGTCGCAGTCACTGACACAGTCGTTATCGTGAAATTAGCCGAAGAAGCGCCGGCCGGAACAGTTACGGTTGCAGGAACGGAAGCGCGGGTAGTGTTGCTCGCAAGGTTAACTGTGGTTGCCGCTTGAACTGTCGCGCTCAAAGTCACTGTACCTGTCGCGCTATTTCCTCCTGTAACTGTGCTTGGACTTATTGTTAAAGCAGTCACGGTAATGGCCGTTGGCGGCGGTGGCGGCGGTGGTGCAGAAGGCGTGACTGTCACGACTACTGTCCGCCTGCCCAGCTGATTATTGCGGACTCTAATGGTTATGTCCTGAGTTGAAGTGACGCTCCGGCTGGTCGCATTAAAGCTGATGCTTGAGCTTCCCGCCGGCATAAATACGCTGGACGGTACTGGCAGTACAGTCGAATTGCTGCTTGAAACTGAAAAAGTAAAACCTGCCGACGGTGCGACGGAGCCATTCGCGAGGTTGATCGCAATCTGGGTCGTACTGCCACCAGTTATGGTTGACGGAGTCGCAGTGACGGCACCTAATGAGGGAGGTGGTGGCGGTGCAGCGCCAGTTGAGTTAACTAATCCAACCAAACCTGTGCTGGAGCCAATTATTGACAGAGCAATATCTGGCTTGCCATCGCGATTAAAATCGTCGGTAACAATTTTGCCCCCTCCAGTGCTCGTATTCGTACTGGGTACCAGGTAAAGCACAGGCAGGCGAAATGTTCCGTCACCATTGCCATTCAAAATCTCCATGTGACCGTCTAAACCCCATCCCAGGGTTATGGCAATGTCCTCAAAGCCATCGCGATTGAAGTCAGCTACCACCTGATACTGGGGAAAGCGTTGGAGAGGTTCCGTGATGATCGACGGTGTACTGAATGTTCCGTCGCCATTCCCCAACAGAATTGCGGTCCGGCTTCCATTAAGCGGTAACGCAACGACCAAGTCTGGCAGCGTGTCGCGGTTGAAGTCGCCCACATCAACGTCTGTTGCGTCAACGCCGAAAGTATCGACCGTGAGTGTGATCGTCGGCTGCTGCAGGAAGGTCCCATTTCCAACACCTAGCAGCAAGTAAAGTCGTGAACTGTCTCCCGCAATAGCCAAGTCCTTTATCCGATCCTGGTTGAAATCACCGACGGCTATTCGGGACATGCCGACGCCAACTTCCATTTCGAACGGCGGTTGAAATGTGCCGTCGCCAACACCTAAAAATACTGTGATCGTTCGGCCTACGATGCAAGGAGCCGTGCGGCAGGTGATAGCATGAGCAAGCACGACATCTAACCTCAAATCATTGTCGAGATCGGTCGCGACTATCGCAGGCGAATCAAAGCCGGAAGTGTTTGGAAAACTAACCGGAGCGCTAAAAGTCCCGTCACCATTACCCATCAGTAACGACAGACTGATGTTTGGCTCGTTGATGCTGACAGCGAGGTCTAGTCTTCCATCGCTGTTAAAATCGCCTGCGGCCAGGTCTTGGCTAGTTCCGCCAGTTGGATACTGGACCTGTGGTCGAAACGTCCCATTGCTGTTTCCCAACATGATGGATGCAGAGTTTATTGCGCACCCGGCTAAATCTGGTATGCCATCTGCGTTAAAGTCGGCAGCGATTTGGTTATTTCCCAAAAACGGGTAGTCAGTTCTTGAAAAAGTTGCAGTTTGACCAGAAGCGGTTATCAAAGGCAACGACATCACACCGACTAGCAAAGCTATTAGGACGATTGGGCGAATGTAAGCATTCATGGTAGGCCTCCTCGGTACGACGCGTGTTTAGCGCTGAATGGGTTCATTTCGGAACCCCATCCAACGAGAGCAAGTAAAGAATCAAAGCTTCAAGATCACTCGCTGAAAGATGCGAGGTTTTACCGTGCGTGTCCTTGATTACCCTGACATTATTGGCTGCCAGAGCAGAATTAATTTGCCCGTCCACAATCAAAAGCGCCAAATTGTCACTCCCGAGCCTATCTATCAATGGCCGTCCATTCGGCCCGTTTACAAATGGACTATCCAAACTCACATAGATCGGGCCCATACCATCGCCGGCGAAGCCACCGCTGCGATCCGCGACTGTGATCGGTACCTCAGTCGGAAGATTATTCGCGCCACGGCGATGGTCCGTTCTTACTGTTCGAAAGTTGAATCCTCTCTCGCCGGGTAAGAGCAATGGCGAGTCAGGGGGTAGTAACAACTCCCTCAAGGTATGCGCAAAGCCGTAGTGCAGCCAGCGCGGCGTGCTGTCCCAAAGAGCGCGCAGGTGTTTAGTGTTGCGGCTGCTAAAATTCTGCGGTGTGCCAACGTCCTGTGGAGGGCCAAAACGAGTGAAGAAGTAATCATTGTTTGGGCGGAAGAAAGGACCGTCACCATCAACCGTCGACTCGCTGATTACTCCAGGCTCGTGAATGTTGTAGTCCTGGAAAGTATCGTCCAGAACTCCATTGGTGAACTTGTTGCCGTTATGATGACAATCGGCACAACCCGAGCCACCCTGGGCCACCTTTGTAGAGAAAATTTGTTTCCCACGGGTAATCTTTGCTTCTTGATCGAGTGCCGGAAACTGTGCGAGCGGATTCGGCAACAACCTCCGCTCGTTCTGCGACCAGAGAATCTGCAAGTAAGCCATGTCGAAGTAACCAATCTTAAAAGCCTTTCCGCTTAAATCAGCGCGACCAATCGCACGCGAGTTCTCTTCAGTTTTCCGTAATACGAATTCTTCGCGTGCCTTCATGCGGTCGACTTGGTTAGCCTGTGGGAAGAGCGGTGTTGGTGCTCGTTCACCCAGAAGTACTTCGCCATTGCATGCAGAGGCATAGGCCATGAAATCGTTGTTCAAGCCCTCGTACCATTCCGGCCAGTTGTCGGAGATATCTTTGTTCTGCGGACAGACCTTGACGCCACCAACAGCATTCGCTGCAACGTTCCATTGACAACCATCATGACGCCCATCCCAATGACAGAATCCGCAGGATTTGTGGCCGTCGTCGGAATACGCCGATGAAAAGAACCAGCGCAGACCTTTCTCCTCATCAGTCGCAAACAGGCCCTGACCGTTTCCGCCCCTCTCAGGATCAGGTGTGGATGGTGTAACTCCAACGGGGAGGAACCCCTGTCGCTGAAGATTGCCATTTGCGTCAACGCTGAGGAACGACACGTCCTCAGTTTGCAAATTGGCTACATAGATTGTGCGTCCATCTGGTGAAGCTTCTACTCCCTGAGGTGTGATTCCCCCAGTAAACTGAATACCAAGTGGTGTAAGTATCTGTGAAGGATCGGTCGCATTCTGATTGATCCGAAACGCCTGCACGTTTTCTGTGTTCGCCATCGTGACGAACAGCAGATTTCCTTTGACCGTCATCTGTTCAGGACCGCTACCCTTGACGATCTTCTGAGCGGCAGCGTGTTCGTTCAGATCTACAAATTGGCCGGGCGTGACGAGTTGAGAGATGTCACGTCCTTCGTCGACGTACCTGTAAACAAAGAGATTCGTGGTGGTGTCAAAAACGTTCAACTCACTACCGAGATCGTCGAAGGTCGTCGCTTTGGTCGCATCAGTCATTACCGGCAGATAGCCAAGTGGCTGGCCGTTGTTGCGTATCGCAACGCCATTGGCGCCCTTCGTCGGGAGACCGTGACCGGTTTCAGGCTCGTTCAGTCGAGTATTGGTTTCCTGACCGCATACGATCCCCCAGCGTCCGGCTATTTTTACGTCCGTCGAAAGCCCTCCCACGGGCAACACCTTTATCAATGCGTTTGCATCACCCTCAACATTGATCGCCGCGATGGTATGGCCGAGAGTATTAGCTACGTAGAGAGTTTTTCCGTCAGCGCTCAGATCCAAGTCGCGCGGATTGGCTCGATCGAGGTCCGTAAGTGCTGTCGACACCTCGCCGATCTGAGTAAAGAACGGGCCGGTATCCACCCGAAAAACATGAACCGAGTCCTTAAATCGGTCTGTGACATACAGCCGCGTCCCGTTCGCATTGAAGAGCGCCTTTTCGCCGTAAAAGCCAGTCTCAAAGGTACCGAGTACCGAGTCGTTAGTGGTGTCGATCACGCTAGCAAAATTTGCATATTGATTGAGAACTACGGCGTATTGAGCTGGATAAATAGTCTGATTTAGCGGAGCGACGCGAACCGCGATTGGTCGCAAACCACGCGTTACACCACTGGGTCTTAGATCAATCCACTTCGTAACGCGTCTACTCGAAGTGTCAACAACGGCAACTCGCCAGTCTGGGTATCCTTCACGCCCCGGAAGGGCGACGTACAGTTTGCGGCCATCGGCTGTAAGGGCAATCGCGCGCGGCTGACTACGGAATGGCTGTTTAATGTTAGGCCAGACCTGGTTACCGCTCTTCACTACCGGATTGTTCGGATCGATACGCGTTCCGGGGTCAGGACGGCCGTCGATATAACTCGCGCCGAACATGATTTTGGTAAAGCGTTGCATCCCGCCTCGCTCACCGGCGGGTTCAGCACCGACAATGTTCTTCACCGGATCGCTGGTGGGGCCTGTGATGATGCGTCCGCGACTGTCTGTTTTTACTGCAGTGAGAAAGATGCGCAGTTCTAAAGGCGATTCACCGGAAGTACTGAGAATCCGTGGTTGAAAGTTTGGTGAGAGTATGAGGCTACTTTGTCTCGCGCTGGCCGGAAAAGTTGTCCTTAGAATGAGTCCGGCAGCAATGGATATCAGACCCAATATGATTAGAAATAACCTCCTTGTTCGCATTACTCCCTCCCGTGTATTGTTCTAATCCTTTGTGTCTGGGAAGACTTCCATCAGCTACAGTGCGGGCCGAACTATGAAAAATACACCCGACAAGGAAAGGTGAATTAGTGGTTAGAGAAGAGAACTTCGAGGTAAAAATCTGGCTCGCACATGTGCTCTCCCCTGCACAATGCGAGCCAGGTAACCGCGAGCGTGCGCACATCGCGGCAAACGTTTTCACTCCTAAGAACCGCTCTGGCCATAACAGTGCAGCGAGAGACCCGATAAATACGTTGCAGAGTTTTCTTCCTGCAGATTAGAACCGCAATCAAGCAGTTTTCGAACGCGATCCAGAAGAGACGACGTTAAAGTGGCCCAAGCGGGCTGGCGGTAGCGAAATGGATCATGTGTTAGCCGCATCAGCGCCGCCGCCGTGTGAGTGTTTAATAGGTCACGTGAAAACGGAAGTTTTGACTGCCTTTCATAACCGGCCAGCAATGCAGTGCGAGCAGCTTCTAATTGACTTGGGTTCATTTCTCCGAATAAGACCTTTCGCTCCAGATGTGCAAGGAAGTTACCGAGGTCAGAAATCGGATCACCGAACGCCGCTTTATCGAGATCAAGAAAAGCCACTCCTTCATCAGTTACCAACAAATGATTTGCATGAAAGTCTCCATGGATACTGCACTTTTGCGCGGTCGCCTCTGCCAGTCGGCGACTAATTTCCCGAGTCAGTAGTCGGGCATTGCCGAGTTGATACGGGATCAATGCTCCCAGGCCATTGGCGATTTCCTCAAGCGCCCCATCTAATCGCCTTTGCTGGCGCAATCCGGCAGGCGACTGTGCGTGTAACCTGGCAAGTGCTTCACCGGTCAACTCCAGATTGAAAGTCGTAGTCGGGTGGTCCAGCAAATTGTCGAGGGATCGGCCCGAGACCCATTCAAAAGCAAGGACGTGCTGCGTATGAGATCGTCCGAGGAGACCAGCAATCCGCAGTGGCCCATCCGAGTGAAAGATCGTTGCTCTTGAAGCTGCGTGAAACTCTCGGCCGTTGTAAATCTTTATCAAAGCGGCAGGAGCCTCGCTTGAATCTGAAAGACGGGCGACGAAGCGTCGCTCGGGCTTGTATCGAAGCCTTTGAAGTTGGCCTTTGCACAAGTGAGTATGATGGGGCAGCAGTCTGCGTAAGAATTTTGCCCGGAACTTGGATTCGTACGGGTGCAAACGTTTTAGGGCTCTGAGTTCAAGATCGTAGGGGAAGAAGAAGACAACAACAGTCGTATCGCGCAGCGAGAACGCGCCACCGCCCAGAGCAAATCCAGCATCTTCAGACGCACTGAATGCGTTCACGACATCGTAGGACTCATGCCCCTTTGCATAAACGTCCAACTCATTTCCCTCAATACCTATGCGGTAGGAAATCAGGCAGTTCGCTTGCGGCTTGTACCGAACGTCGACGATGCGCGCGCTGGTGATAGTGACACTGGGTAGTCGCGCTTGTAGAGTTGCCCTGAAAGTCTCTTCATCGAGGAGCAGGCGAAGCGTAGAGCCGAGCACACGATCACGCGTGATCAGCTCTTCGTCAGCTGGCTGCAGCATGGTTAACCTCCCCGTCGTCTGGGCACCCCTTATTCGCATTTACCAGCGAATTTGTGGAACGGTGGAGTGTTCGTGTCAGAGCGAAATTTGTCGACGACATGCACACAGTGCACGCAACAGTGCCAGAAATACGTGGCTAGCTGGCTAGACAAGAGAAAGATCGCCAGCCTATGCTGCAAGCCTCCCGACTGGTAAATGCGCTAAGCTTATGGAGCCCAGTGACAAGGAATTGCTTGCCGCTTGCGGTCGTGGTCACGAAACCGCGTGGGAAGAGTTGGTCCACCGCTATCAACGCTTGATCTTTACTATCCCTCGACGAGCAGGTCTCGATGAAGATCAGGCCGCGGACGTGTTCCAGGAAGTCTTCACAACTCTTCTCAGGAAATTGGACGACATCGATGATCCTGAACGGCTTCACGCCTGGTTGGTGACGACCGCGCGCCGCATAACCTCGCGTGTCATCTCCAAAGCGCAACCGTCAATCAGTGTCGATGACTACTCTGCAGCCTTGTGGGAGAGATTAGCGAGCACGCCCGACAATGCTGCCTTGCCGGATGAGGTCCTTCTGAAGCTGGAGGAGCAACATCGTGTTCGACGGGCTCTTACAAGGCTTGACGAACGCTGCCAGAAGCTTTTGAAGCTTTTATTTTACGAGAGCGAACGACTTTCGTATGCTGAGATTGCAGCTTTACTTGGTATTTCAGAAGGCAGTATCGGGCCAACTCGAGCCCGCTGCCTTGAGAAATTGCTACGTTTACTGGAAAAGTAATCTCGAATAATGGACCCTGCAGTGTATTTTTCTTGACGATGGAACGACTGTTGGGTTGGGAATTAAACGATTGACTGAGTGTGGAATTACATGACTTCCTCGGATAGACACATCTCACACGAAAAGCTTGCGGACCTCATAGATGGTCGCGCCACCTTAGAAGAGCAGGCACAATTCATGACTCATATTACCGACTGCTATCGTTGCGGACACGAATACAAACGCCTGGAGCGTTTGATTGGATTAATGAGGAGCGATAACTCTGAAGATGCGCCAACGGATGTTATTTCAAATGCGGTAGGTTTATTTCGAGATCATTGGCCATCGCGTGAACCTTTGGTCCCACGGCGCCTGACAGCTGAATTGATTTTCGACAGCTTGAAGATGGCGCCGGCATTCGGAGTTCGTTCGCGGCAAACCGCATCACGGCAGTTGATTTATTCGGCTGAGGAGACCGATATTGACCTGCGGCTGACATTCAATAATGAGATGTGGGAGGTATCGGGGCAGGTATTGCGCGAAGATTGTGTTGAAGGACGCGTGGAAATTAATGGGCCAAGCGGCGTCAGATCAGCGGCATTGAACGAGACATGCGAGTTCGTGCTCCCAGCCGTTTCGCCCGGAGATTACGTATTGCGTGTATCGATGCAGGGCCTACTCGTCGAGGTCCCTCGGCTTGAACTCAAAGGGTAAATCTTAGGTTACAAATGCAGCAGGCAGAGCTGGCGACGCTTCTCGTCGGGACTGACAATTCGGAGCGTGAAGTATTGCTATCGCGCAACTCTGCCTTGGCGGGAGTAGAACTCGCCTATCTCCTCAAAGATATTTGTCTCAACGGTTGGAGCAGTGATCCGGCTCAGGCAATACGGGCGGCTAGCGCAATTCAAGCCCTGGCTGACAAGACCAACAATGCTGAAATCGCCGCGTTAAGCTTCTGGGCACAGGGCCTCGAGGCGCTCATTCACGGTGAGATGGAACGGGCGATAACGAACCTCGATGAATCTCAAGTTCGTTTTCTGGCGCTCGACAAACCTCACACCGCTGCTGCCACACAGGTAAGCAAACTCATCGCCCTCTCAATGCTGGGACGCTACGAGGAGGCTATTCAATGTGGCGTCCATGCTCGTGATGTATTTCTAGAGCACAATGACGTGCTAGCGGTAGGAAAGATCGAAACCAACATTGGCAACTTATATTTCAGGCGCGACCACTATCGTGAGGCAGAACAATTTCAAACTGCCGCTCGCAACCGGTTTAAAGCATTAAATGATTTAAAGCAATTGGCTATGGTAAACAACTGCCTGGCCAACACTCACGCACTCCTACACAACTTTCAACTGGCAGAACAGCTGTACGAAGAGGCTGTGACAGAAGCAGACGCGTCTAGTTCACCAGTCACGCTGGCTGGCATTGAAGGGAATATTGGTATTTTTGCGCTCCTGCAAGGACGTTACGACCGCGCGCTGGATTATCTGGAGCGCTCGCGCCGGCGATACGCATCTCTGGGGATGGAACTCCAATCGGCAGCCGCGCAAAACGATATTGCCGATGCTTACCTGGAACTTAACCTCGTACCTGAAGCTCTACAGATCTATAGACGTGTCATCCCCAAATTTGAACAGCTCGGAATGCGAGCTGAGGTAGCTAGGGCAGCGACTTATTGCGGACGAGCGCTGGTGCAACTGAACCAAATTGCCGAAGCCCAGACGTATCTGGTGAAGGCCCACGAACTTTTTTCAGCTGAACAAAATGAAGTCGGGGCTTCAATGGTCAAGCTGACACAGGCCAATCTACATTATCGACAGGGAGATTTTGCTTTGGCTGACCGGATGGCTGCGGAAGCTGAGGCTGTTCTGGAAACCTCCGGGAATTGGCAGCGATTGTTGTTGGCTCGATGGCTGTACGGCGAGATTGAACGCGCCACCGGCAATCTCGAAATAGCGCGAATAATTCTGGAGCAGAACCTCGATCAGGCAGAGGCAAAGCTTCAACCCGCAATCGCAGAGCAATGCTTAACTTCTTTGGGACTAATAGCGTGCAAAACCGGAGCTGTCGCATCTTCTGAAGATTATTTCAGGCGCGCGATTGATGTAATTGAAGCCTTGCGTGCGCCGTTGCCGAGCGAAGAATTCAGGACTGCATTCTTTGCCGACAAGTTAGCACCCTACCGCGAGATGGTGCGCCTCTCTCTGGCCGCCAATCGCGTCGAGGATGCACTAACTTTCGTTGAAAGAGCGCGCTCGCGCACACTGGCAGAGTCGTTCGCAGGCAACTTGCGGTTAGCAGTTGATTCGAACGACCAATTCGAAGCTGATTCGTTAAAGCAGATTGAGACCCTGCGCGGAGAGCTCAATTATCTTTATAACCAGTTCAGCCGGTCGATTGTTGGTGCAAACATGGGGGGATCGTTGGAAACCGACGAGCTACAGCGAGCGTTGCGCGATCGAGAAGATAAACTGCTCGAAATCACTCGCCAGCTAAATCAGCGCGGTGGACGGCCAATTGGACAAACCGAATCGTTCTGCGTAAAAGACCTGCAAGCGCGATTGGGGGATAGAACAGCGCTGGTCGAATACACTACGGTCGACGATGAGTTGTTAGCATTCGTGGTGACAAATGAACGCATTGAAGTGGTCAGAAATCTCGGGGTGCAATCTGAGGTAGCAGCGGAAATTGCGCAATTCCGATTTCAGATCGATTCGCTTCGCTATTCTTCCAGTTCAATTCGGCGTCATTTGCCTTTGTTGACCGATCGAGTTCGCAAACACCTGACTTCACTTTACGATCTGTTGCTACGCCCGCTTGAGCCCATCACTGCCGCAAGACAATTGGCGATAGTTCCTCACCGGGCCTTGCATTATCTGCCATTTCAGGCGCTTTACGATGGCAGCGCGTATGTAGTTGAAAGTCGTGAGGTTTCTTATGCGCCGAGTGCCGCGATCCTCCAGCAATGCCTTGATCGGCCCCGTTCGAGTTTTGACTCGGCGCTCCTTTTTGGCGTAGCGGATGAACAAATACCTCGCGTTCGCGACGAGATTGATGCGATCTCAACGACATTTGCCAGGGCGACAAGTTTCCTTAACGAGGCTGCAACCAGCGAGGTATTGTATGAAAAGGCTTCGGCGGTCGATGTTTTGCACCTGGCTTGTCATGCCCAATTCAGGTCGGACAATCCTCTCTTTTCGTCGCTCCAATTGGGAAACGAATGGCTGACCGTTCGAGACGCGACGCAACTCAAACTCAATTGCGGTTTGGTGACACTAAGTGCGTGCGAAACGGGAGTAAATGCGATAGCTCCGGGAGATGAGTTGATTGGCTTAGCGCGGGGGTTTTTTACCGCAGGCTCGCCATCGGTATTGTTAAGTTTGTGGAATGTCGACGATCAAGCCACAGCCGAGTTGATGGTGGATTTCTATAAGCATTTGAAGGCCGGTCAGGTGCCCTCCGCTGCTCTGCGTTCAGCCCAGATCAAAATCTTGAAACAAATACCCCATCCGTTTTTCTGGGCCGCTTTTGTCTTAATTGGCCGATGGTGATGTGTATCTGGGTAACCGATAACCTGCACTGTGAGGTTAGCTAATGTTTCCAGTTGTCGCTAAGGCTTTTTTTCGTTAATCTTAAGCCCTTCCCCCGAAAAGTCTACGATTACCAAGCTGAGGGCCGATCTATTGCGTCGTAGTCTCAGATTCTTAATCTGTTTCCTTCTTTTCACTCTGTGTCCGCTACCGGCTAGACGGCAAACCATTGTGGTGCGTGCGGAAGGTGGCGAAGACTTTGTTCCAGGTGAAGTCGTAGTGCGGCTTGTGAGCACAAGCGACTTACGTGGTGTGGCGTCGCAATTTGCGCTTGACCCGCAGCCAATCGATCAATTTGGAACCCGGCCTATCTACCGGCTACGCATTATTGACGGAGCCTCGGTGGAAACGCGTGTAGATGCCCTCACTAAAGATTCTCGGGTCGTTTTCGCGGAACCGAACTTTCAACAGAAGCCTCCTGAAGGCGGCGGTAACACTTGGACCGTCGGGAACACCTGGACCGTTGGCGGCGACTTTGGAACCTACATCTCTCAATGGGCACCACAGAAGATCCGTTTAGCACTCGCTCATCAGGTGAATCGCGGCACGGGAACAAATGGTCCGATGAAGATTGCGGTGCTCGATACGGGTGTTGATTTTAGTCATCCGGCCCTGGCAGGGCATCTGTTGCCCGGTTATGATTTTGTCGATGACGATAACGACCCGAGTGAAGTGGGGAACCAGACAATCGGTCCCTTCGGTCATGGTACACACGTAGCTGGCTTGATCGCACTAATTGCTCCGGAAGCCAAAATTCTACCCATCCGCATACTGGACCAACGTGGCATGGGAAATATCTGGGTCTTGGCAGAAGCCTTGGCGTATGCGGTAGACCCGGATCGTGATCCAAAAACGCCCGATGGTGCTGATGTCATCAATCTCAGCCTAAGCACGTTGCGTGAGACCAGGCTTTTGGGTGGAGTGTTGTCGAGCGTTTGCGGCGATGGATCATCGGGTAGTGGAGATGACTTTCCGGTAGTGTCAAATCCCAACCTGATTGTGGTCGCAGCAGCGGGTAACATTCCGAACACAACCCGACAATATCCAGCGGCGGAGAATATTAAGGGGCTTATCGCTGTGGCCGCATCAAATCGGCAAGACAACCTGGCTTCATTTTCCACCCGCGGCTCGTGGGTTCATGTGGCAGCTCCAGGCGAAGCGATTCTAAGTCCCGTCCCATATGGCAAATACGGAACGTGGTCGGGAACCTCTATGGCTGCGCCGATTGTTGCCGGCGCAGCTGCTTTGTTACGCGCGACCTATCCTAATCTGCGCAGCGACAAACTCGTGCAGCACATTCAGAAAATGTCGGTTGAGATTCAGGGAGACGTAGAAGGTCGCATGGATGCAGGGGCTGCGTTGACTACTTCGCCCGAAAGGTGAGTCTTTCCCAGTCTGAATATTTCTTGACTTCCACTTGATTCGATAATAGATTTTCCTTCCTCCTTAGGTACCAACCCAAGCTTTGCGCTGCTCGGGTCAGTTCACACGCCCAGAACTTGAGAGATAAGCGCCTCTTCACTCATCTCTCGAATTGCCTTTACTCATTGCAACGGTAGTTCTGTTTCAAACAAGCTGCCGGTCTATTCAAGTAGACCGAAGATTCTCCTGCTCACCTGGGCCGGCGAAAGGAGTTTCTCAATTGGATCCAAGGGTGGAAAAAATTCAGCGCGTAATGCGAGAAAACCTGCACAAGGAGATCTCGCTTAGTGAGCTCGCGCAATCCGTTAATCTTTCCGTTTGGCGACTTGGTCACATTTTTAGATCGGAGGTGGGTATGGCGCCCATCAGGTATTTAAGAGTTCTCAGGATGGAAAGAGCCAGGCACCTATTGGAAACAAGCTATCTGAGTATAAAGGAAATTGGATACCACGTCGGTCTTAACGATGAGAGTCACTTTGTGAGGGATTTTAAAAAGACGTATGGCGTTCCTCCGACTGTCTATAGAACACGCTTTAGTGGGAGCCAAAAAGATTCGGGCAAGGCAAAGGGCTCGCGCACCGAAGCCCGCCCAGGAATGGCAAAAGCCGCAAGAGGATGCGCCTTAATATCAGTGAGCCTCTTGCCCTACTTGGCGGTTTTCGCCCACTGAATTAGTTCTGGGTTGTACAGCAAGAGCTCGATGCGGCAACCGTTGTGACTGCTGTTGCCTGTTCGGTAACTTTATCTCCGCATTCACACGGCGCGGTTTCAGCGAGATTGTCTTGCAGCACAACAAATACTTCCCACTCGTTGCCGTCAGGATCTCTCACCCAGGCCTTATCCTGGAGCGCGTAGCAGCAATTGGTTTGCAACTCGTCTCTGGTCAAAAGGCCTGCATTTTCCCATTTCCGACGAACCGTCATCACGTCTTCGGTCGACGCCACCTGGATCCCTAAGTGTGACAACGCTCCTCGCTCAGTGAAAGAGTGCTGGTTGAGTGTGAAGTTCAGTGGCGGATTCTGCACATCGAACTTGGCGTAACCAGTTCTTACTTTACTTGGCTCTATCCCCCACAGCTTCTTGTAAAACTCGATACTTGCTTCGACGCTTCGAACGTTTAAAGCTAAATGCGCCTTCAGGGCATTTACTTGTGTCTTGCTTTCCATGCGGCTTCTCCTTTATTCTCATATACGTTAATGCGTATGTACGCGGGAGAGTAGATCGCCTTGACGTATATGTCAAGCCGTATTTATGTAGACAAGTGAGAAAATCCTGGAATGGCTAAGAAAGCGGTGAAATTCGATATGGAATTGTTCTTCAGAGCGTTAGCTGATCGGACACGCCTCCGCCTGCTCAGTCTAATGACCCTGGACGAAATCTGTGTGTGTTTCTTTGTTGCCGTGATTGGGCCCAATCAGCCAAAGATATCTCGCCATTTGGCATATTTGCGGCGAGCCGGACTAGTCAAGGCGAGACGCGAAGGCAAATGGATGCACTATTCAATTTCACACCCTTCGAATGACAACGCAGATCGCATCTTCACTGAGGTCCTGACGTGGCTGAAGAACGATACAGAGATGCAGCGTGATCGTCAGCGTCTCGAACGAGTGTGTTGCTCGCCGCAGCAACTGGTTAGCATTCAGGGCGCCCCTCGCCCCGCCAGTCTCGCGAGGACAGCCTGAAGAGTCACGTCATGTGCCAATCTATGGCACTGCCGAGTAGACCGCTGATCTCTTCGCGAATGAAAGCCTTGACGCCCTCACGGCCAGTCAGACGTAACCACACTGGCCCACCCTCAGCCTCAACCTCCATAGTGAAACCCAGAAACGGGCAGCATAATTTTTCGAGCGATATGAATTCAGCTGCCTTCTCGATCGCATGTGGCCCATCGAGACGAAACTCATATCCGTCCGGCAGCTCTCGCTTTTCCATTAGATATGAGAAGAGTTCACGGCTCTTCGCCAGGTGCGTCTCTTTTTGCTCAGGAGACAAAACACTCCTATCGCAAGCTATCGGTGATTGTGCTCGCGGGTAGTTATTGGCAGTCACTTTTCTCTTCGACAGCTTTATAGCCGGTCTGTTGATACACCTCACGCAACCGAGCTTCGGTTACTTTTTGATCGTCAGCTTCTTAAGATTCTCACGCGCGTTATCATTTTTGGGATCGAGCTTCAGCGCCGTCTTATAATAACGTCTGGCATTCTTCGAATCCCCATTCTTTAGAGATGCCTCTGCCAGGCTGTCCCAGACGTTCGACGACTTAGGAAAAAGTTGTGTGTTCAGAGTGAAGACACGAATAGCCGCCGACGTGTCCTTTTCCAGAAGCTCATAGCCGAAATTATTTAGCGAACGTTCCGAAAAATCGTAGGCACCTCGTTCGTAATAATTCTTCTTTAGCTGCTGATAATGATTAAGCGACGCATCGATCCCTTTGGCTCTGTATTGTTCAGCGAGCTCCTCCTCGATCGTCATTGGTCTGGGACGGCCACGATGGCAGGTATGACACCACATGTTCACTCGTTTGTCGCCGCTGGGCTCGATCTTCTTTAAATGATCGTTGACTGAGCCAAGCATGCGTAGCATTTCGCGTGCACGATTCTTATTTGGGTTGGCATCAGAGACAAAATCGTAGGTGGTAAGATCTTTGCCCTCCTCACCAACGTGGCAGTAGGAGCAGCGCACGCCCAACGCTCGAGTGAATCCTCGCATCACGGGGCTAAGGCGGGATCCAGGCCAGTCTTTATTCAAGACTTGTAGGTTCTGCGGCTTCTCGGGCCATTTCCATTGACCCTGTGCGCGTGACGGACGCGCGGCCGCCAACATTAAAAGAGCGACCACAAACAGGGTGACCGCGGTTAACAACCTCAATGTATTTGTCGACAAGGGTTTTTCCTCCGGTTGGATTCTTAGGCTGCACATACGCATCGAAGGACTGGCGATGCTGTATGATATCCGCGCTCGGCTGAGTTATAGAAGGGGTTTAGCGCCGTTCATCTATGCCTCAACCAAACTCAACCACCCTACTCTTATTTGTTCTCATAATGCCACGTCAATACGATCGTTTTTCGGTGGATTATTTATTGGCGCGATGGAAGGGAAGTTTCCCAGCTCGGTATATGAAACCTGAGAGCGATAGATAAACCAATATCCTGCCCGTCGTGATACGACTGGGGAAAGGAACACATATGTCAGCTTTAGACAAGTTAATGCTTGGATGTATAGCGTGTCTCGTGATGATCTGTTTCACCTCTCCAACGACAGTGCTGGCGCAGGCTAACAAGCTTGGCGAATCGGTTGAAAATGATTACGACAAGACGCTGCGACAGTTGCTGGCTGAGGTTCGCGAACTGCGTCTGGCAGTTCAAAGAGCGACTGTCACTCACACTCGCTTCCAGATAATGATCGAGCGCGTCAGAATTCAACAGTCGCATGTCGATACCAGCCTCCGACAAATTGAGAATCTTCGTTCCCAAATTGCAGATTTGCGAAGCGCTAAGCCGCAGATGGAGCAGCAAATCAAAGACGCCGAGGAACTGCTGGAGAGAGCGACTGATCCAAACGGACGAATGGACATCGAACATCAAATTAAAGCAATGAAAGGCCAGCTCGCGCGATTTGCAACAGAAGAGGAACGCCTACGCACCCGCGAAGCTTCATTAGAAACCGAGTTGCAAGCGTCGCAGGCGAAGCTTAACGAACTCAACAGTCAGTTGGATGCTTTACTAAATGAGATGAAAGCACCTTGAACCTTGCCGTGCAAGGCACTCTTCAATAACGCAAAGCGTAAACAGTACCTTCCTGCACGCCTACGAACATAGTGTCGCCGGAGTCTCCGATGCTGCGTATGCATCCTTTGAGATTTACTTTCCATTGCGGCGCTCCATCAGAAGCTCGAAACGCAGCCAATTCGCCTCGACAATTTCCGGCGAGGACTACGCCCCGTGTCACGTGAGGACGCTCCGAAGCCCAATCAGGTGATGATTTTTGCGTCCATCGCACTTTAGCGAGATCGGGGCTGACTGAAACGATGTAACCGGCGCGCTCCGACTGGTTCTCTAAAAAGAAGAGTAACGAGTCTGCCGTTAACGTCAGCCTTCCGACTGGCTGTGCCTCGACTGGTAGCTCAGCCTGCGTCTCGCCTGTCTGCGAATTGAGCCGGTAAATCCGCTTGTCACTCGTCCCTACAAATAATGATTTATCTTTCAGGACGAGTGAGGTGGAAGGCGCGGCAGACAGCTTGCGTTTCCATTGAATTCGACCAGACAAAGCATCAAGAGAATAGATGATGCCGTCGAGACCTGGTATGTAAACGTGTTGTTCATCAGCCACCGGCGATCTGGGAAATATGCACTCCGGATTCGTTGTGCCTGTCGAAAACTCCCAACCTACCTCGCCGTTTTGAAGTTTTATCGCATACCACCGATGTTCAAAACTGCCGAAGTAGATATTCGACCCAACTTGCACGATGTCAGTCGGCACACTAGTTGACTTGTACTTCCATCGCACGTTACCCGTGCTTCGCTCAAACGCATAAACATGTCCGATGCCCTCAGGATCGCAGCTTCGATCAGTACCGATCAGGATCAAGTCACCGGTAATCAACGGGTTTCCGTGGAAACTGATCTGCTTCCCGTCTTTTGTGATGTCATAACTCCATTGCAGCTGGCCAGTAGTTTTATTGAGTGCGTAGAAGGTACCTGCGCAGGAACCGATGAAAACGGAATCACCTGCGACCGCAGGCACAGAGAACACTCAACCGCCTGTGTCGTATTTCCAGATCTCTCGAGGTGGTGTTGAAGGAGTGTGAACCTGTGTCTCTGTTTGAACGCAGTTCGCAGATGCGACCGCAAACAAGATTGTAACGGAAAGAAGTAGATGACCGCTCATAACAGATCGCTACCTCGGTTTGCTCCCGGTCACAACAATCATCTGTGCGGGAAATCTCATATGGCCTTCCGGAAAGAAATCTTTCACTGCTTCCTGTACTTCGGCCGCAATTTGTTCCCTCTCCTCCTGAGAGATATTCCGAAGCTTCTCACGTAAGGTTTCTGATACTTCAGAGCGCATGGTCCAAAACTCTTCCGGTGAGAGCGGCGCAGCGATATCGAATTTAATCACATCTTCAGTTACATCAGTCGCACCCGCACGTTCGAGAATGCGAACAAGCTTCCCAAGCTCTGCGAAGCGAAAGGCATCAGGCGCATCCGGATCGACGGCAGGTGATTGAACATGGCGAGAGATCACGCCGGTGACCAAATAAGAGTATGGATTGAGTTCGCTCTTGTGCCAGACGGCCAGCGCAATCCGGCCTCCCGGTTTAGTTACGCGCAACATCTCCCGCAATCCGATGACTGGATCTGGAAAAAACATGACGCCCAGCCGGCTAACTACAGCGTCAAATGAATTGTCAGGGAACGGCAACGCATCAGCCGTACATTGTCGAAATTCGACATTCGTAAGAGCGCGAGTAGCGGCTTCCACCTCGGCCGCTTCAACCATTTCCGCCACGGGATCCGTACACATGACAGAACCCTGAGGCCCAACCGTTTCAGCGATTGTCAGCGAAGGTTCGCCGGCACCTCCGGCTACATCGAGGATCGACTGTCCTTGAACGATGCCTGCGTGCTCGATGAGCGCTCTGGTTAGAGGCGCGAACATCGTTCGAATTGTGTGGTGGTGCCTGGCCCAATACGTCGCCGTCTTGCGCCATTCGTCCAAGGTAACGGCAGACTGAACATGACTCATGAATCTACCTCATTTCTTGCGCCGGTAATTGTTCGTAACGTACACCTCAAAATCTTTGCCGGGTTGTGCTAACTCGAAAACCTCAATGAATTCGTCGGCGCTTACTAGTTTGTATGTTTCGCGTGCACGCCATCCTGCCGGAATGTTTTCGATACTTTCAGAAGTGAAGGTGAATGTTTTGCCGTCGCTGCTCGAGCTGGTCATGATGAACTGGTTCACAAAGCCTTCAACATGGAATTGCCTCAACACGAATTGCTTTCGACCTCGATCAAAGCTGATCATTCCCCAGTCTTCATGATTCTCACCTTTCGGATTCTTTGGTTGCGGATCGTACTGACTGCGATTGCGAACCTGTATGTATTTGTTATTTAGAACGAAACTGTATTCACGCTGAGTCTTCGAGACGCCAGGCTTGCCTTCGCCTGTTCCTTCCCATTCGCCGACAAAGAATCTCATTGGTGCCCATACGTCCACCGTGGGCTTGGTTTGCGCATCAGACAGAGCTGCAAACAACAAAAGTCCGATAGCGATTGACGCAAGTTTGACCAGCCTCATCGCACGATCACCTCCATTTGTTCGGCATAGTAGTGGAGATCTGAATATTGGCGAAATGAATTGTTTCAATCATTACCATAGTCTTTTACAATGCATTCAATGGAAGTCCGCGACTTACAAGTGTTCATCAGCGTCGCCAGGCATCTGAACTACACCCGTGCCGGCGAAGAGGTTCATCTCAGCCAGCCGAGCGTGTCCATTCGAATTAGGCAATTGGAAACTGAATTAGGGGTGAGGCTTTTTGAACAACTCGGAAAAAAAGTGGCGCTAACCGATGCGGGACTCTTGCTGATGCAATACGCTCAATGTGTGATCACGGCAGTTCAGGATGCGGAACAAGCGATTCAGGATTTACAAGGATTGCAGCATGGATCACTGAGAATCGGCGCAAGCACCACGCCGGGCATGTACATTATTCCGAAGACGATCGCTCGATTTAAGGAACGTTACCCGAAGATAGAGATCCACCTTGGTATCAAAGACACGCGGGAAATCGAAGCTGGAGTAATAAGAAACGAGTTTGATTTCGGCTTTGTAGGGGGCCACTTGATTGGCGATGCGATCGACGTACTGCCTTGGCTCTTAGATGAATTGGTCCTGATTGTTCCACCCGGGCATTATCTAACAAGAAAGAAATCAGTATCGAAGGTTGACTTGGAGAGGGAACAGTTTGTTTTGCGCGAATCCGGGTCAGCAACGCGAGCAACTGTCATTCATCATTTAGAGAAGTCAGGATTAAAACTCCAAACAGTCATGGAAATGGAGAATCCCGAGTCCTTGAAGAAAGCAGTTCAAAGCGGGTTGGGGATCGCTTTCATATCGAAGTTTGCTGTGGAGAGTGAATTAAAAGCCAAGACTCTTGTCACACCTCGCATTCCTGGCTTTAAAATCAGTCGCGATCTAAAGATCGTGCACCGAAAAGATAAACACCTGAGCCACGCGGCAAGAACGTTTATCGATATGGCAAAATAGTGACCTGAAAAGGCAACCGCATGGTGCAATCAAGGTCTTGACTTTTGGTCGCTACGGTAATAAATTCTCCGCGCCTCAGTTAGTAACACGCCCCGGCCTCCCTAGCTCGGGGCAAAACTCCAAGCCCAGAGACTTGAGAGAGAATCCTTCTCACTGAATCTCTCATTGCCTTTTAATCAGTCTGAAGTGTTTTGCGTTTTTGTGTAAAAATCGCCGGCGTGAACATTCAGGTTTCAAGAGGGCCAAGCTAAATGGGTAATCGAACCAGCTAAAGAGCACCGTTCAGGAATCAACGCCATTCTCTCTGGCTGTTCCCCCTCGCCAAAGAGTCTCTAACCTGAACTCAGCCTGACCTTAGGTCTTCCAAAAAAGATCATAAGGCCTACTTTACTCATCTCGGCCTTGCAAAGGAGCCCTAGTGGATCAAAGAGTTGAAAAAATTCAGCAATTAATGCGAGACAATCTCCACAGAGAGATTTCACTCAACGAGCTCGCAAATTCGGTCAACCTGTCGGTCTGGCGACTCGGCCACATCTTTACTTCGGACGTGGGAATGTCGCCCATTAAATACTTAAGACTTCTGAGGATGGAGCGAGCCAGGTATCTCTTGGAAACAAGTTACTTAAGCATCAAGGAAATAGGCTTTCATGTCGGGTTGAAAGATGAGAGTCACTTTGTAAGGGATTTTAAGAAGGTCTATGGAGCAGCGCCTACGGAATATCGCATGCGGTTTTATGCTGGTGGGCCAAACGGTTCCAAGGGGAAAAACCTGGTTGACATTCGTGAACGGATGGCACAGCGCGCCGCCAGGACTGCTCAGGTAGGCGCTTTCGTCTTGCTAAATCTTTTATCTTATTCAGCGTCGTCCGCAGAGGCATTCGTGTAGCGACTACTAATTGGAATTAACTTCTGCCGATTTTTATGGCGCAGCAAAATCGGCCAACGAATAGCAAGAACAGCCATGCAACATAACTTGCAATCCGAAATTTCGAATATTAGTCTATCGCTTCCTTTTATCCCGACGTTCTCTTTGGAAATTCCGACAGAAATTTTTCGCTAAGAACTTCTGTTCATAGTTTTCAAGCAATTCCCCCGTCGGTCTCTCAAGGCCGAAAGTTTTCACCATCTTTCGTGGGAGTAAAGAACCAGGTGCCAACTTCGCAAAGGCCACCAGTCTAAAGATCAGCAACAACTAGCCAGCGGTTTCTTATACATTGAGGCCCCTCTAAGGGCTGAAAGGAGATTCTATGCCTAGAAAAAGGGCAGAGCACCAGAAGGGAGCTAAGAAAAACGGATCGGGCAAGGTCAGCAGGAGGGACGTCCTCAAGATAGGCGCCGCGGCTGGGGCAGCAACGGTTATAGCTCCGACCATGCTGACCTCGAGAAAGAGTCTGGCCGCGACGGCTGTAGTAACTGAGCCGGATCTCTTAGAGTGTCGGGCAGCGGGAGAGCCCGAGAACAGCCCGCCACATAGGCCATTCCTCGATACCTTTACGGCGCCATTTCCGGCAATTCCGCAGGATTTGGATCCAGCGCCAACCAAGGAACAAAACGTAGCCGGTGGCGAGGCTTTACGCGTTGACCATCAGCGTTGGGAAGAGTTTCTGCCGGAAGTCGAGTATGAGCTCGAAGCCAAAGCCGCCGAGCATACTTTCCACACGGACTATTCGCCGACGTACATCTGGGGTTTCAACGGCAAGTATCCGGCGCCGACTGTGCTAAACGTCTATAACCACCCGACGATCGTGCGCTTCCGCAACAGTTTGCCGGAAACGACGACGACCTTTGGCAAGAACGAAATTACGATCCACTTGCACAACGGTCACCACGGGTCGGAGAGCGATGGATTCGCGGGCGACTTTTTCTTCAGAAACGAGTGGAAGGACAATCACTACGTCAACATCTACGCCGGTTATGACGCGTTTCCGCCTGATGGTGACGAACAGGAAGCGATGCACAGCTTCTGGTTTCACGACCACCGTGCCGCATTTACGGCAAACAACAATTACCTGGGCCTGAACGGGATGTTCCTGGTATATGACTCAAAGGATCCCGGTCACGAATTCAACACATCGGGCTCTCTCCGGCTGCCAGGCTACTACGGTCTAACCGATTTTCCGCTGATATTCACTGACAAACTTTTCTGTGCTACCGCGAATGGACGTACCGAAGCGTTCAACGAAGTGGGAGATGGTGCGCCCACCGGAGACAAATGGATTGTCAACGGGAAGATACAACCGAAAATGAACGTCAGACCGCGCAAGTATCGCTTCCGGATGCTGAACACCGGGCCCACCAAGACCTGGGACCTCTTCGTGATCAAACCCGACGGATCAACCCACACCATGTGGGTGGTGGCCACCGACGCCAATTTCCTCCAGAACCCGATCCCGGTCGATGCTACCGCCGCCAACATTAACAACAGCAATTCAAGGGCTCAGGATTACTCGAATCCTAGCGGTGCGCTGAGGATAAGCGTGGCAGAACGGTATGACGTTGTCATTGACTTCAGCGGTTTTGCGCCTGGCTCCAAGCTCTATTTGAAGGAGACTGCCGCGCAGTTTGTCGGAAACCCATCACCCGATGTGTTGCCGACCGGACTGGCCATTGAGAACGTCGTGATGCAATTTAATGTCGTCGCCCAGGAGTGGTGGTTCCCACCCGATACTCCGGATTTTACGGCATCAACACAACTGACTACGTATCCCACAGTTCCGGCGGTGGATACCGAGTTTCAGTGGCGCTTCATCCGCGATCCAGCAACGGCAGTTCCGAGGCTGTTCAGGATTAACGAGCGGGCATTCGACGCGGCCATCCCTGCCCACTGCATTATGCGAAATAGCGTTCAAAAGTGGGACCTGACCAATGATGTCGGCGCCCCTGCGTGGACGCACCCGGTACATATCCACTTCGAGGAGTTTCGCACCGACAAGCTGTTCCACAACGGCATTGAGAAGCCGGTTCAGCCTCTGATGACCGGCAGAAAAGACGTCATGCGGCTGGAATCGAACCAGCAAGCACATATCAGAATGCAGTTCAGAGACTTCATTGGCAAGTACCTGATCCATTGCCACAACATGAATCACGAAGACGCATTCATGATGGTGCGATGGGACATTGTCCAGGATCAGGCTGGCATGGACCAGTGCATCGAGGATTCGCAGGCACAACTCAGGAAAGAAGATGAACGCCTGGCGGAAGCGTACAGACTTGACGAAGAAGCACGCAATCGGAAGGAGGAGGTGGCGTAATGAAGAGAAGAGAGCTAGTAACCGGCGTCAAAAGCAAGCTGACCTTCACGCCGCACATTGCATCGTCGGGAGTTAGGCGCTTCACGAACGCCGTGCTCCGGACGCATGAAAACAAGGAGGTCAGGTTTTATGATGACCTCATCAGGGGCCGTCAGGTAGTGATCAATTTCATGTACGCTGACTGCCATGGCGCTTGTCCGATGGTTACCGCAACGTTGCTCAGGGTGTACAAGGAGCTGAAGCCTCGGATGGGCAAAGACCTCTTTTTCTATTCGCTCACGGTAAAGCCGGAAACAGACACGCCAGCCGCGCTGATGCATTACGCGAAGGCGCGCAAAGCCAATCTACCAGGCTGGCAGTTTTTGACTGGAGACGCATACGATCTTGAAACGATTCGCTTTAGACTTTTCCGCATGAAGCACCCGGGCTTTGACCTGGATTCCGCCATGCACGCGGGAACACTGCGAATCATCAATGATTCGACTAATGTGTGGACCATGGTCGAGGCGTTTGCCAGCATGCCGTCAATCCTGGCGCATATCGGCTGGGCTGATCCGCCGAAATCAGAGGCGCAAAGGTGGAAGGAGATGCTGGCTAAGAAAGTCGTCATAGAAAAGCAGGTCAAGAAGTACGGCTACGTCCGAGACACGTTCCTCATCGGAAGTTAAGTGTTAGGAGCCCACCTGGCAACTTGACAGCAACGTACTGAACTAAGAATAGGAGCTGCGGCGACGTGGCTTCTATTCTTAGTCATCTATCTTCTAGAGGTATCGTATGAAACGTCCTGTAGTTCTGGCTTTGGTCGCACTCGTCTTACTGGCCTCCACCGGGACAGCAGCCGGTCAGCAAGGTTGCGAGTTCAACATCATCGGTACCTGGAAAGCGGTTACGACCGGCGGTACGGAGGTCCTTTATCGTTTTGCTGCAGACGGAACCGTCACCGTGCTGGGTTCTTACGACTCAGGTCAGCCTTCAGAATCAGAGGAGGTTGGCAGCGCAACTTACGAGCTCGATGATCCTAAAGCGCCGAAGTCGATCGCCATAAACACAACTAAAAAGAACAAGGTGTTTCTCTACGGGAAGAGTTCAATCAAGATCCTTGATCGTACTGAAACATCGATGACTTGCGAGATGCCAGGCTACGGGAAAGTCCTTTGGACCAAGGTCGATCCCAATCGCTACTTCATCATTTTCGTCGCACGGCGCGGAGAGTTTTACGACAAAAGCGGATCGGCTTTTCCGATTTTAGTTAAAGTGGGCGGCCGCGAGTCTCAGGTTGATGCTGTGGGCACGTACTCAAACCACGGCAAGCACGCTTTTGGGGTGGTCCCTGCGGAAGCCTATAAGGATTTGAGAGAGCCTCGGAATGATTCGGAGGTGATGTTGCGCCTGGAAATCAACGCGCCTCAGTATGAGAGAGGTTTGAAGATCTTGCGGACCTGGGAGCGGCGGGCTCGGAATGACGAGTTGTTATATGGTGAAAATGCCTTGAATAATATTCTGCTGGTAAAGGCAGTTACCGAAACTCTCAATCAATGCAGTGAGGAGTTCGAATTGTATAAGCTCTACTACAACGAGCACGACTGGATCGCTGAGCAGAATCAGCCGCCGTTCATTCCGTTTGTTTTCTTTAAGGAACTCAGGCGGTTAAATGAGGACCGCCACGTTCGCGATGACAAATTCCCCCTGGCCACCCTGCCTGCTGGTACACCGCGGGGCAATTGATGAAGTTTGGTTTTGATCGTACCGGGGTTATGTAATTGCATGAATATCAAAAAATTCCTTATCAGTGCAGTAGTTTCCTTCCTGGCGCTGGGTTCTTTCAATTTGGCGAATGCGCAGGAAGCATCATTGGGAGCCAGCCGGCAGCAGAATCAAGAGCGGCAAGCGCGCGGAGGCATATTTACGTTATATGCCCTGGATCCACTTGCTCGAGCCCTCTGTTTTCGCGATGGCCGCGCAGGCTTGTCGATTGAAAAGAATCGCTGGGGAAATCGCTGTAGCGATCTTACGTTCGTCCTTTCGGGCGATGGCAGCTTCGTGACGGCAACCGAGGCTAACCGGGTAGCGGCAATCGTTGATCTCGGAACACCGCTTGAACTTCGAAACCGGTATGGTTTCGAAGACGCCGACGATGGTGGTGAGGGCTTTGCGTCATTACGGCTTCAAGGCGATACGATCATGATTCTCAAGCAGGATAATCCCCACGAAAAACTACAGCCGCTTAAAGAGGCCGCCGCACTGTTCGGCGAACTTCGGCAATCTGCGAATGCGCCGGTCAGGTTGGGGCACATTTACCTGATTCG